>JBASIS010000257.1:0-5235 GCA_049654905.1 Chromatiaceae bacterium
ACCTGACGCCCAACGACCATCGCAACCTCCAACGCCTCATCGGCTGGATCTCCGCCATCGGCCACTACCCGAAAAGCCTGGTCGCCGGCATCTGGTACGCCCTGCGCCAGGCCACCGGCGTCCCCGCCCCCCACCGCTTCGAGGTCCAGCACCTGCCCCTCATCGCCGCCGAACTGCAACGCATCCTCGAAGGCATCTTTGCCTACCAGCGCCACCGCCGGGACCTGGAAGGCGAACTCATCGCCCGCATCGTGCGCGGCCGCGAGCCCGCCGCGCCCTTCCTCGCCCAACTCGACCGCGAGCAGCGCGCCTGGCTGGACCCGCTGCGCCCGTGGCAAGATAAACTGGAATCCTGGCATCGTGGCGACGTGGAACGGCTGCTCGAACGCGCCCCCAGCCGCGCCGGCTTGCTGCCCGGACTGGAAGAACCCGCCGCGTTATAATCCGCCTGCCCCCGCTCCCCAGCGGGGAAGCCAACCCGCTGAGGCGTCATGAGAACCACCGGCTGGGCGGTTGAAACGCGGGACCAGCCACCTCCTTCCCCCTTTCCCATGATCTCGACTGCCAGATAATGGCCAGCCCCTGCCAGCCGCCGGGGCCATGCCAGCCGTCCGGGGTTTTTTCACGGTCATCTTGTGACGCGGGTTCCCAGCCCTTATGCTGTCATCAACCGCCAAAGGCAACAGAGAGTGCCGAAGCCGTGGTTGGTTGACCATAACCGGAGAGGAACACATGAAACCTTCCCACCTACTGCTCCGCTGTTACGCGGAACAGGCAGGCGACCAGTGGGTAGCGGTCTGCATCGACCTGGGCCTAGCCGCCCAACGCGACACCTACCGCGAGGTCAGGCGCGCCCTGGACGGCCAAATTTACAGCTACCTGTACGACGCCTTGATCGGCGAGGATCGCGCCTACGCCGACCAGTTACTGACCCGCAAAGCGCCCTGGCCGCAAATCCTCCGCTACTACCTCATCAAACTGCAGGTCCCGGGCCTGTCGTTTGGTCATAAGGTCCGGCGGTTTATCAGTAACACCCCCGTCGTCCCCCGGCCGCCACACCACCTCGCGGTATGAGCCGGGTTCCGCCCCTGACCTGCGACGAGGTTAAGCACGCCCTCACCCAACTAGGCTTCTCCCCCGCGCCGCGCCAGGGCGGATCGCATGAGCAATGGCTCAAGACCACGGACGGCCGCCGCTTCAAGGTCACCGTCGATTGCCCCAAGGCCCCCTTTAGTCCCACCCTGATCGCCTCGATGGCCCATCAAGCCGGTATCACCGTGGCCGATCTCTACCGCGCCGCCGATAAAAAACGCAAGTGGTCCTGGTTGCACCGGCCCTAGGGCCTGGTTGAAAAACGCGGGACCAGACACCTCTTCGACCATACCGAGAACATCCTCGTTATGGTCGCACCTCACAGTATCTCGACCGCAAAATCATGGCCTTCAAATGCTAGTCGCCGTTGCACCCTAGCCACGCGGCTAGGCTGATCTCCGAAGAGCCCGTAGCTTCGTACCCGCCGAACGGGCCTGCCGCATCCATTCGCTTGCGGCGGGTCAGGGTACGTTATGAATTCCTCTTTTGTTCCTGCCAACGTCGTGGAAATCCGTGGTCAGCAAGCACTGACAACCAGCTTGGCCGTAGCAGATGGCTGCGGGCTCCAACACAAGAACGTCTTTGCTCTAGTGCGTAGATACCAAGACGACTTCAAAGAGTTGGGGATTCTCGCGTTTGAAACGCGAGAAAAACGAGGCACCCAAGGGGCTCCAACCGAGTACGCCGTCCTCAACGAGGATCAGGCCACCTACCTGATAACCCTCTTCAGGAACTCGCCCGTCGTCCGCCGTTTCAAGCTGACCCTGGTCAAAGCTTTCCGCAAGGCGCTTGACGAAATTGGCCGCCTCTACGCCAATCTGCCGCGCCCCGACCTGCTTACCGCCAAGCGGGCCGCTCATCATCCCATGATGGCCGCCCTGGTCGAGTGCCGGGAAGAAGTGGGCAAAGAGACCGCCAGCCACCATTTCACCAACGAAAATCGTCTCTGCAATGGCGTTGTGACCGGCAACTTCCAGCGCACCGCCGAGCACACCTTGACCAACTCGGAACTCCTCCTGCTGGCCAAGGTCCGGGAGCGCAACGCGGCCCTGTTGATGGCGGGCCTGGACTACGCCACCCGCAAAACAAAATTGATCACCTTCGCCCTGCGCACCCGTACCCAACTACTGACCGCCACCTAAACCGCGCACCATCACCATTTGGGTGACATCACCCAAATGGTCCTACCCCTCCTCCTCCTCATCCTCCGCCGGCTGCTCCCCAAACCCGCCCGCCTGCTCCCGCAGATAATCCAGCTTGGGATTGATCGCAATCCCGCCCTTGGCGCGCTCGCGCATCATCTCCCTGGCCCGCACACTGCGCTTCAGCGTCTCCACGCTGATCTTGATTTCCGGATGCACCTTGTTGAACGCCGCGATCTTCTCCCGCGCCGCCGCCTGGCCCTGGGTATCCTTCGCCATGATCGCCATCGCCGCCGCCGCCACCAGCACCCGCCGCCGATCGGTAATCCGCTGCTCATAGAGCTTGATCGCCGAATTCTGCTGATAGCGCACCGCCAGATCATCCGGATTCATGCCCAGCGCCTTGGCGAACAGCTCATAACTCGACAGCTCGCCCGGCGCCAGAATCTCCGCCCCCTTGCGCGTCAGCACCCCCTCCTCGGCAAAGCGTCCCGACTGCACCAGATCCCGCAAGAACTTGGGTGACGCCGCTTCCGCCGCCCGCACCCAGCGTCCCTCGCGCAGCTCGTCGTACATCGTGAACGGCCGGGCCGCCAAGCCGCCCACCGGCCCCAGCATCTGCTCGACGACGTGCTGGAACATCCCCGCCCCATCCAAGTCACGATCCGGCGCCCGCCAGATCAGATCGCCAATCGACACCCGGCTGGAGAAGTCCAACCCCGTCAGCGTATTGACCGCGCCTCGATCCAGCACATCGCTGACGCCCTCGGGGAAGGTGTTGGCCAGCCAGTTGCGGAACTCGATCTCCGCATCCCACGGCTCGTCATCATCCCCAAACATCCCCTGGATCAGGTTCGCCATCACAAAGAGGCCCCCCACCGGCAATCCCGCCGCGCCCGCGAACAACGCCGTCATGCCCAAGAAGCCCGCAAACTTGGTCCGCGCCTCCCGTTTCACCTCCGCCGATTCGCCCTTGACCGACAGAAACAGATTCCGACCCAGGAAATACAGCACATGCTGAGAATAATTCTTGAACATGAGCAACACCTTGGCGACATTGCCCTGCATCATCCTGGCCCGATTTGCATTGGCGTAATCGAAATTGATGGTCCAGTTGTCCTCCTCCGCCTGCATCACCGCCGTTTCATGCCCCAGCCCCTTGGCCCTGCCCAGCCGATAGCCCGCCAGCAAAGTCGTATCCCGATTCACCACCTCCGCCGCGTGGAACAGGCTCGACACCGCCCCCATCACCCGATTGAAGGTCGGCCCGTTCAGCCAGTTGTCCGCGTCCCCAATGCCCGCCAGGTTATGCGCCTGGGTCCGATCCCGCGCCCCGGTCTTGTCCCACTCGGCGAAGGCTCGCCGCTCCTCCTCGGTCAGATTCGCCGCGTCACTCGGCAAGGGCCGCCCGGTGATAAAGCCCTTGAGCACCGCCGGATTGAAGCCCCGCGCCACATCCACGAAGGCCGTCGTCAGCCCCTTGGCCGCCGCGCCCCAGGAGCCATAGCGCGCCGCCAGCACCGGCAGGCCCACAATCGGCACCTGCGACAGGTTGACCAGCGCCGCCGCCGGGCTCACCCCCAGGTAAAAGACAAAGCCCAGGGCCGACAGCGCATTGGTCCAGGGCGCATTCTCCGGATTCGCCACCCAGTCATGGCGCTTCTTCAGTTCTTCGAGCAAGGCGTTCTGGCGCGTCGTATCCAGGCCTTGGCTGGCCCGCTTCGCCTCCTGCAGCTCCGCCTCGATGTCCCGGATGACCCGCTCCAGGTTAGGCAGATGCTCCAGCTTGCTGACCTGGTGCGCCAGCCGCGTCATATTCCAGCCATAGGCCCGCAACTGATCCGCCGTGTACCCCGTGGTGCCCTTGCGATGGATGAAATGCTTACGGATGCTCATCTGCGTCAAGGTTTGCAGATACATCTGATAGAGCATATCCGCCTCATCCTTGGCGCCCTGCTCCTGGAGCTGGGTGACCGCCTCGGCCATGAAGCCTTCGGACACCCCCTGCAACTCCTTATGCGCCTGCGCCGTCAGCCCCTGACCCTGAATCCGCCAGCCCTCCGCCACCAGTTCCGCCGCCAGCTTACGCCGTTCCCCGACCGACTCCGCCAGCCAGAACCCAAACTCCGGCACCTCCTCCAGCACAAAGCCGGTGCCATCCTCCAGGGGCACCACCTTGGCCGAGACCCCCTGCAGATCCGCCCGCTTGCCCAGCGCACTGCGCGCCGCCTGCTCGCTGGGGAAGGGCTCGCCATCCTGCCGCCGCCAGGTCCGGGCCTCGCCCGTCGGCAACCGCCGCGCCGTCAGATAGAAGCGCCCGAAGCGTTGCAGCGGGAAATACGGCCCCACGCGCGGATTGCCCTTCTCATCCATCGGGTTCTCGAACTCCACCCGGATGCGCGCCGCCAGGGCCTGCTTGCTGGCCTCGTCCAGCGACCCCAGGCTATCCAGCCGCTTGATGAGGGCCGCCAGCATCTCATCCGACCGCTTTTTATAGAGGTCCCGCATCCGCGTATAGACCTGCTGGCCGCCCAACTCCTGAATCGCCCAGCCCCCCGGCACCGCCTCGACCACCGTCACCACCCCCTTGGGCCAGCGCCGCGCCGTCAGGGCCGCCCGCGCCGCCTGCTCCGTGGCGAACGGCGCCCCATCCGCCCCCCGATGCTGTGGCCCGCTCGACAAGGCCGCCCACTTCCGCGCCAGCTCCGGCAGGGCCGCCTGCCGCCGCCGCTCCGCCCGCAACGCCAGATTCAGCTTATCCGCCGCCGCGCTGTAATAGGCCGCCAGCTCGCGCTCGCGCACCTGCTTCGACCGTCGCCACGCCCGCGACCGCTTGCGCAGCTCCTGGACGTTTTCCGCCGTCGCCGCCCAGTTGCGCAGCATCTCCGGCCCCGGACCCAGCTTCAGCGGAATCATCAACACCTGGTAGTCACTGGGATCGACCTGCGCCAGAGTCGTTTCGTTCTCCAGCTCGAACACCGCCCGCGCCTCGGCCGGATGC
>JBASIS010000258.1:0-10878 GCA_049654905.1 Chromatiaceae bacterium
TTAAAGTGGAAATCCCCGATCAGCGGGACATCCAGCCCCAGGGCGTCCAGGGCCTCGCGAATGGCCGGGACGGCGCGGGCGGCCTCTTCATTGTTGACGGTGAGGCGTACCAGTTCCGACCCGGCGCGGGCCAGTTCCGCGATCTGGCGCACACTGGCGGCGATATCGGCGGTATCCGTATTGGTCATGGACTGGACCACCAGGGGCGCGCCGCCCCCGATCTGGACAGGGCCGACCTGGACGGCGGTAGTGGGATGGCGATGAGAAGACATATCTGACCTTACAAGAGGTTGAGTTTGCTTTTTGAGGCCGGGCGGCAAGTTGGGAGTTGGCCTACTGGTTCAAGGCAAGGGCGACCTCAACCCCTGGATCAGGTCCAGGTAATCAGGTTCGTCCGGGCCGATGAGGCCATGGCGGATCAGGAAGTCAATGATGACCAGATTACAGTTGATCTTGAAGTCATCCGTATCCCGGACCCTGGCCATCACCTCCTCGATGGGTTGCAACTCGAACCCCGCCACCTCGCCATCCGTGTTGACGGGCCGGAAATCCGCCGGCAACTCCAAATCGTAGCAATACATAACATCCGGCTTGAGGCCATGCGGCCCCGCCACACAATAGGTGACGGCCCCGACCGCCACCGCCCGTGACGAAAGGGACTCGGGCATCCCCGCCTCTTCCTGGCATTCCTTACGGATATTTTCGGTCAGACCCAGGCCCCAGGGCAGACCGCCTGCGGCCAGATTATCCAGGTGGTCGGGATACACCCGCCGATCGGCGGCGCGGCGCGCGACCCACAACTGGAGCCCATCCCGAGAACGCACAAAACCGTTGAGGTGTTGTCCGTAAGCCCTCACGCCAAAATAGGGCGCGGCGGAGCGGTCGATTAGCAACCGCGGCTGGAGCCGGATCTTGGCGGCAACCGGGTAGCGCTCGCCATGGAGGTGACCAATGATGCCCTGGGCATGCAGGTCTTGAAGAATTTCATGCAGCAGTTGGGATCGTTCTTCCAGCCCTGTCACCGCATGGACCCAATCCACGCCCGCCTCCCCGGCACTCAGGATAGCCGGGCAATTACGCAGATGGGTAACAAAGTCGCGGCGGATCAGACCGACCTGTTCATCATCGACCCGGAAGGGGACGAATTGGCTGGGATCCCAGCGGTTGCAGGCACGGATATGGTCGAGGTAGCTCATTGGGAAAAAATCCCTGGAGAATGGAAATGATAAAACCGGTCTAACCAGCCGAAAGCATTGAGATAACACTTAGCCCAGAGGCACGGACACCCGGGGACACCCCTACTCCACCGCCTTGGCGGCCGCCCAGAGGCGTTCCATTTCCGCCCTGACCTCGACCGCCGGCGTTAGGCCTTGGTCTCGCAGGGCCTGCTCGATATAACGGAAGCGGTTTTCGAAGCGTTGATTGGCGGCGCGCAGCGCCTGCTCGGCATCCACGCCTAGGTGGCGGGCCAGGTTGACGGTAGCAAAGAGCAGGTCCCCGACCTCGTGGACACGGTCCTGATGGCTGGCGCCCTCGGCTAGGGTTTCGGCGCACTCAGCTACCTCTTCCCGGACTTTATCAAGCACCTCCGTTGCCAGATCCCAGTCAAAGCCGCCGCGCGCGGCGCGACGTTGAAGCTTCTCGGCCCGGATCAGGGCCGGCAGGGCTTGGGCCACGCCGGCGAGCAGACCCGGTGGCGCCTCCGCCGGTTGTTGCGCCCGTTCGCCGGCCTTGATCCTTTCCCAATGGGCACTCACCGCCGCCGCATCCCCCAGATCCAGTTCGGCAAAGACATGAGGATGGCGCCGGATCATCTTGGCGCAGATGGCATCCACAATCCCAGGGAAATCGAAAAGGCCGCTTTCTTGTCCGAGGCGCGCCTGAAAGACGATCTGGAACAGGAGATCACCTAATTCATCGCGCAGGGCAGGCATATCCTCACGATCAATGGCCTCCGCCACCTCGTAAGCCTCCTCCAGGACATAGGGAAGCAAGCTACGAAAAGTCTGTTGCCGGTCCCAAGGGCAGCCGCTTGCAGGGTCACGCAACCGCGCCAGGATGCCAAGCAGGTCATCCAGGCTATAGGCTTCGCGGTCGGCCACGCCCTAGCCTAAAACTGCCCGGTACGCAACAAGACCAGGGTGCAGGCCCGCTCGCTGGGGATGCCCGCCAGACTCAGGGCCTCTTCAAGCTCCGACGATTCGGTACCGGGGTTGAGGATTACCCGACCGGGCGCCAGGGCGACGATGTCCGCGATCAGATCGCGACTGCGTTCGGGCCCGACATACAGGGTCAAGGTGTGGACTGGCTCCTGGATCGCGTTCAGGTTCGAAGTTACCGGAATATCATCGATCCGGTCGAAATTGGGATGCACCGGCAATACCCGATAGCCCATATCATCCAGCAGCCGCAAAGCCTGATAGGCATAGCGGGCTGGTTTCGGGCTCGCTCCCAGGATCACAACGGAATGCTCGGAGGGTGTAAGAGGTAACTGCACGCTAATACCCATAAGGTCTGAACACCAGGATGCCATGGTAGCGAAGCGCGAGTTCAGGGTCCATTCCTGGTTCCGCCGGAAACCCACGCCACGCTTGACGGCCCCGGGGCCCTTCGGGATAATAGGCCGCTTAAACAAGCGCCCGTAGCTCAGTTGGATAGAGTATCTGGCTACGAACCAGAGGGTCGGGAGTTCGAATCTCTCCGGGCGCGCCAGTTAATCAAGCACTTAGCCGCATTATGCGGCTTTTTCTTTTTCCGGTGTGCCTACAAGTGCTCCTGCGCGGGGTAGGCGTTGCGCGGTACAATCCTCCCGCTCTACGCCCCTCTACCCACTTGCGGGCCAAATAATGAAAATCCTACCTCTAGTGGTTTCCTTGCTGTTAGCGGGTTGCGCTACCGAGATCATCCGATCAAGCAATAATCTGGTAGTGGTTAGTGCCAGAACCGATCAGTCGCAAGAGGCGAAGGCCATGGCCGACCAAGAATGCGCCCAAGGACAGAGGATGGCTAAATTAATGCGACAAACCGTGGATAATAATCTCTTGTCCACCTATCACTTTCGGTGCATAAAACCCGAAGCCTGCCGGGATGTCCCCAGACAAACCAAGCGGTCCTATTGCATTTAAAGCCAGCGTAGGACGCCCCGGGTGCCACTCCTAGTCGAGGACCCCAGGCCCCACGATTTTTCACTCCCCAGCAACAAGCAGGAGAACCTTCATGAAATTTCTCATGCCAGCAATCGCGGCCCTATTGGTGGTTGGCTGCGCGGCCGCCCCTGAAATCATCAGTTCGTCAACGGATAACGTGGTTGTATACGCCCCGCCTTCTGTAACAGCCGAAGCAGCACAGGTGCTTGCAGACAAAGAGTGCGCGAAATCCAATAAGACCGCCAGGTTAGTGCGTAAACCAGATGCGGAAAGCCCCTGGGCCGCTTCTTACTTCTTCTGCATAGGGTCCGAAGAGCATCCTGCCGAGAATACCAATGAAAAATCCGATTAAATCGCTTTTGGTGGTAATGACATTTTTCTTGTCGGGATGCACCCCGGAGATACTCCTCTCGGACGGCCAGAATGTGGTCGTTGATGCCAGTTTGAAACGGCCAGAGGAGGCAAAGGCCATGGCCGACAGGGAATGTGCTAAATACAACAAAACCAGCTTCCTCATGCGTGAAGCCGATAAAAGCAACCTATCCGGTAACTATATTTACGAATGTGTAACGCCTTAACACAATCGTCCAAGGTCTTTTCGCGCCAGGCTTGGCTTGACGAGAGGAGATATCAACCCTATCCCTCTCGTCACCCATGATTTGAACTTGTTTAAGGATTGGCGGAAGCTGGCTTCTCGATTTTTGCCGTCTGTTTCAATTCTTCGATTTTGGCCGTCAACCGCTTTTTGGCTTCCTCATTCTTCAGCAGGCTCTTGATCCTCTCCTCGACTTGAGCAAAGGGCACCGTTTCACTCGGGGTCTTCCCCTGGGACTTGATGATGTGATAGCCGAAGGGGGTTTCCACCACTTCGCTCACCTCGCCGTCCTGGAGGCTAAATGCCACCTCCTCGAAGGGTTTGACCATCTGCCCTCGCCCGAAGCTACCCAGGTCGCCACCCTTCTTGGCGCTCGGGCAGGTCGACTCCGCCTTGGCAAGTTCGGCAAAATCGGCGCCGCCCTTGATCTTGGCGAGGAGATCATTCGCCTTTTGTTGAGCGGCCTGCTTCTCCTCGGGAGTCGCCTTGGCATCGGCACCAATCAGAATATGGCTGGCCTTGAGGGTTTCAGGTTGCTTGAACTTGTCCGGGTTCGCGTCATAAAACTGCTTGGCCTGGTCGGTGGTGGGGCTAATCTTGGCCGTGACCTCTTGGTCGATGTAGTCGGCAATGAGGAGTTCACGGGCCAGGCGATCCTTAAACTCCTGCCCGGTCAGCCCCGCCTGGCCGAGCGCCTGCTCGAACGCCGCGGGGGAGCCCATCCGCGCCTGAGCAGCCTTGAACTTCTCCTCGACCCGCTTATCCAGGTCGGCTAAGGAGATGCCTTTAGCTGCCTGGTATAGTAGTTCCTGTTCGATCAATAGATTGAGCGCGGCATCCTGGACTTGCCGCTGCTGCTGGGGATCGGTCGGGGCAGGAGTGCGGCTCTGGGCAAGCAGCATCCGCGCGGCCTGCTCAACTTCGGCGCGGCTAATGGCCACGCCATTGACCGTGGCGGCGACCTCGGTAGTCGTCGGGGCGGCGGCCGGGGCGGTAACCTTGATTGCGGGAACCTCAACCGCTGGGCTGGTCGGCGTTGTCTCGGCGGCGGCGGCGCCCGCGCTGACGGGGATGGTCAGGATAGCCGCCAGGGCCGCAATAGAAACATTGAGTTCAGATGGGAAGCGCATTTCATTAGCCTCGATAGTGAATGAAGTTTAGATTTTGGCAGGATATACCCATGCCCTAGGGGGTTGTCCTGAAGAGCTCCCGATTCCGGGAACTCTAACGGTCGTTGCCGGCGTTTCGCCAATTCCTGACGCTTTTCGGGCGGATATTGGGTACCCTTACGCCTCTGACTCAAATGCCAATAGCCGGTGCCACCATGCAAATTCCCAACAATTCCCTGTTCGCGAGTCTGGCCATCGCCCTGCTAATGAGCGCCTGTGCCACGAGTAGTGGCCCGACGCGGGTTGACTTGGACCAATGGCAAATCGTAGCCGCTAACTACATAGAGGCCGCCAAGAAGGCGAATGAACATTGCAAGTCACTGGGACAAAATTCGCTTAAAGTGACCAAGCGTCAGGCACATGAGGACAATATCGAAATCATCTATCGCTGCGCCAAGGACTAGCCGGGCCTAGTGCCCCATGCAATCCCTGACCTTGAGGGCCACGTCCAGGGCCTCAAGGCCAACGCGCCCATCGACCAGAGGCCGGCGCTGCTCGCGAACACAGGCAACGAAGGCCTCGATCTCGCGATCCAAGGGTTTGACCGGTACCACCTGGATACGTTCGCGGACGATCTCGGGCCGCGTGGCGCCCGGTGCCAGATGGGGATAGGCGATATCGATGGTCTGCTCGATGAAGTCGAGGGACAGATATTTGCGTTCCTGAAAGACCCGGATGCGCCGGGTCTTGCGATCCGAGACCCGGCTCGCCACCACGTTGGCGACGGCGCCGTTAGCGAATTCCAGGCGCGCATTGGCGATATCCACGCGGTTCGTGAGCACCGGCGTGCCCACCGCCGACACCGACTGCAACTCCGAACCCATGAGGGACAGGATGATATCAATGTCGTGGATCATGAGGTCCGAGACCACATCCACATCCGTGGCCCGCTCCACAAACTCCCCCATGCGCTGGATCTCGACAAAGCGGGGATGATCGATCTGCTCCGCCAGGGCCATGACACCGGCGTTGAAACGCTCCAGGTGGCCAATCTGGAGAATGGCCCCGCCCTGATCCGCCAGATCAACGATGCGCCTGCCGTCCTCCCGGGTCGCCGCGATGGGTTTTTCCAGCAACATGTGGATGCCCCGCCGCAGCAGGGGCTCGGCCACGGCCAGATGGGCGGTGGTCGGGACCACGACGGAGACGGCATCAACCTGGTCGGCGATGTCCTCCAGGCGATTGAAGACCGCGCAACCCGCTTCCTCCGCCACGGCCCGGGCTCGCTCTGGATCCGTATCAACGACGCCGACTAACTCCACATCCGGTAGGCGGGAGTAGATCAGGGCGTGAAAGCGCCCCAGATAACCGACGCCAATGACGGCGAAACGCAGCTTATCAGCCATGCTGGGTCCCTCTGGAAGAGATGACGATACCCATAGCTAGCCTCCAAAGACGCGATCAACCGGCGCCTGCCGGACAAAGGGAATGCGATCGGCCCCATAATAGACCTGGACCTGGTAGAAGAGGGTCACGGCCATGCCGATCACGACGGCCACAATCAGTATGTTCAGGGGGTCGCGCTTGCGACGGCGGGGGCTAAGACTCATTAGGCGGCGGGGGACAACCAGGGTAGGATATTTGAAAACAAGGGGCTGGGCCCGAGACGATGCCAGCGGGCGGACAGGATGGCCGAACCAGCGGGGCGCAATTATCCCCCATTTCCCGCCCTCGCGCCCCATGCATTTGCCGTTATCCGCAAGGGCTCCGCGCCAGCCACCCGCCAGGAAGCCAGGCCTTGAAGGCCATTGTATTTCCTGCACCAGCCCCTTATTCTGCGTTCATGTTTTTAGGATTCCCAGCCATGCCAACCGATCAAGACCCTCGCTACCGCATTTCCGTCCGGGCCCAGAGCGTGTATATCCTGGAGCAATCCCAACCGGATAAGGACCGTTATGCCTTTGCCTACACCATCACCTTGCAGAACACCGGCCAGACGGCAGCTCGCCTCCTCGACCGCCATTGGGTCATCACCGATGCCAACGGCCGGGTTCAGGAGGTCCGGGGCGATGGTGTTGTCGGCGAGCAGCCCCACCTGGAACCCGGGGAAAGTTTCCGCTATACCAGCGGGACCCTGCTGGAGACCCCCTTGGGGTCCATGCACGGCAGCTATGGCATGATTGCCGACGATGGCACCCGCTTTGCCGCCCCGATCGAGCCCTTTTCCCTTTCCACGCCGATGCGTCTGCATTGACAGGCCCGCTGGCTCCCCAGCGGCCGCCCTTCATGACCGACAGGACTAATGACCACTTACGCCATAGGTGACATCCAGGGTTGTTATGACCCCTTCCGCCGGCTTCTCGACAAGCTTGAATTCAATCCGGGTCAGGATCAGCTCTGGCTCGTCGGCGATCTCGTCAATCGGGGCCCCGATTCCCTGGGCGTCTTGCGTTACGTCAGGAGCCTGGGCGAGTCCGCCGTGGTCGTGCTGGGCAACCACGATCTCCATCTCCTCGCCCTTGGCGCGGGTAATGACAAGACCGCCTTCATGAGCAGTCTCCACGATGTGCTGATGGCTCCGGATCGCGAGGATCTTTTGCACTGGTTGCGCCACCAGCCCCTCATGCATTACGACGCTAGCAAGGACTTCGCCATGGTCCATGCCGGCCTGGCACCCCAGTGGGACCTGCTGCAGGCCCTGGCCTGCGCCCGGGAGGTGGAAACGGTCCTGCGCGGGCCTGACTATCGGGACTTCCTCCATGCCATGTATGGGAACCAGCCGGACAAGTGGTCACCTTCGCTGAAAGGCATGGACCGGTTACGCTTCATTACCAATTGCATGACGAGGATGCGCTACTGCCTGCCGGATGGCACCCTGGGGCTCAGGGAAAAGGGGCCGGTGGGCACCCAGTCCAAACCCTACATTCCCTGGTTCGACATCCCCTGGCGGGCGAGCAGCGATTTCCGGCTCGTCATCGGCCACTGGTCCACCCTGGGCTACATGGCCAAGGACAATATCTGGGCCCTGGATACCGGCTGCCTCTGGGGCCGTTCGCTCACGGCTATCCCGATCCGCAAGAAGAAGGATATCGAGCCCATCACCCTGGATTGCCCGATCGGCGCCTTGCGGGATTAGGCGGTCACGCGTTCCAGGCTGACAAAGCTGAGGTTGAAGGGATTCGCCTCATCCCCGGCCCTGTCCTCGCGTGCTATTTCCCGCCACTCCGTCGCGCTCCAGGGCGGGAAGAAGGCCTCTCCGTCCTCGATCCAGGTGTCCACCAGCGTCAGATAGAGCCGCTCCGCCCGAGGCAGCAGGGCGCGATACAGGGCCTCGCCACCGATAACCATGACCTCCGGTTCACCCACCGCCAGCGCCAGGGCCGCCTCCGGCGTGGGGGCGAGCCGGCAACCCGGGGCCAGATAGTCCGGGTTCCGGGTCACGACGATATGGCGTCGCCGGGGCAGCAGGCCCGGCAGGGACTCCCAGGTGCGGCGGCCCATGATGAGGGTCTTGTCCAGGGTGAGCCGCTTGAAGTGGGCCAGGTCCGCCGGCAGATGCCAGGGCAATCGATTGGCCCTGCCGATCACCTGATTCCGGGCCAGGGCGGCGATCAGGGCGACGCGGGGCAATTCGCTGGCCATGCCAGGTCCCCTAATTGCCGAGCAGGGCTGCCTTGCGGGTGGCCTCGGTGGCGGACCAGAGACGTTCCAGGGCGTAGAAATCGCGCACCTTGGGCAGCATGACGTGCACCAGGACGATATTGAGATCCACCAGAGCCCATTCCCCCTCGCTCAATCCCTCGCTCCCCAGGGGCGTCTCCCCCGCCTCCTTGGCGCGAAAGGCGACGGTCTCGGCGATCGCCTTGACGTGCCGCTCCGAGGTACCGGAGGCGACGATCATCAGATCGGTGATGGCGGTCTTGCCGCGCACATCCAGCACCTGCACATCCATGGCCTTCATGTCATCCAGGGTGTCCAGTACCAATTGCTTGAGTTGATCGAGATCCAAGGGATTCTCCTGAGTGGTGGAATTCTTTCGAGGGGGACCCGCGGACCGCCGGTCACCGGTAGAGACCCGCCGCCGCGATCAGGGCGATCACGGCGTCGGGCAGCAAATAGCGTGGGCTCAGACCCTGGGCCACCAGGCGGCGGATGTGGGTCGCCGAGATGGCCAGCGGGGTCACATCCTGGAACAAGATGCGCCCGGCGGGCGCCGCGGTCAGGCTAGACGGGGAGGAGCAAAGACGCGGAGCGGCCCAGGCGGTCAGTTCCTCGTCCATGGTTGCGGGGCCGCCGGGAGCATCGCCGGGGCGCCGCAGCACCACCAGATGAGTCAGCCCCAGGATGTCATCCGGCCGGTGCCAGGTGAGAAAGCCGGCGAAGGCGTCGGCCCCCAGCAGCAGACAGATCCCCTCCTCCGCCCCGAGTTCCGCGCGCAAATCCACCAGGGTGTCGTAGCTATAGGAGGGCCTCACGCGCCGCAATTCCCGGTCGTCGATGCCCAAGCCCGGCTCACCCGCCACGGCCAACCTCAGCATAGCCAGCCGCTGGTCCGGGCTGGCCAGGGGCTGGGGGCGATGCACGGCCTGACGCAGGGGTACCAGGCGCACCTCCCGGAGGCCCAGGTCCTGACACACCTCCAGTGCCGGCCGCAGATGGCCGAAATGGACGGGGTCGAAGGTCCCGCCGAGGACGCCCATCATGCTGGCTGGGGTCCTATCAAGCGCGCACCTCGCCGTTACCCAGCACGATGAATTTGACCGAGGTCAGGCCCTCCAGGCCGACAGGGCCGCGGGCGTGGAACTTGTCGGTGCTGATGCCGATCTCGGCGCCCAGGCCGTACTCGAAGCCATCCGCGAAGCGAGTGGAGGCATTGACCATGACGGAGCTGCTGTCCACCTCGCGCAGGAAACGCCGGGCCCGGCTGTAGTCCTCGGTGACGATGGCGTCCGTGTGCTGGGAACCATGGCGGGCAATATGGTCCATGGCCGCGTCCAGGTCCGCCACCACCCGGATCGACAGGATGGGCGCCAGGTATTCGGTATCCCAGTCCTCCTCCGTCGCCGGGATGGCCTGGGGGATGAGGCCACAAGTCCGCGGGCAGCCCCGCAGCTCGACACCCTTGGCCAGCAAGGGTGCCGCCAGGCCGGGCAGCAGGGCCGCCGCAACCCCTTCGGCGACCAGCAGGGTCTCTAGGGTATTGCAGGTGCCGTAGCGTTGGGTCTTGGCGTTCATGACGATGGGCAGGGCCTTGGCCGGATCGGCCTTATCGTCGATATAGATATGGCAGATGCCATCCAGGTGCTTGATGACCGGCACCCGCGCCTCGCGGCTGATGCGTTCGATGAGGCCCTTGCCACCCCGGGGGATGATGACGTCTACATACTCCGGCAGGGTGATGAGGGCGCCGACGGCGGCGCGGTCGGTGGTGGCGAGCACCTGGACCCCGTCTTCCGGCAGCCCCGCCGCCGCCAGGCCACGGTGGATGCAGGCGGCAATCGCCTGATTGGAATGAAAGGCCTCGGAACCGCCCCTCAGGACGGTGGCGTTGCCGGACTTGAGGCAGAGGGCCGCCGCGTCCGCCGTTACATTGGGCCGGGATTCGTAGATGATGCCGACCACGCCCAGGGGGACCCGCATCCGCCCCACCTGAATCCCGGAAGGCCGGTAGTTGAGATCAGAGATAGCCCCCACCGGGTCCGCCAGGGCCGCGACCTCCCGCAGCCCCGCGATCATGGCGTCGATCCGCCCCGGGGTCAGCTCCAGGCGATCGAGCAGGGCCGCTTCCAGGCCCTGGGCCGCCCCCGCTTCCAGATCTTGCCGGTTGGCGATCATGAGGTCGGCCCGGCGGGCGTCCAGGTCCGTGGCGATCGCCAGCAGGGCGTCATTCTTGGCGGCCGTCTCGGCCCTGGCCAGAAGGCGCGAGGCCGCCCGCGCCCGCTCGCCGACCTGCCGCATGTAGTCGGCGACATCGCTGATCTGTGTCTCGGACATGGATGAAGTCCCGTAAGGCTGAGGGGTACGAGGG
>JBASIS010000259.1:0-2717 GCA_049654905.1 Chromatiaceae bacterium
CCTGTACCCGGCCCAGATCAGAGTCGAACAGGGGGAGCGGCGGCGGCCCCGACGCGCCTGCCCGGGCCTGGGCCTTCGGGGCTTGGGCGTCCGAGGTATGGGGGTCCGGGATATGTGTGTCCGAGGCTTGGGCGGCCGGGGCTTGGGGTGCAAGGTGGAGCTGCTCGGCCAGGGCCAGGGTCACCGGGCGCGAGAACCCTGGCCCCCAGGCAAGGCCGGGACTCGCCAGCCCTGCCAGGTAGGCGGCGACGGCGGCGCCACCGAGCAGCGTCAGCAACCGGCGCGGGGCGTCCGAAGCCAGAGCCGCCACCAGCCGCCCCAGGGCCCAGCGCAAGCCAACAAAGATGATCCCCAGCAGGAACAGGAATGCCAGCGGCAGGCCCAGCAACAGGGGCCAGGGCGCCGCCTGGGCCAGCATGGGGATCACCTCGGGCAGATAGCGGGCATCGGCGATCAGGTCGATGGGGCGGCCGTAGAGGGCCGGGGCCATCACCGCCAGGTAGCGACCCAGCACCAGCAGGGTCAGAACTCCGGCAAGGCCAGCGATCAGGCGTCGCGACGGCCGTCGTCCATACCCCGCGCCCCATGCCAGAAGCAGAACCAGGAAGGCGATCTCCGGGGCCAGTTCCCAACGCCACTCCACCCCAAGGGTTGGCCAGCGGCCATGGAAACTCAGGGCCGCGTTGAGCACCCAGAGGGCAGCGGCGAGGCCCAGCCAGGGGCGCCAGGCCGTCCAGGCCCGGCTTTCGGCAAGGCCATTAGCGACGCCATCGGTGGCGTCCTCCGCAACGCCTTCGAAAACGCCACCGCCCTCGCTCTCGCCCCGGCGGGCGCCGAGCCCCTGCTCCTGATCAAGGCACTGACCAGGATGGCCGCGCGGGGTCTGGCCAGCCCTGCACCCCGCTTCACCCTCGGCCTGTTCCCGCGACTGGCCCGGGGCCTCGCCCGCTACGCCAGGGGCGCGGACCTGGTGCGCCGCGACGACCATGGGGACCGGCCGCCGGGCGAGCCAGACAACATCCACGGCGAAAGAGTAGCTCAGGAGCCCCAACCCGAGGGCCGCCACGCCACTGGCCCAGGCCGCGGGCAGGATCGGCACCAGGGCCAAGATCAGGGTCAGAATCTGCGCCACGCAGATCGCCTGACGGCGCCGGCTCGGGGGCAGGGGATGACGCAGCCAGGGCCACGGGAAGGCCGCGGCCACAAAGACATAGCGCATGGCCCCGGCGGCCAGCACCCAGGGCCCGGCGCGGTCCATGGTCCAAAGCAGCAGGGCCAGCCCCGCCACCAGCAGGGCATCCAACTCCATGTCGAAACGGGCGCCCAGGGGGCTGGCCCAACCATACCGCCGGGCGAGGTAGCCATCGACCCCGTCCAAGGCCGTGGCCAGCAGCGCCAGGGCCAGGGCGGTCCAGGCCAGGCCAGCACCCATGGCCTCCCCCGTCCCCGCGCCACCCCCCTCGCCCGCCAGGCCGATCAGCAGGGCCGTCAGAACCCCGCGCGCCAGCGTGACCTGATTGGCCGGCCCCAGCCGCGCCCGGGGCCGGTGCAGCGGCAGAAAACCCAGCAGCACCAGCAGGATCAGGGCGTAGGCGGCCAGGGCCTTGGGGACATAGGTCTCCCCCAAACCCAGGAAACCGGCGAGCCCCATCCCCAGGCCCAGGGTCAAGCCAAGCCCGGCGAGGCTATTGACCCAGGCGTTGCGCAAGAGATCCGGGGCGGACGCCGGGCTTGAAAGTGGGGTATCCATCATCCGCTTGCATCTCCCAAAATGGGAGCTAAGATACTCTGATGCGCATCATTTCGATAAGCACGCTGAAGAAATTTTGGGAGCTTCACTCGCATGCCGATGCGCAAGGCCCCCTTGAGGCCTGGTACGAAGAAGCGTCGCAGGCCTCATGGACGTGCCCAGGGGACATCAAGAGGCTGTACCGCCATGCCAGCCTGTGTGGCAACAATCGCGTGGTGTTCAATATTGCTGGCAACAAGTACCGCCTGGTGGTGGAAATGCAATACCAGGCGGGGATTGCCTGGATGAAATTTGTCGGCACCCATGCCCAATACGATCGCATTGATGTGGAAACCGTAAATGACTATTAAGCCGATCCGTAATGAGGATGACCTGCGCGCCGCTTTTGGACGCCTGGAGGCCATTTTTCAGGCGGCGCCTGGGTCGCCCGAGGCCGACGAGAGGGACGTGCTGGTCACCCTGGTCGAGGCCTACGAAAACCAGCACTGGCCCATTGGTCCCGTAGACCCAGTGGAGGCCATCAAATTCCGTATGGAACAACAGGGCCTGGTGGCGAAGGACCTGGAAGCCTTCATTGGGCCGAGCGGTCGCGTCTCGGAGGTGCTGAACCGCAAACGCAGGCTCAGTCCGCGCATGGTGCAACGCCTGCATCAGGGTCTGCGGATTCCCTACGAAAGCCTGCTGTCGCGAGGGGACTGAGGCGCCGGTTACCGGTGGAGTGTCCAGGGGTGGACGACTCCGGCCGTCAGCATCCCGAGCCCTCAACGGATACGGGCCAGGCTGGCTGGCAAGGCCCCCTCCCCGCCCGATGCGGATGCCCTAGGCTCGCAATCAAAGAGGATATCCTCGCCCATGCGAAACACCCGGCAACTGGGTCGCAGACAGTCGCCCAGGGCGGCGGACGCCGGCAGACTCAGGCCGCGGCGGCCCGTGCCGATCAGGAGGGGCGCCACCGCCACCTGCATGC
>JBASIS010000260.1:0-26051 GCA_049654905.1 Chromatiaceae bacterium
GGATTCATGGCCCCGGCGGGGCGCGCATTGGCGATCTGTTCGCGCCGCTCTCCGCGGCCGGGGAAGCGCGGCGCGAGGGGGTGATACCCTCTTAGAGGGATTACGACAAGCCCGCGGAATGGCCCTAGCCGCTGGCACCGCCCCCTCAGGCACTCTCCCGCTCATATTGCTGATTCCTGCCCAGCCACTCCACCAGGGCCTCATGCGGAATCCGATGATGACACCCCACCAGAAAGGACCCCAGCCCGCGCGGGTTGGGGTGGCCGACCGCCGGATGCTCGCGCAGGGCGCAGAGTTGCAGGAGCGTGGAGCGAGAAATCCGCAGCAGGCGGCACACCTCCCCCGGGCGATAGACCCCCGAGCGCGGGATGCCAGTCGCCCGCAGATGGGCCTCAAGTTGGCCCTCGGCCTGGTCGCGGGTGCAGTGACCCGGGTCCGGGCGCCTGACCTCGCGCAAGGGGCCTGACGCGACCCCCAGCGCCCTCACCACCCCTCTCCGTAACCCCCCTTTACCCTCCCCCGCCCTCTCAGCCGCGCTGAGGGGCTGGCAGCCCGCCCCCCGCCCCTATCGGATCCAGGGGGAGGGGTAGGCCGCGACCCAAGAAGCACGGGAGCCGAGGAATTGCTCGAGCCCCGTCTGGACCTCCGGAATGCCGCGGGCCAGGAGCGCCGGCCCCCCCGGCCCGCCGCACTTTCTCCAAAAATTCACGCTGCTTGGGCCGGATACGCTCGCCCCGGCTCTTCACATCGATCGCCAAAAAGTGGTCGGTGACCCGTTGGCCGAGGATGTCGGCGCAGCCGGGGAAGGCGTAGCGCACGAAGCGGCGTATGGTCTGGCCGGCGGGGTCGGTGGTGGGTGCCTGGGGTGGGGCCTGACCCAACAGAGAGGTGGCCTGTGCCGCCCTAAAGGTCCTGTCGAGGCCAGCCAGCCGCCACCAGGCTACCTCAGGAAACGCCCAAGTCAGGGCAGGCCGCGGATGGTCTCGGCCACCTCGCGGCTGAGATCGCCGAGGGTAGCGCTGAGGGCGGCGACCTGGGCATCGGGGCCGGCCTTGGCAAAGGGCTGGCGAAAGGAAGATTCGCGCATGGCCAGGGCCACCTCGGCGCTGGGGTCGATGAGGGCCCAGCGCGCCTTGAGCAGGGCCTGGCCGTCGCTATCGGCCTCGAAACGCAGGATATCCACCACCAAGCGATATTGGACCGGTAGTTTGACCTCGGCGGGCAGGATGACAACCCGGCTGGTGCCCAGCAGGTGGGCCAGATTTTCACCGAGGGTGTTGACGATATCGGCGCGCAGGGAGCCGCCCCAGCGCTGGTATTCGTCCACTTCGATCCGCCCGGCCCCAACAAGGCCCGACACCATCTGGGGCCTGTCCATGTAATCCGGCAGGGTTACGGGGCCTATGCCCAGGCTGACCCCGCCCTCGACGAGGGTCTCCTGGCGGGCCTTGGCCTCCGGCAGGGGCGAGAGGATATAGAAACTGGACGCCGGCGAGGAGGCGCAACCCGCCAGCCAGGCCAGGCCGGCGAGCGGCAGGCCGATTCTGAAAACCCCGAGCCCCCTCATCTTGCCCCCTTGCCCTTGATCAGGGCCTCCGGATGTCGTTCCAGGTAGTCCGCCATGTCGCGGATGGAGCGGGCGGCGGTGGCGACTTCCGTCAGGACCCGCTTAATGTCGTGGTAGAGGGCGGTGTCCGGGGCGATAACGCCCTGGGCCCCCTTGAAGGTGGCGCGGACCTGTTCGACGGCCTCGGCCAATTTCGGCAAGGTCTGCTCGTCCACCTGCCGGGCCGTGACGCGGAATTGTTTGAGGGCCGCATCCATCTCGGTCAGCCCATTGGCCAGACCCTCGGAGGTGAGGAACCCCTTGGCGCCCTTAATGGCATCGCGCAGGTCATTACCGATTTCCTCCAGGGGCAGGGCCTCGAATTTGTCCATTAAGGCGCTGATTTTGTTGGTTAGGGCATCGAGGGGCGCGCGTACCGTGGGCAGTACGGTCAAATCCCCCCGCTGGCCCAGGCGCGCGGGTAGGGCGGTGGGATGGAAGTCGAGATCGACGTAGAGCTTGCCCGTCAGCAGGCTGGTGGATTTGAGCTGGCCGCGCAGACCATTGGCCACCAGCTCCGCCATCATGTCTTCCTTCTCCAGATTCTGGATATCCTGAACCTCGTCGATGCGTTCGGGCTCCAGTTCAATGAGAACGGGAATCTGGAAGTTGCGGTTATCGACATCAAAATCCAGGCGGATATCCAGTACCTTACCGATCCGGATGCCGCGTACCATCACCGGGGCGCCGATTTCGAGGCCATGGACCGAGCCATCGAAATAGAGCAGGTAGTTAACTTTTTTAGAGTAGGTGATCTCGCTGGCCTGGGCCTGATTGCCATAGAGCGGAAAGGTGTCATTATCCCGCGCCGGCCCGCCTTCGTCCTCCAGGGACCGGATGTTGTCAAAGGCGACGCCGCCGATGATGATCGATAGTAATGACCCCGTATCGAGCTGAATGCCTTCGGGGGTCAGCTTGAGATCCAGGCCGCTGGCATTCCAGAAACGGGTATTGGTCAGCACCAGACGCTCGTAGGGCGCCGAGACAAAGACCTGGATGCTCACCCCCTGGCCATCCTCGTCCAGGTCGTAGCTCACCACTTGCCCGGCTTGAATGGAGCGATAAAACACCGGTGAGCCGATATTGAGAGACCCTAGGGTGGTGGCATGCAGGATGAAGTGCTTGCCGGGTTCCGAGGTCGTGACTAGGGGCGGGGTATCCAGACCCACGAATTCCCGGGTGGACTCCCCTTCGAGGACCGGGTCGATCGCAATATAGGCCCCGGAAAAGAGGGTCTCCAGCCCCGTCACCTCGGTGGCGGAAATCCGCGGGCGGGCCACCCAGAAGCGGGTCTTGTCCTTCAGGTAGCGTTCGCTATCGGCCAGCAGGCGGGCCTTGACCAGGGCATGGGTGAGATCCGGGCTGACGGAAATGCTAGTCACCTGACCGACATCCACATCCATGAATTTGACCTTGGTCCGGTCCGCCTGCAACCCCGTGGCGGACTTGAAGGCGATCTGGATTTCCGGACCCCGCTCGCTATAGCTTTTCCAGGCCAGCCAGCCGCCAATGGCGAGCGCCAGCAGAGGGATCAGCCAGATGGTGGAAAGACGCCCCGGGAGGACTAGATTCGCCTCCGGCAGGGGTTCGGGGTAAGTATCGGTGGCGCGCTCTTCCAACATCTTGACTATCCAGGATATCCCTAATCAGCCCGGGATAATCAGGCTGCACCTTTCCTGCGCGTGCAGGCGCGGCTGAAGGCAATCCCTTGCCACCGGGGATGCGGTAGGGGAGAACCTTGCTTAGTTGGTGGGGATGGGCGCGGCTGGCACGCCGACCTCAACCGGACTGGCTTGTGGGCCAGGAACAGGCCCGGAAGCAGGCCCAGGGCCAAATCCAGCACCGGGTCCCCTACCCGCTCCTGGACCTCGGTTATGATCGCAGCGGCCCATGCCCCGGCCACCGCCCTTGCCGCCAAAACCTTGGCCGCGCATCTGCATCATCTGGTCATGCCGGGCACGTTGTTCCGGGGTGAGCACCGCATCCACCTGTTCCTTCATGGCATCGCGCATGGCCTCTTGCATGGCTTGGCGCGTGGCCTGCTGGACTTCCAGGACGGCCCGGATCTCGGCCTGCTGTTCTGGACTCAACCCCAGCATGACCGTCATGCGCTGGAGGTGGGCATCGACCGTCCCGCCAGGGCCGCCCCCGCCGGGACCCCGTCCACCCCTGCCCATGGCGGGACCCGGCTGCATCATGCCGCAATTCGCCGGTCCCTGCCCGGGGCCAAAACAGCCACAGGCCTGGGCCGTGGTCGCGCTGGTCATTGCCATGAGGCTCAAGGCACTGGCAATAAGGGTCATTTTCATATTCATGGTCAATCTCCGCTGGTTAAAAAGTAACCCGGGTCGGCGGGGCACCCTGCCCTGCCGCCCCTGGAAAACAAGCATAAGCCCCCATCCGGTCAATGAGGTGCAGTAAGCATGGAAAAAGGGTGCATATGAGGCTCCAGGCACTACTTGACGCCGGCCGGAAGCCCCGGAATCTTATTGGGTCGCCGCCCCAAAGAGGGCATTCACGCGCTCCCAATTGACCACTTGCCACCACCCCTTAAGATAGTCGCCCCGCTTATTCTGATGCTTGAGGTAGTAGGCGTGTTCCCAGACATCGTTGGCGAGGATCGGGGCGCCCTTGACCTCCGCCAGGTCCATCAGAGGATTGTCCTGATTGGGGGTGGAGATGACTTGCAGACGGCCATCGCCCCACACCAGCCAGGCCCAGCCCGAGCCAAAGCGCTTGAGGCCCGCCTCCTCGAAGGCGGTTACAAACTTATCCCAGGACCCGAAATCCTTGTCGATCTGGGCGCGGAGGGCCGGGGATGGCTCGCCCCCCTGCCCCACCGGGGCCATAAGGGTCCAGAAAAGGGTGTGGTTGTAGTGGCCGCCGCCGTTATTGCGCACGGCCGCCGGCAGGCGGGAGACGTTGGCCAGCAAGGCTTCCAAAGGCTGGCCCTGGAGCGCCGGATCCGCCGCTACCGCGCGATTGAGGTTTTTGACAGAGGCGGCATGATGTTTGTCATGGTGGATCTCCATGGTCTGCTGGTCGATGACCGGCTCCAGGGCAGCGGTGGCATAGGGCAGCGGGGCCAGGGTAAAGGCCTCCGGCGGGGCCGCGGTAGCGGCCATCACCAGGCCGGCGGGGATAAAGGTGACCAGGCCAAGAGCAAAAATCAGGGTGCGTAGCGACATGGGTGCGGCTCCTCGGGTGTCCAAAGCCCAGGTGGGTGGGCCTTCGGAAAAATGGGTTGAAGGTGCAGGGGTAGGTAGTGGACGTAAGATGGGGGCTAAAGGGCGGAAACTAGGGTGCGGATTCCTGGGATGGCCTATCCCAGATCAATCGGGGATCAAAACTCATTGAGGCCAGCATGGTCAGCACGACCACGGCGGCAAAAAAAATGGCTCCCGGCTGGGCGACGACATTGGCGAGGTTGCCCAACTGCACCAGGGCGACCAGGATGGTGACCACATAGATATCGACCATGGACCAGCGCCCCACCAGCTCAAGGATACGGTAGAGCTGCGTCCGCTCCCGGGGCCGCCAGGTCCAGCGCCAGCGCACGGAAATCAGCAGCAGGATCAGAATCAGGATTTTGAGCATGGGCACGAAAATACTGGCGATGAAGACCACCAGGGCCAGGGGCCACATGCCGCTTTCGATCAGATAAAGGGCGCCACTCATAATGGTATCGGTCTGAATCCTGCCCAGGGAGGTGACCTGCATGATGGGCAGGACATTGGCCGGGATATAGAGGATGAGGGCGGCCAGGATCAGGGCCGTGGTGCGTTGCAGGCTGCGCGGCTTGCGCCGGTACAGGATTTCGCCACAACGCGGGCAGCAGGGGCGGCCATGGCGGCGATAGGGACTCCTTTCCGGCACCACCAGGTCACAGACGGGACAGGAGCGGGTCGGTTCACCAGCCCGGTAGGGCCCTTGGGCCCGATTTGGCAGGCGCGACCAGACGATATCCGGATCCAGGGAGGCCTGGGCGGCCGCCAGCACCAGGATCAGCAGGCCAAAGGCGTAGAGGCCGGTGCCCGGGACGATGGCGGCCATGGCGGCCAGCTTGACGGTCGAAACCAGGATACCCAGCATGAAGACGTCCATCATGCCCCAGGGCGCCAGGGTGCGGACGTGGCGGAATAGGGTGGCGAAACGCGCCGGCAGGCGGCCAAGCTTGAGGGGGATGAGGACAATCAACAGGAGGCCGAGTTGCAGACCCGGGGCGAGGATGCTGGTAAAGAGCACGACCGCCGCTAGTCCCCACATACCCTCCGCGTAAAGGCTGATGACGCCCGTGGTCAGGGTGGTGGCCCGGGCCTGGCCCTGCATCTCCAGGGCCAGAAAGGGAAAACTGTTGGCGACCAGAAAGAGGATGAGGCCCGCTAGGGTCAGCGCCAGGGCGGGTTCCAGGCTGTCCGGCCGATTCCGGTGCAGGAGGGCCCCGCAACGGGCACAGTGGGCCGCCGCCCCCGGAGGCAGCAGCGGGTTGCGCTGCAGCAGGTCGCACTCATGGCATTGAGTCAGGAGATCGCGGGCCATGCTCGGGGTGAGGGCGGCGCTCAGAATATCCAGGCAATCAGCAGGGTGAGGATCGCGAAAAAGGTGAAGAAGGCCCCCAGCATGAAGGGCAGTTCACCGAGGATGCCATCCCCCGCCACCATAGCGAAGACCAGGAAGAGGGCGACCGTGGTCCCAAAGCCCCAGAGGGTCGCGGTCTTGAGGCCGATGCCCGGCGCCAGAGCGGCGCTGGCCTCCGCCACCAGGGGCGCCCCAAAGTAGCCCAGGAGGGCGATGATCGCCAGCACCGCCAGGGTCAGGAAGCCCAACAGCTTGAGGTCGCCAGTGGGGGCGCCCATGGCTCAGTTCCGTTCCGAGGCGCTGGTGTATTGACGCAGCTTCTCCGGCTCGGGGAGGCCGCGGATCAGCACCTCGGGCATGTCGCCCGCCGTGTAGATGAGCACATCGCCCGCACCCATGAGGCGTTGCAGGACGGATTGCTGGACACGCACCGTCCGGATCGAGGTCTGGGCGATCTCCGTGTACTGCTTGCTCAAGAGGCCATGGGTCCAGACGATCTCATCCGCCTTGATGACGAGGTGATCCATCTTGGTCTTGACGAACCAGACCAGCAGCCAGAGGAAGGCCAGGGCCGCGCCGGCCAGTCCCACCAGACTGATGATGCGGGAGTCAAGGGCCAGGCTGGCACCCAGGCCACTGGCCACCGGCGGGGTGGCGAGAATCACCCCGCCAACCAGGGCCAGGATGAGGAGAACCGAACCGAAGGGGTTCATGCGGACCAGGGAGGGACTGGCTTCATACAGGACCTGGGACATGAGGGGACTCCTATGGGAATGGATGGGGGGATGCGTGGCTAGCGGGATGGTACCAGCCGATAGGTGGTCATCATAGCCCAACCGGGCCCAGACGTCCGTCGCCTCGGCGGGATCGGGAGGGGCCCTGTTATACTGGTTATCATGTCCACCGCCCCGCTATTTATGCCCGCTTCCCGACCCATCCGCTCCCGCCTCTTCCGGGATCTGGTCCTGCTCATCCTCTTCACCGCCGGCTTGCTGGCCCTGGTGGCCTGGGGGCTGATCAGTGAGCTGAAGCGGGACCTGGCGGCGGCGCGAGTTGGCGATGCCACCCAAATGGCCCGCGAGGAGGTCGGCAATTTTCTCCAGCCCCTGTCCCGCCAATTGGTCATTGCCCGCGACAGCCTGCTAATGAGCGGGGCGGCGGGTCTGGAAGCCGAGCAGCTCAAGGCGCGCTTTATCCCCATCCTGCGCCACCTGGGACAGATCTCCGGGGCCATCCTGGCTGACCAGTCTGGCGGTGAATATTTCCTGCGCCGCGAGGCGGATCACTGGCTGGTCAGCCAGCGCGATCCGGGGCACCCGGGGGTGTTGACCTGGACCCGACTCGACGCCCAGGGCGCCATGCTCGACACCTGGGAGGCCCCCTGGGATCTGGACCCACGCGAACGGCCCTGGTACCAGGCAGCGCTGGCGGCCGATGGCCAGGTCGGCTGGAGTGATCCCTACCGCTTTCAGTCCCTGAAACTGCCAGGGGTTACCGCCGCCATCACCTGGGAGAGTACCGGCGAGACCCGCGTCCTGGCCTTCGACCTCCTGTTGGGTGAAATCCTGGACTTCCTGGAGCACCTGCCCCTGGGGCCCGAGGGCAAGGCCTTCCTGTTGGATGCCGGGGGCGGCATCTATCTCCCCGATGCCGATGGCCAGCAGGGCCTGGATCAGGGCGACTTCTTCTCCGCCCATGAACAGCATGGTGGCCCCCTCCTGTTCGATGCCACCGCCGCCTGGCGCGCCGCGGGTCGGCCCGCCGAGGCGTTGGTACCCTTCCTAAGTGGTGGCCAACCCTGGCTGGGCGGGTTCCGACCCCTCTCCGATAACCCCGCGGGTGGCTGGTTAGGCATCGCCATGCCCGAATCCTCCGGGGCCGCCCTGACCAGCCGCTGGCCGGTCCTGGCCCTGACCACCCTGCTCATCGCCGGACTCGGCATTGGTCTGGCCGCCGTGGTGATCCGCAAATACAGCCGCCAGTTGCGCGACCTGCCGCGGCTGACCATCGACCAGGCCAATCCCGAACGGGACCTTTATGACCTCATTGGCCGGGGCGAGGACGCCCATCTCGAATTCAAATCCACCATGCGCCAGAACCTCCACACCGGCCGACCCGGGAAGGAGATCGAGCTGGCCTGGCTCAAGGGTGTCACGGCTTTCCTCAACACCGAGGGAGGTATCCTGCTGTTGGGGGTGGCGGACGATGGGAGCCTGCTCGGTCTGGGGCCGGACGGCTTCGAAAACGACGACAAGTGTCGGCTACACTTCAAGAATCTTCTCAACCAACATCTGGGTGCCGAGTACGCCCAACAGGTGCGGTTCGAGCTCTACGAACTGGAGGCCAAGCGGATCGGCGCCGTGGAGTGCGAGCGCTCCCGCACTCCGGTTTTTCTGCGAGCCAAGAATAATGAGGAGGCCTTTCTGATCAGGACCGGCCCCTCCAACATCGAACTCAGCCTGAGCCGGGCCTTGAGGTATATCCAGGATCGCGCCTGAGGGACGCCGCGGTCCCGGGCGGTCAGATCGTCGCGATCGTCTCCTGGATGGCCCGCACCGCCTGGACCCTGGCCTCGCGGACCCGCTCCGGGATCCGCCCCGGCTCCCCGCTCGCATGGGCGATGGCCCCGATATCGATCCCCCGGACCGCCGCCAGATAGGCGCGCCAATGATCGGCTTGGGCATAATGGCGTTCCTGGTAGGTCTCGCGCCCCCGGTAATCCGCCTCGCAGACCCGCAACAGCCGTTCGAACCGCTCGGGTCGCCGGAAGGCGTCGGCGCCCTCCAGGACCTCGACGAGGGTGGTGGGCCGCAATTCGGCGACCTTGTGAATGAGGCCGTGATAGCGGGCGGCGATTACCGCCAGTTCCCGGTAGCGGAGCGGGACCCGGTAACGCTCGCAGAGGTCATGGATCAGGGTCACGCCCCGTTCCTCGTGGCCCTTGTGGCTCGGCAGGATGTCCGCCGGCGTGGTGCCCTTGCCGAGGTCATGGGTCAGAGCCGCGAACCGCACCTCCGTTTCCCCCGAGACGCGGGCGGACATATCTAGCACCATCATGACGTGGACGCCCGCATCGAGCTCCGGATGCCACTGAATCGGCTGGGGCACGCCCCAGAGCCGGTCCAACTCCGGGAAAAGGCGCGCCAGGGCTCCGCACTGCCGCAGAACCTCGAAGAAGCGCGAGGGCCTGGTTTCCGTCAGGGCCTTGTGCAGTTCCTGCCAGACCCGTTCCGGCACCAGGGCGTCCACCTCCCCGGCCGCGACCATGGCGCGCATCAGATCCAGGGTCTCACCGGCGATCTCGAACCCCAGATCCGCATAGCGGGCGGCGAAACGCGCCACCCGCAGGATGCGGACCGGGTCCTCGGCGAAGGCCTCGGACACATGCCGCAGCAACCGTGCCTCCAGATCCTCCAAGCCGCCGTAATAGTCGATGATGCCGCCCGCCTCGTCCTCCGCCAGGGCATTGATGGTCAGGTCGCGGCGGCGCAGGTCCTCCTCCAAGGTCACATCCGGCTCGGCATGGACCACGAAGCCCCGATAACCCGGCAGGGTCTTGCGCTCGGTGCGCGCCAGGGCGTATTCATCCTTGGTTTTAGGGTGCAGGAAGACGGGAAAATCCACCCCGACCTGGCGAAATCCCAGGTCCAGAAGCTGTTGAGGGGTGGCCCCGACCACCACGAAATCACGTTCCGTCGTCGGCCGCCCCAGGAGCCGGTCGCGGACCGCGCCACCGACGAGATAGGTCTTGACGCCAGGAAGCATGCCTCAAGCCTCCCCTTTCGGCCGTTCCAGCCGGGGTGGCCCATCGGGTGGCTGGGACGGAGGCGCCGCGGGCCTGGCCCCGAATAAACGACCCAAGGCGCTAAAAACGCGCTTGATACCGCGCCAGAGCTTGGGTAGCAGCCAGATCAACAGCAGGATAAAGAGGACCAGCAGGACCAGAAAGACCAGGGGGTGGTTAACGGCCACCAGTAAACCGCCGACGACGGCGAAATCCTCCGCGAAGGAGGCCGCCCAATTGGAAAAGGGCTCGGGCGAGGTATTGATCATGACGCGGGCACCGGCCTTGGCGGCATGGGTGGCCGCCGCCAGCCCGCCCCCGGCCAGGGCCGCCGCGAGTTCGGCGCCGGGACCAATATCACCCACCGCCCCCGCCGCCAGGAGTGCCCCGGCGGGGATGCGGATAAAGGTGTGAATGCTGTCCCAGACGGTATCCACGCCGGGGGTCTTGTCGGCAAAGAACTCCATCAGGTACATGAAACCGGCCGTGAACATCACCAGGGGGTCACTCAGAACCTCCAGGCCCGCGGGCAGATCCATGCGCCCGGTCAGGCCCAGATAGCCCAATACCAGGATGGCGGCGTAGAGATTGATGCCGCTGGCCCAACCCACACCCAGGGTCAGCGCCAGGCTTTGGGTGATATCTTCCATCGTTGAATCGACTCCCCGCTCTCTTATGGATACCTGGTGCATTATAGCCTGTCCCGGCACTGGCCCTGGCTGGCGGGGGGACGGGGGGCTAGAATGGCACCCCTCTTCCCCAACGCGACCGATCCGGTCGGCAGGTCGTCATGCGCTTTCTGGTTTCGCTACTATTGGTATTCATCCTTGTCTTCATTTTTTGGCCCTACTATCACCTCTACCGCATCGATAATGCCCTCGGTCGGGCCGAACCCGCCGCCCTGGCCCCCCTCACCGATCTCGAGGCCATTCGGGACAATACCAAGCAGCGCCTCGAATGGGCGCTGGGGCTGAAGAATGTCATGACCGGCGGCAATCCCATGGGCTGGTTCCAGCAGGGCCTGCAACGGGCCGGCGAGGTCGCCCTGGAAGAGACCATCAACCTCGAATGGATCCAGAGCCAACTGCGTGATGCCGCCACCACCGCGACGGAAAAACGCCCGGCCTACTTCCTCGCCGCCGTCGATTTCGCCATGTTCGAGTCCTGGAACAGCTTCATCGTCCGGCTGGGCAAGCTCGGCTATAACGACACTCACGTCCGCCTCCACCTGGAAGGCGTGACCTGGAAAATGACGGATATCGTCCGCTGACCGGAGGCGGAACCTGGCCGGCCGGAGGCCCGAGCCTCCGGCCGGTGTGACGGCTGGCTAGTATTCCGCCAAAGGCCCCGAACGGGGGCGGGAGCTAGGGCCCGGGGAGGGGCCGCCCTGGACCCCAAAGGGGCCTGAACCCGGCTCGGATGAGGTGTCCCCGGAACTGGGTGGTGGGAGACGCGGCTTACCCGGCGGGACGGATCCACCGGGCCTGCCGGCTGGCGGCGTATAGGGCCCCAGGGGAGAACCTCCGGGGCCGTTCCTGGGCGGCTCATTGCGGGGTTGCGGCATGGGCTGGGGCCGGGGACTCGGTTGATTGCCCACCGGCCGGGGAGGATAGGCCTGACCCGGTCCCTGACTGCGCGGGAGTTCGTTGGTACGCGGCCCATCACCAAAACCAGGGTCCTCTCCTAACCGCCAAGGCTGGGAGGGCCTCGGAGTAGGCCGAGGCGCCTGGCCGGGTGGTCTGGAACCCGGCCAGACGGTATTGTCACCCGGCGGCCGGTAACCCGGCCTGACGTCATCCCCACCTGGCCGGTAATAGCCGGGCGGCGTCCGCCCGCCCGAAGGGGGTGGCCTATCACCCGGACGCCGGTCATCATCCCATCTTGGTCGGTGGCCGTACCGGGGTGGCGGGTTGGGTGGATAATGCCGGTAACGCTCGGCGGGGTAATAGCGCCGGTGATTGTTGTAGTAGTACCAGGGCCGCGGACCCGGGTTGTCGAGGACGACATAGGTGCCCAGGCCGCTGTAAAGGTAGGAGGGCAAGACCGTCGTCTCGACCCAGGTGCCTCCGGAGTTGTAATGGTAATAGCCCCGCTGGTTATCGTAGTAAACGCCCACGGAGGGATAGAACCAGAAATCGTTTTCGAGGGGTCCGGGTCCTGGATAGTAGGAACTGGCCCCCACCACGCACCCACCCAGGCCGAAGGCCAGGGCTAACAGGGAAGCGGTCACGACATTGCGATAGATCCGCCTTGATTTCATTGAGTTACTCTTATTCTTGGGATAAGGGGGAAACGGAGATTTCGTAAAGAGTATTTGTGTCGTCCTGGTGGCTGTCAAGAGACGCCCGCATCAATCCCTACTAGAATCACAATTCTCGGACGCTCCAGCCAGCAGGGCCTGGGCACGGAAGAGACCAATCAAGGTCTTAGCATCGGAAATAGTCCCATCACGGCACCATTCCAGGGCCTGGTCCAAGGGCAGCCAGTGCACCTCGATCACCTCCTCCTGCTCGTGACCAAGCGCGACGGGGGTCAAGTGGCGGGCCAGATAGAGATAGACGATCTCGGTGAAGATGCCGGGGGAGCTGTGCATGAAGCCGAGTTCCCGCCAGTCGGCCGCCTCCCGACCCGCTTCTTCCTCCAGTTCGCGCCGGGCGGTTTGGGTGGGCGGTTCCCTGTCGTCGATCTTGCCGGCGGGCAGTTCCCAGAGCCAGCCGCCCGTGGCGTAGCGATATTGCCGCAGGAGACAGACCTGGTTCGCCTGATCCAGGGCTACGACGGCGGCCCCTCCAGGGTGATGAATGATCTCCAGCTCGGTCTCATGACCGTTGGGTAACCGAACCCACTCCTGGGTCAGACTGATGATGCGCCCGCGAAAGAGGGTCGGGGGGGTAGCGGGCATGGCGGTGGTTCCTGGGTCGGGGTGAAGGAGGATGTCCCGCGTCTCGCGGGGCTCCGGGGAGCAGGCCAGGGGCTCGGGCCGGGGGTGGGACAGCGCCAGTCGCTCTCCTCGCCTGGCGACGCGGTAACCCCGACCTTCCAGCATCTGGCCATCGGCCTCGGAGCCATAGTGATACAGGACCAGACGCCCGCGCTGCTCGGGCTTGTATTCGCGGGTCAGATCCTGGTATCCGGTATGAGAGGGGTTGGAACGGGTGCCACAGTCATGGAAAATAGCTTCGCCCCGGCTGGCATAGCGATTGAGGATCTCGGGAATGGGCCGGGTATCGCCGGTGAAGAGAAAGCGCCCCTCCAGGGCCAGGCCGAAGGCGGCGAGATAGTCATGATGCCGAACCGGAAAGACGGTGAAGCGCAGGTCCCGATGCCAGAAGCGCTCCGCGACCGGGATCAGGTGGAAGACATCCCAAAAGTTGCACCCCCCCTCGGCGAGGAGATTGGGATAATCCGCCAGCCGGCGCTGGAGCACGGCCACCAGTTCGACCGGGACCAGGAGGCGTGGGGGTTCGACCGAACTGGCGGCCGTCGCCAGCCGGTAAAAGAGGGCCTCCAGGCCTCCGATGTGATCAAAGTGAGCATGGGTAATGAAGATGGTGGTGGGCAGACCACCGTAGGTCTCCACATAGGCCGGTAGGCTGTCCGGACCACAGTCGATCAGCAGCCAGGGCTCGGTACCAAGTTCCAGGACGGCCGCTGAGGAACCCAGGCCGGGTGCGTGGGCGTTACCGACACCCAGAAAGCGTAGAAAGAATTCGGACATGGGCCTGCGCTACGGGAGGAAATCGTTGGTAAATCGCGGCTTGGGACTTATCTTACCCCAGAGACCCTATCCGGCGCTGGCCTGGACACAGCCTTTCAATTGGGGTCTTTCCCCGGACATCAAGGCCCCTGGCAGTCATCAAATTGTCATGGGACCCCAATAAGATACCTTATGGCCAAATCGCATCCCAACAAAGTTAAAACCCCTCACCCGCCATCCAAGCCTGCCGGGACCCACAAAATTATGGCGACCATCCTCCTCGTAGATGACGAGCCCGATATCCGTGAAGTCATGCGGTTTGCCCTAGAGGGATCGGGTTTCCGGGTTCTGGAGGCCGGTCATGCCGATGAGGCCCGCAAGCTAATGCAGGCCGAGGACCCGGACCTCCTTCTCCTGGATTGGATGCTGCCCGGCCGCTCCGGCCTTGAACTGGCCCTGCAACTCAAACAGAACCCCAAGACGCGCGCCACCCCCATCATCATGGTGAGTGCCCGGGGCGAGGAGGAGGACAGAATACGGGGTCTGGAAACGGGGGCGGACGACTACATCGCCAAGCCTTTCTCCCCGCGCGAGATGGTAGCGCGGGTCAATGCCGTGCTCCGTCGCTCCAGGCCCGAAACACCTTCTGACCAGATCGAGATCGGCGGTCTGCGGATCGACAGCATCAGCCATCGCGTCACCGCCAATGGCCAACGTCTTGAAATCGCCCCCACGGAGTTTCGCCTGTTGCACTACCTCATGAGCCATGCCGAGCGCGCCTTCACGCGCTCCCAACTCCTGGACCAGGTGTGGGGCGAACAGATTTATGTCGAGGAGCGCACGGTTGACGTCCATGTGCGTCGTCTGCGCAAGTCCCTGGAAGATACTGGCCACGACAGTCTGCTACAGACGGTGCGGGGTATCGGTTATCGCTTCTCCGACAAGCCCTGACGGGGTATAAAACCCCTCCCTGTTGGCTAGGCTCGGGGCGGGGGTTGGGGGTGTCGACAGCAGGGATGCTGTCGCCAAGCCTAGAGGGAGGTATTCACGGTGTCCCCCAACCGCAGCGACCCTAACCTAGTGGTTTTACGCCGAGGGTTGATGGCCTCCGCGTATTACGAGCCGCCAGCGGCCAATTCGTGCTGATAAGCGTCGTTGACCCGATCCCGCAACTCCTTGCCCGGCTTGAAATGGGGGACATGCTTGCCAGCCAGGGCCACGGCATCGCCGGTCTTGGGGTTGCGGCCCACGCGCGGCGGGCGAAAATGCAGGGAAAAACTGCCGAAGCCGCGTACCTCGATACGTTCGCCCGCAGCCAGGGCATTGCTCATGCGCTCGACGAGGTGGCGGACGGCCAGTTCCACATCCTTATAGGGGAGTTGATGATCCGGCTTGGCGGCCAGGATTTCGATCAGGTCGGATTTGGTCATGATGCTGGTTTCCCCTCTGGGTTGGCCCGCGATGCTGGGCAAATCGCCGCTGAAATAGACAGGATTTCACCGATACGGCGGCGCCTCGGGAGGCGCCGCCATCCAGACGGTCGGGTCAGAGGCTAGAACTTCTAGCCCCGACCCGCCTCTTCCATCTGCTGCTTGAGGATGTCACCCAGGGTAGCGGTACCCGCCTGGGCCTCGCGGGCATAGCCCTTCATGGCCGCCGACTCCTCGTCATGATCCTTGGCCTTGATGGACAGGGAGATGGTGCGGTTTTTACGGTCGACGCCCAGGAACTTGGCCTCGATGGGTTCACCGGCCTTGAGCACGGCGCGGGCATCCTCGATGCGGTCCCGGGAGATCTCGGAAGAACGCAGGTAACCCTCCACGCCATCACCCAGGGCGATGGTCGCCCCCTTGGCATCCACATCCATGATGGTACCGTTGACGATACTGCCCTTCTCATGAGCGGCGACGAAGGCCGAGAAGGGGTCCTTGTCGAGTTGCTTCACGCCCAGGGAGATGCGCTCGCGCTCGGGATCGACCGACAGCACCACGGTCTCCAGCTCGTCGCCCTTCTGGTAGCGACGCAGGGCCTGATCACCGCCCTCTTCCCAGGAGATATCGGACAGGTGAACCAGACCGTCGATGCCGCCATCCAGGCCGATAAAGATACCAAAATCCGTGATGGACTTGATCTTGCCGCTGACGTGATCGCCCTTCTTGTGGTTGAGGGCGAACTCGTCCCAGGGATTCATGGCGCACTGCTTGATGCCCAGGGAGATTCGGCGGCGCTCCTCGTCGATATCGAGGACCATGACCTCCACCTCGTCGCCCAAGGCCACGATCTTGCTGGGATGGACATTCTTGTTGGTCCAGTCCATCTCGGAGACGTGGACCAGACCCTCGACGCCCTCCTCGATCTCCACGAAGCAGCCGTAGTCGGCGATGTTGGTGACCTTGCCGAAGACGCGGGTGCTTTCCGGATAGCGACGGGAAATGTTGACCCAGGGGTCCTCGCCCATCTGCTTGAGGCCCAGGGAGACGCGCTGGCGCTCGCGGTCGAACTTGAGCACCTTGACGTCGATCTCATCGCCGATTTCCACCACCTCGGAGGGGTGCTTGACGCGCCGCCAGGCCATGTCGGTGATGTGCAGCAGACCGTCGATGCCACCCAGATCCAGGAAGGCGCCGTAATCGGTCAGATTCTTGACCACGCCCTTGACCTGCATGCCCTCTTCCAGCTTCTCCAGCAGGGCCTCGCGCGCGGCGCTGTACTCGTCCTCGACCACCGCGCGGCGGGAGACGACCACGTTATTACGCTTGCGGTCCAGCTTGATGACCTTGAACTCGAGTTCCTTGCCTTCCAAGTAGGAGGTGTCGCGCACCGGGCGCACATCCACCAGGGAGCCCGGCAGGAAGGCGCGCACGCTGTCAAGCTCGACGGTGAAGCCACCCTTGACCTTGCCGTTGATGATGCCCTTGACGGCCTCACCGGCCTCGAAGGCCTTGTCCAGGAATTCCCAGGCCGCATGGCGCTTGGCCTTTTCGCGGGACAGGCGGGTGGCACCCGAGCCATCCTCGACCGCCTCCAGGGCGACCCGCACCTCATCGCCCACGGCACACTCCAGGTTGCCATTGACGTCAAGAAATTGGGATCTGGGAATAATGCCTTCGGACTTCAGGCCAGCATTGACCACCACCACTTCGGAGGTGATCGCGACCACAGTGCCGGTGATGATGGTACCGGGCTGCAGTTGATTGACGGTGAGGCTCTGTTCAAAGAGTTCGGCAAAGCTTTCGCTCATGGGTTAAAGGTTTCCTGACGCGGCGTGGGCTCGATCCCGAGAGACCGATGGTTTGGTTGAAAAAAGGCCGCCTGCTGGCAACCGCCTTGGGAAATCCACGTCGCCGGCTGCGTCGCTGCGGCGGCATGATTCCCGAACACTAGCTATACCCGGACCCGCCGGGACGGCAGGCCGGAAAGGATGACCGAAAAGACTTTCGGAATCAAGCCGTTTTCCGCCCAAAATCATGATTTTGAGCGGATTAGACAGGCAGGATCCCGCGCGGTTCGGAGTCCCGGCATCGCCTAAAACGCTGATAATCTTGATTCCCCGTCGATTCACCCCTCGGACAACCGACACCTGACCGCCACCGGCGGCTAGCTGGCTACCGTCGCCAGGTCCCCAAGCCGGCTTCGCAGAACGCCCAACACCTCTTCCAGCACCTCCTCGATACCGATGCCGGTGGTATCCACAACCTGGGCGTCGATGGCCGGGCGCAGGGGGGCGACGGCCCGCTGGCTGTCACGCGCGTCGCGCTCGGCGATGTCCAGCACCAATTGCGGCAGGTTAATCTCCAGGCCCTTCTCCCGGAGCTGAAGGTAGCGGCGCCGACCCCGCTCCTCGGGGCTGGCGGTGAGGAAGATCTTGACGAGGGCCTCGGGGAAGACGACGGTACCCATGTCGCGCCCATCGGCCACCAGTCCTGGCGGCCGCGCTGCCGCCCGCTGCCAGGCCAGGAGGGCGTCCCGCACCGGGCCATGGGCCGCGACCCGGGAGGCGGCGTTGCCCGCCGTCTCGGTGCGGATAGCCGCGGAGACATCCTCGTCATCCAGCAGCACCCGACCCTCGTGAAACGTCAGTTGCAGCCCGGCGGCCAGGTGGGCCAGGGCCTCGCCCGCCTCCAGGTCGATACCGGCGCGTCCCGCCGCCAGCCCCAGCACCCGATACAGGGCCCCACTGTCCAGGCAATGCCAGCCCAGGCGTGCCGCCAGGAGGCTGGCGATGGTGCCCTTGCCGGTCCCCGAGGGGCCGTCGAGGGTGAGGACCGGAGCTGGCGGCAGTCCGGCGGGAACTCCCCCCTGGCCAGAGTTGGCTCTGCCAACCAGGGCCGGGGCGGTCGGAGCATCCGCCGTCGAGTTAGGGGGCAGGGTCATGATTCCACCTCCTTGATGGTGAGCCCGGCCCCGCCGGCAAGGCGGGCAAAACCGGGGAAGGAGGTCCGCACATTGGCGCAGTCACGAATCTCGATGGGACCCGAGGCGCGAGTGGCAGCCATGGCGAAGGCCATGGCGACCCGATGATCGCCCTGGCTGTCGATCAGGCCAGCATGCGGCGTGCCGCCCTGGATGCGGATGCCGTCCGGTCGGGGTTCGTTGGCGATGCCCAGGGCTTTCAGGCCATCGGCCATGACCTGGATGCGATCGCTCTCCTTGACCCGCAACTCCTCGGCCCCCGTGAGCAGGGTCTCCCCCTCGGCGCAGGCGGCGGCGATGAAGAGGGCCGGGAATTCGTCGATGGCGAGCGGCACCTGGTCCTCGGGAATACGGATGCCGCGCAGGGGCGCCGAGCGCACCCGCAGATCCGCCACCGGTTCGCCCCCCGCATCCCGGGGGTTCAGGACCTGGATATCGGCGCCCATGGCCCGGAGGATGTTGAGAACTCCCACCCGGGTCGGATTCATGCCGACGTGCTCCAGGGTGAGGTCGGAATCCGAGGCGATACTGGCTCCCACCAGGAAGAAGGCGGCGGAGGATATATCCGCTGGCACCTCCAGTTCGCGCCCCACCAGCCGCCCGCCCCCCTCCAGGCAGACGGTCGCGCCCTGGCGCTGGACCGAATAGCCAAAGCCCGCCAACATGCGCTCGGTGTGATCGCGGGTGGGCGCCGGCTCGGTGACGCAGGTGCGACCCTGGGCGAACAGACCCGCCAGCAGGACGCAGGACTTGACCTGGGCGCTGGCCACGGGCAAGGCGTAGTCAATGCCCTGGAGCGAAGCGCCGGCTTGGATACGCAGGGGGGCGGTACCGGAGGGGCTGGCCTCGATGCGGGCGCCCATCAGGGCCAGGGGCTCGGTGACCCGCCGCATGGGGCGCCGGCTCAGGGAGGCGTCCCCCACCAGGGTGACCGCGAATCCCTGTCCCGCCAGCAACCCGCACAGCAGGCGCATGGAAGTGCCCGAGTTGCCCAGATCCAGGGGGTCCGCCGGCGCCTTGAGGCCACGCAGACCCAGGCCATCGATGAGGAGATTTCCGCCCTCCGGTCCCTGAATCCGCACCCCCATGGCGCGAAAGGCCGCCAGGGTGGCGAGGCTGTCCTCGCCTTCCAGAAAGCCGCTGACCCGGGTCTGGCCCTCGGCCAGGGCCCCGAGCATGATGGCGCGATGGGAGATGGACTTGTCCCCCGGCACCCGCAGACGCCCGCGCAGCGACCCGCCGGGGGCCATCAAAAAGCTGGAAGCCATACCGCCGCTCATGCGCCTTACGCCTTTAAGAGGTTGCCCTGGATCAGGAATCGAGAAGATTAACAGCGGCGCAGTTTACCCCGGGCGGACAATCCGGCCAAGAAAAACTACACTGACGGCCCGTCGCAAGCCATCCCCTAACCCGCCGTCGAGGTATTCATCGTGGAAGAAAGATTCGTTGATGTCGCCATCATTGGCTCCGGGACCGCCGGCCTCAACGCCATGGGCCAGGTCCGCCGGGCCGGCAAGACCTTCGTCCTCATCAATGGGGGGGAGGCCGGCACCACCTGCGCCCGGGTCGGCTGCATGCCCTCCAAGGCCCTGATCCAGGTCGCCGAGGACTACCACAAGGGCACCCATTTACGGCGCTACGGCGTCTCCGGTGGCGCGGAACTGAGACTGGACGCCCCCGAGGCCCTCGAATACGTCCGCCACATCCGTGACACCCTGGTTGATCGCGTCCTGACCAACAGCACCGACGGCATGGCACCCGAGGTCTTTATCGAGGACTATGCCCGCCTGCTGGAACCGACCCTGATCGAGGTCGGCGGCCAACGCATCCGCGCCGGAGCCATCATCATCGCCACCGGCTCCCGGCCCCTGGTGCCCGAGGCCTGGCGGGAATTCGGCGACCGCCTCATCACCAGCGACAGCCTGTTCGAGTTGGAGTACCTGCCGGCCTCCCTGGCCGTCATCGGCCTGGGCGTGATCGGCCTGGAATTGGGTCAGAGTCTCGCGCGTCTGGGCGTCGCGGTCACCGGCTTCGATCAGCTCGACACCATCTGCGGCATCAGGGACCCGGAGGTTCTGGCCCAGGCCAAGACCATCATCGGCAAGGATTTTCCCCTGCATCTGGGCCAGGCGGCCCGCATCGAGGAAGAAGGCGGCAAGCTGCGGGTCAGCGCCGGCGATCAGAGCGTGCGGGTGGACCAGGTCCTCTGCTGCATCGGGCGGGTGCCCAATGTCGAGGGGCTGGGACTGGAGTGCCTCGGCCTGCCCCTGGATCGCCGCGGCCTGCCCGCGTTCGATAACCGCACCATGCAAGTCGGCGACCTACCCGTCTATCTGGCGGGCGACGTCGATGGCGAGCGTCCCATCCTCCACGAGGCGGGAGACGAAGGCAAAATCGCCGGCTTCAATGCCGCCCGGGGCGGAAACACGGCCTTCCGCCGCAAGGTCCCCATCGCCATCACCTTCTGCGACCCCAACATCTGCGCAGTGGGTGCCCGCTTCAGCGAACTCGACCCCGCCACCACCGCCATCGGCCAGATCCCCTTTACCCCCGTCGGCCGGGCCCTGGTGATGGGCCAGACCCAGGGCCTGTTGCGCCTCTATGGGGACAAAGCCAGCGGCCGCCTGCTGGGCGCGGAGATGGTCGGTGCCAGGGGCGAAAACCTCGCCCACCTCATCTGCTGGAGCATCACCCTGGGCCTCACGGCCGGACAGATGTTGCGCCTGCCCTTCTACCACCCCGTCATGGAGGAGGCCCTGCAAGCGGCCCTCTACGACCTCTACCGCCAGGTGGATGCCAAGAACAGCGGTGGACTGTTGGAACTGGAAGAGGTTGAGGCGTGACCCCGATCCGGGGCCGGACCGGCGGCTGATTAGTGCCCCGGGCCGGCCGGGAGCGATAGGTCCTGTCCGAGCCAATGGCGCACCCGGGCCATCAGGCCCTGGGATACGACCCCGTCCCCGGCCGGCACAACCAGGAGTGCCCCGCCGTTGCGGGCCTTGAGGGCCGCGCCCAGCCCCGCCGTCGGGCTCAGGACTCCCCAACGCGCCGCGCCAATCAGGACATAGTTCGGATGCCATGCTGCGGCCAGATCGGCCAGGGTCTCCACCACTGATCCGGTGGGGATCTGGATCTCGACCCAGTCCTTCGCCAGTTCCAGGTGGTGAACCATGCCCGACAAGGTGGCCCGCGCGTGACGCACCATGTCCACCAGGACGGCCCCCGGGGGTTGGGGAAGCCCGTGGTCATCTTCATCACCGCCGGTGTAATCGACAACATGGACCACCACCAGGCGACCCTGGCACAGGGCGGCGAGGCGAGCGGCATGGGCAATGACGGCGGTGGCGCGGGCGTCGATGTCTACCGCGGCGAGGATGATCGGGTTGGACATTTGCTTAGCCTCTGGTGATGGCCCGAGGGCCCTTAATGGCGATGAGGGAGGGGGAAACGTTCAAGGACGCGCCGGCATGACCGCTTGGCTGGGCTGGGCCCCGGGTTGCCCGGCGCACTCGCGGAAAATCCGCGCGGTGCAGGTGCGGCAGATATCGGGATCGAGTTTAGGCACGACGGCCGCGATGGCCTCGGTCTTGCCGGAAAACAGATTCTCCGCCCCGATGGCCTCGATATAGCCGCCGCGCCGCAGGGGTTCGCAGGCCCCTGGCTTGATGCGGATCAAATAGAGACCGCCGCCCTGGTCGCGCCGGCGAGTAGCCTCTTCGGCCAGAAATTCGGCCCCGGCCACGTCGATGAAGTTAACGCCTGTCGCAGAGATGGCCAGGTGCTTTTGGCCGGGATTGCGCTGTTCCCAGAGGGCGAGACTTTCCGATACGTGGCTGACGGCACCGAAGAAGAGCGAACCGTCCAGACGGGCGAGCTTGAACTGGGGGCACTCCGGCAGCGTCGGGTTGGTGGCGAAGTCGCGCCCCGGCGTGCTCGGATCGGGCACCCGGGAGACCAGCTTGGGGCGGGAAGTGCGGTTTAGATACAGCCCCAGGGACAAGAGGACCCCGGCCATGATGGCGAACTCCAACTCCAGGAAGAGGGTGGAGAAGAAGGTCACCGCCAGCACCGCGGTCTCGGCGCGGCTGGTGCGCAGGATATTGCGCACCGCATGGAAATCGATCAGCCCCCAGGCGACGAGGAACAGGATGGCCGCCATGGCCGCATTGGGAAGATAGGCCGCCAACGGGGCGACCAGGACCACCACCCCGGCCAGGAAGACGCCGGCGGCGACTGCCGCCAGGGGCGTCTTGGCCCCGGCCTGGAAGTTGAGCCCGCTGCGGTTGAAGGAGCCGGTGGCGACATAGCCGGAGAAGAAGGAGCCGGCGATATTCGATAGCCCCTGGCCGATGAACTCCTGATTGCCGTCGATGTGCTGGTGGGTCCGGGCGCCGAGGGAGCGGGCGATGGAGACCGCCTCGGTGAGGGCGAATAGGGTCGTCGCCAGGACCACCGGGGCGAGTTGGCGGAGGGTATCCAGGGAGAAGTCGGGCATGGACAGGGGTGGCAGCCCCCCCGGCAGAGCGCCGACGGTGCGGATGCCAGTGTGGTCCAACCCAAGAAGTTGGTTCAGGGCGAAGGCGATCAGACTCCCACCCACCATGGCGACGATCATGTAGGGGACACGGGGATACCAATGGCGGAAGGCCAACCCTATGACCAGGGTGGCGACACCCACCCCGGTGACCAGGAGGTTCACGTGCTCGACATTGAGCAGCAGAGTCCCGAGCATCTCGTGAAAGTGCAGTCCGCGGGGGATTTCGATCCCGAAGAAGTTCTTGAACTGATTGGCGGCGATCAGAAAGGCCGCCCCGGCGGTGAAGCCCACCACCACCGAATGGGAGATAAAGTTGACCAGAGACCCCAGACGAGCCAGGCCCATGGTCAGTTCCAGAACACCGACCATCAGCGTCAGGGTCAAAGCCAGGCGGATATAGTCCGGGCTCCCGGGTTCGGCCATGACGGAAAGCCCGGAAAAGACCACGATGGAAGCGGCCGTCGTCGGCCCGGAGACCAGGTGCCAGGACGAGCCCCAGAGGGCGGCGACGATGGCCGGGACTATGCCGGCATAGAGCCCATACTCCGGTGGCATCCCCGCGATGGTGGCGAAGGCGACGCCCTGGGGCAGGACTACCACGGCGCCGGTCAGTCCGGCCAGCAGGTCAGCCTTGAGGGTCCCGCGATTGACCCGGCCCGACCAGCGGAGGAAGGGTAAGAGGCGCAGCAGCCAGGCTGGGAAGGAAAACGGCTTGGCCTGGACCGGGGGCAGGCCGTTCTGTGCCGAGGAAGATGACATCGATACACCTCATCGAAGGGATGATCCGGGGGGGATCGGGACGAGATGCAGAATATCAAAGCCAAGGTCAACACGGCGTTAAGAAGGCGTCAAGGTGGGGTAAAGGGCCATCGGGGTGGGGACGGACCCGGAATGCCTCCCCTGGCCCCGGCAGAAACTCCAGTCGAAAGCTGGCACCTCCCCCGGGGCGGTTCTCGGCCCGGATACCCCACCCCTGGTGATCGGCGATGCGTTTGACCAGCGGCAGGCCGATGCCCTCGCCGCGCGCCTGACGCCGGCAGCCAGGGCCCTGCTCGAACAGACAGGGCAGTTCCTCGGGTGGGATTCCGGGGCCCGTATCATCGACCCGGAACTCGGTCGCTTCGAGGGTTAGGGTCACCTGACCCTGCTCGGTGTAGGTACAGGCATTACGCAACAGATTGCCCAGGGCGATGGCCAGCAGGGGACGTTCCACCGCCAGGATGGGATGCGCCTTCACCCGGCACTCCAGAACGACGGGCTTGTGCAGGAGCAGGGGGCGGTGCAGCTCGACCACCTCCGTCAGGACCCTGTCCACCGGGCAGGACGGTGCTGGGCCGGCCCGGCCTTCGCGGGCGAGCATCAGGAGTGCCGTGGTCAGGTCCGTCATGCCCCGGGTCGCCCGGGCAATGCGGTCCAGTCGCTCCTGGGTGCGGCCGTCCAGACGCGGGTCGGCCTTGAGGACCTCGACCGCCCCCTGGATCACCGCCAGGGGGGTGCGCAGCTCGTGGCTGGCGTTGCTGACGAAGGCGCGCTCACGCTCGACAAAGGCCCTCAGGCGCAATACATAGCCCTCAATGGTCTGGGCCAGTTCGCCAACCTCATCGTGCGGCAGGACATCGCCCACCTCATCGACGGCCGTCATAGGCTCGGCCGCGGGGTCGCGACCCCGTACCCGCTCCGCCAATTCTCGCACGGGAGCTATGACCCGCCCGGCGAGCCACCAGCCACCCGCCGCGGACAGCAGGGTGGTGAGGGTCATACCCAGGATCAGCATCAGGGCGAAGCGCTCCTCTCGGCGTTCCACCTGGGTCCGGTTATGCAGCATGACCAGATCGCCTTCCGGACGTTCGCGCATCAAGACCCGGTAGCTCACCCCGTCCAGATCCAGGGTGTGGCGTCCGTTGGGGAGGTCCCGTAAAGCGGGCGGGGTCGGGTCGCCGGTGCCATCGGGGCGGGCGACGAAACCGCGGATGGTCGCGGTGTCCGGTGGCAGGGACTTGGGGTTGCGCGCCAGGCGTGCCTGGTAGTCCTCAAGCTCGGCACCGAGGGCCTCGTCAATGAGGCGCTGTTCGAGGTCGCTGGAGGCGAGATAAAGCCAGCCCCCCAGGGCCAGGCTGACGGCCAAGCCTAGGAGGGCGAAGCCGGACGCGACCCGCAGCCGCAACGTCACCCTAAGGCGTGTCATCGTCGCCCAGCCGATAGCCAAAACCGCGGACCGTGTGCAGGAGCGGGTACGGGAAGGGCTTGTCGATGACCTGGCGCAGCAGGTGCAGGTGGGCACGCAGGGCATCGCTATCCGGAGGTTGGTCGCCCCAGGCGGCACGTTCCAGCGCGGGACGGCTGACCAGATGCGGGGCGCGGCGCATCAGGGCCTCCAGCAGCTTCATCGGGATTGGAGGCAATTCCAAGGAGCGGCCGGAGCGGGTCAGACGCCGGGTGGCGAGGTCCAGATCCAGGTCCGCCACCCACAGATGTTCGGCCCCGCCACCCGGCACCCCAGACTGCCCCCGCCGGACGATGGCCTGCAGGCGGGCCTCCAGTTCGAGCAAGGCGAAGGGTTTGACCAGATAGTCGTCCGCCCCGCTAGCGAAACCCTCCAGCTTGTCGTCGAGCCCGTCGCGGGCGGTGAGCATCAGAACCGGGAGGGCCAGACCCGCGGTACGCAATCGGGAGCAGACCTCGAAGCCGGACAGGCCCGGCAGCATCAGGTCCAGGATCATGGCGTCGTAGTTCTGCTCCAGGGCAAACCCCAGGGCAGCGAAGCCGTTGTAGGCGATATCCAGGGTGTGCCCGTGCCCCTCGAGGAAGTCCACGACATTGGCGACCAGATCCGGATTGTCTTCAACCATGAGCAAATGCATGTGCGACCCCTCCGCCAGACCCAATGACCGGCTCCTATGGTAGCGCCTGATCAGGGTGGGGACCTTTTCCCTTTGTCTGCACGGCGCACGAATAGTCGCCGTGATTAAAGCCGATCGGGTCCCGTGGCGTCGCACATGGGAGGAGGTCGCGGGGGCCTGGTTTGCCCCGGGGAGTGGGGATGGCGAGTCCGGCCGGGGAGCGGACTCGCCGCCTTGTCGGTGGCGTTAGAGCTTGCTGGCGTCGTGGCAGGCCGCGCCGCAGGCATGGGTGTAGGGAATGGGCATGGCCTTGCCCGGCTCCACACCCTTGACCCCCGGATTGTCCTTGCGGGGCACGTCGTAGAGGTGCGAGGTGATGTCGTTCATCCAGTAGTTTTTGCCATCGCGTCCCACCAAGCCCTTGCCCATGCCGGCGCCGGTCTGCATGGTCTTGGTGTTGTGGCAGCTCGTGCAGGCGATCTTGTCCGGGGCCACGGTGCATTTAGTCGTCTCCTTGAGGTGCTAATGCTCAGTGACGTGCTAATGCTCAGTAGCTGGAACTTCAATCCGGGGCAATCGCAACACCACCCGCAGAC
>JBASIS010000261.1:0-5052 GCA_049654905.1 Chromatiaceae bacterium
CGCATCGCCGGCGACTGGCGCCTCTACGCCGAGCTGTGCCGTGCCGGCGGCGAGGTCCAGTATGTCGCCCGCCCCCTCAACCAGCACCGCCGCCATGCCACGAGCGTGGTGGGGGCCAACCGCCTCGCCCAGCACCTGGCGGAAATTACCGCCATGCATGCGGAACTCCGCCCCGACCTGGCGGCGGTGCCCGGCCTGGCGCGGCGCCAGCAAGAGTATCGGGAGAGCTTGCGGCGGCAGGCGCGGAGAGAGGCTAAAAATGCCGGTTCCTGACGATACAGTTATCCTGAATGAAAAACGTCCCATACTTTATTTGTGATTGACTCTATGGATATTTCCGCCTCTTCTCCACCCGTCGTTGGCCTGGTCGCGCAACTCGCCCATGGCTTGACGAAACGAAATTTTCTCAAGGCGCTAGACGACATCGTTGGGGGTTGGCATCGTCGGGCCCTGTGGGGAAACATGGGCATGCAGGAGATCCGGCAGCGTTATCGTCGCTCCCGGATCGGCCCCTTTTGGTTGACCATTTCCATGGGCATCATGGTCTTGGCCCTGGGTACCCTTTACGGCGGGATCTTTGGCCAGGAACTCTCGGAGTATCTGCCTTTTCTGGCCGCTGGCTTCGTGATCTGGGGCCTGATTTCCGGGATGCTGTTGGATGGCGTGCGGGCTTTCATCCAAGGAGAGGGTTTGATCAAGCAGTTACCGGCTCCTCTCTCCATCTATGTCTATCGGGGAGTCTGGACTAACCTGATTATCTTCGCCCACAACGTGGTCATTTTCTTTCTGGTATCACTCTGGTATGGAAAATATCCCAACTGGAATCTGATACTGGTCATTCCGGGTGTTCTGTTAATTCTCCTCAATGGCGTCTGGATTGGTTTGCTGCTGGGATTGTTGAGCGCGCGGTTTCGGGATATCCCCCAGATTGTCGCCAGCGTTGTGCAAGTCATGTTTTTTATTACGCCGGTTTTGTGGAGACAGGAGATGTTGCCGAGTCGGGCCCTGATCCTGGATGCCAACCCCTTTTACTATCTAGTGGAGATCGTACGGGCCCCCTTGATGGGCGTTCCGCCCTCGACTCAAATCATCATCGGTACCCTCCTCATCACCCTCGCGGGTTGGGTCCTCGCACTCCTTTTTTATACGGCCTTACGTTGGCGTTTGCCGTATTGGGTATAGGAAACCAGCCGTGGCATTCATTGAACTGAAGAACGTCTCTGTTTTATTTCCCATTTACGATTCGAGTACGCGTTCACTCAAGAATCGCATTCTGCCAGCGGGTCTGGGTGGGCGCATCGGCTCGAGCGATGGCCATGCCTCCGTCGTGGAGGCTCTCACCGACGTAAACCTGAAATTCGAACATGGTGATCGGGTTGGACTCGTGGGCCATAACGGCGCCGGCAAGACCACGCTGCTCCGCTTGTTGGCGGGTCTCTATGAGCCCTGTATGGGCGAGGCGCTCATCCAGGGTCATATCGCTCCTCTCTTTGACATCTCCCTGGGCATGGATCCGGAAGCGACGGGATACGACAACATTTTTTTGCGGGGACTATTTTTAGGACTGACCCACAAGGAAGTCATGGCGCGCATGGATGATATCGCCGCCTTCACCGATCTGGGAGAGTTCCTGAATCTGCCCATACGCACCTATTCCGCCGGTATGCGGATGAGGCTGGCATTCGCCGTCTCCACCTCCATAAAGCCGGATATTCTCCTTCTGGACGAGGGTATTGGCGCCGGGGATGCGGCCTTTATGGAGAAGGCGGAAAGGCGCCTGGCTGGCTTTACCGCTCAGGCGGGCATCATCGTCCTGGCTTCACACTCGGATGGCTTGATCCGGAAAATGTGTAACACTGCCGTCCTGATGAATCGTGGCCAGGTAGTAGCGACGGGTGACGTGGAGAACGTCCTTAAAATTTACAATGATAAAATCAGGGCCGCCAGTAACCAAGCGAATCCAGAGTCCAACGAAGACACTGAAAACGCCCAGTTGGCTCTGGACTTAGGTCCTAGCGTGGCCGAGATCGCCGCGCCAGAAGGCGCCGATAGTCTCTTACCATAAGGGGTATCTCCGCGCTCAGCCTGTGATGGGATTGGAAACCCAATTCCTGACGAATCCTCTCTGAACTGAACCAGGCATTGCCCGTGAGTTTACTCAGGCCGGCACGCGTCAAGGGCATGGCGTGGCCCGTCAACCTCTCCCCCAGGCTGCCCAGGCTGGCCGCAAGCTCAAGCACCCACAAGGGTAGGGTCCAACGCGGTAGGGGCAGCCCCAGGGCGAATCGGATTTGCTCGTAAAGCCACCGGGTAGAATAGTGCTCCCCATCGGTGACCAGGAAGATTTGCCCGACGGCCCGCGGGTGCCAAGCCGCGAGCAGGGCGGCACGGATGGCGTCCTCCACATGGATCGCCGAGCGCCGATTGTCGATGGGGGGCCAAGGGGGGAAGCAATGGCGCGCCACCGCATCGATCATTCGGGCGATATTGCCTTGCCCCGCCAGCCCATAGACCATGGGCAGGCGCAGTACGCAGGTCCGAAGCCCACCGGTTCCGTCCGAGCTTAGTACCCGTCTTTCGGCCTCCAGTTTGGCGCGGCCATAGAGGCTGTCGGGAAGGGGCGTTGTCTGCTCGTCCGCCGGTTGCGGGCCCGCCCCCGCGGCGTCACCCATCACCTTGATACTGCTGAGATAGACGAGTCGGCGGATGCCGCCGCTCAGGACGGCCGCCGCGACCAGGTTGCGGGTGCCTTCGGCGCTGACCGTCCAGTGGGCGGGTGCCTCGTAGATGTTGGCCTCGTCCGGGCCCGGGGAGTAGCTGGCGAGGTGAAAGACGCAGTCGATCCCCACCAGGGCGGCGGCCAGACTCGCCGCGTCCCCGAGATCGCCCGCGCGACAAATAACCGGGGCCCCTGGCCAGAGGGTCCGCGCCTTCTCGGGAGCACGGGTCAGGACAGTGACCCGCGCCCCCTCGCCCAGCAAGGCCTGGACGAGATGGCGGCCCACTTTGCCCGTGGCCCCCGTGACCAGGACGGGCAAGTCCTGGAAGGGGGCGTTTTCTGGGATGTTATCGGTCATCCTTGCCTCGGTAGCCGCAGGAACCGCCGGCCCCCCTCAAGGAGGGAAAAGACGGCAAAGTGTACCCAAATTCCCAGCAGCACCAGGAGGCTGAAGGGCAGGGGGTAATCCCGAAACTGAAATTTGCGGAAAAAGCGCGCCATGCCCTTGTGCTTGTGCCACTCCACGGCGAAGGGCCGGCTCACGCCGCAGGCCCCCTGATGGTGGCGAACCTCGGCGATGGGCACCAGGTAGATGGGCCAGCCGGCGTTGCGAAAGCGCACAAACCAGTCCAGGTCCTCGCAATGGAGGAAATAGCCCTCGTCAAGGGGACCGACCTCCTCCAGGGCCTGTCGTCGGACGAGCATCAGGGAGCCGGAGATGGCATCCACCATCAGCGGGCGAGTCGGCAGGGGGGCGTGCATTAAATTCAGGCGCTTGCCGGCGAGCAGGTTGGGCCAAAGACGATCGAGATGGAGAAAACGCACCAGCCCCACCCAGGGGTCTGGAATGCGACGCCGCGATGCCTGCTGTTCGCTGCCGTCCGGGTTGCGCACGATGGTCCCCGCCATGCCCGCGTCGGGTGTAGCCGCCATGAAGTCGATGAGTCGGGTCAACGTCTCCGGGCCCACGATGCAGTCCGGGTTGAGGAACAGCAGATAGGGCGCCCTCGTCAGGGGAAGTGCCCGGTTATGGCCACCGGCGAAGCCGAGATTGGCGCCATTGCGCAGTACCCGCAGGCGGGGATCATTGCCATGTCGGGCCTCCAGCTCCTCCAGGCTGCCGTCCGCCGAACCGTTGTCGCTGACGATGACCTCCAGGGGCAAGGCGTTGGCCAGAACGGCGGTCACCGCCTCGCTCAGCAGGTCGCCAGCATTGTAGTTGACGATCAGGACACTCAATACAGGCGCTGGCGGCCGCTCCGGTGTGGTTGGCTTGGCTTCCTCGCTTAGCGGCATGCTTTATTCCCCCACCAGATCGACCAAGGCGCGGCGGGCGGCGGCGAAGCCGAAATGCTCCTCCATCACGGCCAGGCCCCCGTCGGAGAGCCGCTCCCAGAGGTCGGGGTCCCGGTAGAGGCGCAGCACGGCGGCGGCGAAATCCCGCGGCGTGTCGGCCACCAGGACCGAATGTCCATCCTCCAGGAACATGCCCTCCACCGCCTGGGTCGTCGCCACCACGGGCAGACCATGGGCCAGGCTCTGATTGATCTTGCCCTTGACGCCAGCTCCATAGCGCAGGGGGGCCAGGCTGAGCCGGCAGCCATCAAAAAATGGCGTCACATCGGGTACATGGCCCAGGATGCGGATCGCTCCGCCGGCCAGGGCCCGCACCTCCGCCGGGGGCTCGGCGCCGATCACCGAAAGGCGCATATCCGGGGCCTCGGCGAGGATGAGGGGCAGGATGTAGCGGCAGAACCAGAGTACCGCATCCCTGTTCGGCGGATGGGCGAAGGCGCCGATGAAGAAGATGTCCCGACGCTCCGTGAAGCCGAAGTGGCGGCCGGGGAGGCGATGGATGTTGGACAGGAGGCGCACATCCGCCGTCGGCGCCTCCCGAGCCAAAAGGTCCCGTTCCACCGCGCTTACGACCAGGGTGGTATCCGCCTGGGCGATCAGCCCCAGCTCTTCCTTTCGCCGCCGCTCCGCCAAGGCACGGGTATGGGGGTCGCCCGTCAGGTCCGCCAGCCGTCCCTCCCGGAGAAAATGCAGATCGACCGTGTCGAAGATTAACCTCGCCCGCGGGCAATGCCGCCGGGCTATTGCCATGAACTTGGCGGCGGTATCGGCACGGCTGAGGATGACCAAGTCATATTCGCCCCCGCGCGCCTTCAGGTGGTGGGCCAGGGATTTGACATAGGGCCGGTAAAGGACCTCCACCCCCTGGCGTTGCAGGTCGGTGACATAGGGCTGGGGGGCCTCCAGATTGGCGGCGGCGAAGGTCACCTTGAAACCCAGTTCTCCCAGGAGCGCGAAGAGGTTGACGAGCCGCAGGG
>JBASIS010000262.1:0-34422 GCA_049654905.1 Chromatiaceae bacterium
CTTGGGTATCGGAATGAATCGTTGCTAACCGCTTCATTTTAACAGCCTTTGGCTGGCGATACCCCCTCCGCTTCTTTTTTTACTCCCCGCTGCGGGACGAAAATCTCTGCACTGCGAGATGTTGCAAATGGCTCCTGGGTAATGCTTAATTTTTGGGTTGCGATGTCGAGACTGATTGCCATTTTCCTGCTCCTGTTGCCCTTGTCCGCCCTGACCGCTCCCGTGGAGATTCAGGGGGCGCGGCTCTGGATCGCTCCTGACCAGACTCAGTTAGTCATCGACGCGGACGGCGCCTTTGAGCACAAGATCTTCCCGGTCGCGGCTCCGGACCGGCTCATCATCGATATCCCCGAGGGCCGGGTGACCGGCAAGCTCCCCCTGGCGGAGCCCGAGGACCGGCTGGTCAGGGGGGTGCGCAGTGGCGTGCTCGAAAATGGCCAACTGCGGATCGTCATCGATCTCAAGCAGGGGGTGCGTGCCAAGAGCTTTGTCCTGGAACCCAACGAGCGCTATGGGCATCGGCTGGTGGTGGACATGGCGCCCAAGGCCAGCGCGCTTCCGGCGCCGGGGGCCTCGGGGGCGCCTGCCGTCAAGTCCGCTGGACATGGGCGGCGCGATCTCATTATCGCCATTGACCCGGGGCATGGTGGCGAGGACCCCGGGGCCATCGGGGTCAATGGCACCCTTGAAAAGGAGATCACCCTCGCCATTGCCCGTAAGCTGGCGAACCTGATCAATCGGGAGACGGGGATGCGCGCCCAGTTGGTGCGCGACGGGGATTACTACCTGGGCCTTTACAAGCGCATCGAACTGGGGCGCCAATACGGCGCCGATCTCTTCATCTCCATCCATGCCGACGCCAATCAACAGGATCAGGCGGCGGGCTCCTCGGTTTTTGTCCTCTCCAAGTACGGTGCCACCAGTAAGCAGGCCAAGTGGCTCGCTGAAAAGGAGAATGGCGCGGACCGTATCGGTGGCGTCAATGCGATGGACAAGGCCCCGGAATTGTCCAAAATCCTCTGGGAGATGGCCCAGAGCGGGACCATGGAATTTAGTAACCTGGCGGCCCAGGCGGTGCTGTCCAATCTCAGTCAAGTCGGTTTCGTGCATCACGGCAAGGTGCAAAAGGCGGGGTTTGCCGTGCTCAAGGCCCCGGACATCCCGTCAATGCTGGTGGAAACGGCTTTTATCACGAATCCGGAAGAGGAAAAGCGGCTGAACAGCCCGGATTACCAGGCCAAGCTGGCGGGCGCTATCATGGAGGGGGTTAAGGAGTACTTCGCCAATCATCCACCCCCGGGCACCCGCTGGGCCAGCAAGGGTAGCGGTCGCCAGCATGTGATTGGCAAGGGCGACACTCTGGGCCAGATTGCCAAGCGATATGCGGTGAGCGTTTCCTCGCTGCGGAGCCTGAATCGGCTGGAGGACGGCAGTCTACGTGTCGGCCAGGTACTGATCATTCCGGAGAGTTGATCCCGCCGGAATGACCGGTCCTCTGTTGTCGGGGGATCAGGCCGAGAGGGCGGGGCTCAGATGCGGTTGCAGGGCCTCTCGCAGGGCCCGGTGCATCTTCAGATTCCCACCGATGATGTTGCCGGTCTGAAAATAGCGGTCACCGCCGGCCAGATCGGTGACGGTACCACCCGCCTCGTTGATCAGCAGGGCGCCCGCGGCCATGTCCCATTCCGCCAGACCCAGTTCCCAGAAGCCATCGGTGCGCCCACAGGCGACGTAGGCCAGATCCAGGGCCGCTGAGCCGGGGCGTCTCAGGCCGGCGGTGTTCAGGATCATGGTACGGAACATGGCCAGATAAGTATCCAGTTGGCGCTGATCACGGAAGGGGAAACCGGTGCCAATCAGGGCGCCTTCCAGGCCCAGGCGGTTGGCGACCCGGATACGGCGGTCGTTCATTTGGGCGCCACCCCCCCGCTCGGCCGTGAACATCTCCTCGCGCAGCGGGTCGTAAACGATCCCGCATTCCAGGCGTCCCCGATGGCGCAGGGCGATGGAGATGCTAAATTGCGGAAAACCATGCAGATAATTGGTGGTACCGTCGAGGGGATCGATAACCCACTGAAAATCGCTCTTGCCGTGGGCGCCACTTTCCTCGGCCAGGATGGCGTGGTCCGGGTATTTCGACCGCAATTCATGGATGATGGCGTCCTCGGCGGCCCGATCGACTTCGGAGACGAAGTCATTCTGGCTCTTGGCCTGGATATGAAGCTGGTCCACGCGGTCGAGGTAGCGCATCAGGATGCGCCCCGCGGCGCGGGCCGCGCGGATGGCAATAGTGAGTGTCGGTTGCATGGCTATGCACGATACCGGAAACCCCGGTTACATTAAAGCTTGACAATTTAGCGATCTTCTTCTGAAGTCTCACGGTATGAAGATAGACAGCCCACCTCTCCTGGATCGCATTCGTTTCGTGCTGGTCGAGACCACCCACACCGGCAACCTGGGCGCCACCGCCCGGGCCATGAAGACCATGGGCCTGAGTCAGCTCCACCTGGTGCGCCCCAAGACCCCGCCCGACGCGGAGGCTCTGGCCCGTGCCGCCGGCGCCGACGATCTCCTGGCGCAGGCCGGTATCCACACCAGCTTGGCGGATGCCATCGCCGGCTGCCGGCTGGTGATTGGCTCCAGCGCCCGGCTGCGCGCGGTGGAATGGCCCCTGCTCGAACCGCCCGAGTGCGCCCACCGCTTACTGGGAGAGGCCCAGGATGGGCCGGTGGCCCTGGTCCTGGGCCGGGAGCGTTCCGGCCTCACCAACGAGGAACTGGCCCTCTGCCACTTCCTGGTGCATATTCCGACCAACCCCGATTTCAGCTCCCTCAATTTGGGCGCGGCGGCGCAGATCTTTGCCTATGAAATCCGCCAGCGGTATCGCGAGGGGCGGGGCGAGACCCTGCCGAGGGAGGATCGTGACCTGGCTACGGCGGAAGCCCTGGAGGGCTTCCACCTCCATCTGTCGCAAACCCTGGTGGAGATCGGCTTCGCTGATCCCGAGCAGTCAGGTAAGCTGAGCCGCCGGCTGCGGCGCCTATTTCATCGCGCCCGCCCGGACTGGACCGAGATCAATATCCTGCGTGGTATCCTGAGCGCGGCTCAGGGTCGCAAGGATCCCGAGCGCTTTCGCCGCCAGCCCCGGGATGGCGGCACCGCCGGTTGAGGCTGGCCCTGCCCGGCGCCTCAACTAGAGATTATGTATTGGGAGCTGACCAGTGTTTGCACGGCTCAGAGAGGACGTCGTTTGTATCCTCGACCGCGATCCCGCCGCCCGCAATGCCTTCGAGATCCTGACCACCTATCCCGGCCTCCATGCCGTGATGGCTCATCGCCTCACCCATCGGTTGTGGCGTGCCAACTTCAAGTGGCTGGCGCGCATCATCGCCAACATGGCGCGGCTCTTTACCGGGGTCGAGATCCATCCGGGCGCCCAAATCGGCCGGCGCCTCTTCATCGATCACGGCATGGGGGTGGTGATTGGCGAGACGGCAGTCATTGGCGATGACTGCACTCTATATCATGGTGTTACCCTGGGTGGCACCAGTTGGGAAAAGGGCAAGCGCCATCCCTCCCTGGGCAATGACGTGGTGGTGGGCGCGGGTGCCAAGGTACTGGGCCCTATAGAGATTGGCGCGGGTGCCCGCATCGGTTCCAATGCCGTGGTGAACAAATCGGTCAAACCCGGCGGCACCGTGGTCGGTGTCCCCGGCCGTCTGGTGGAGCGCCCCACGGGTGCCGAGGCGGAACGCCGCGCCAACACGGCCAAGCGGATCGGCTTTGATGCCTATGGCGCCACCCGCGACACCCCGGACCCGGTAGCCCATGCCGTGAATTGCATGCTTGATCACATCCACCTCATGGACAAGCGACTGGAGGCCATGGCCGCCGCCCTGGAACGCCAAGGTATTACGGACCACTTCAGCCGCTTACCCGACCTGGATGTCCGCGAGATTGATTCCACCGCCGATGACGGCGAGTCGGACAGGGACATCCGGCCTCCCGAGTCAACACCGGGTTCCTAAGTCGCCTACCTGTTCAGGGTTCCGAAGCCGGGATGATGGCTCCGGCCCAGCCCCCCCTTCATCTTGCTGGCGGCCCCGGATATTCGGCGCTATTCTGCGTGCCCTTGCCAAAGTACGAGCCAGTCCCCACCTTTGCATCAAGAATACTTGACCGAATTACTTGGTTATTGTAGGCTGCTAACCAAGGTGAACGACTAGGAGTGGCAAAGGCCGTGAGACTGACTACCAAGGGACGATACGCGGTGACCGCCATGATGGATCTGGCGATCCATGCGGGAGAAAAACCGACTATTCTTGCGGACATAGCGCGTCGCCAGGGCATATCCCTGTCCTATCTTGAGCAACTGTTCGCGCCCTTGCGCAAGCAGGCCCTGGTGGTCAGTATGCGAGGGCCGGGCGGGGGCTACAAGCTGGCGCGTGACCCTGCCACCATCTTTGTCGGTGAGGTCATTGAGGCGGTGGACGAGCAGTTGGACGCCACCCGCTGTGGTGGGGAAGGGGACTGCCAGTCCAGGGGTGTCTGTTTGACCCACTCCCTTTGGCAGGATCTGAGCGACCATATTCGGGGTTACCTCCAGGGGGTCAGTCTCCAGGACCTGGTCGATCGCAAACAGGTACAAAAAATGATCGAGCGTCGGCGTGGCACCGCCACGACCTTGGAGCGGCGGGTCCTCCCACCCGTCCGTGGCGGAGTCTCGCGAATGGCCGCGGGCATTTAAGGGTTCTACTGGTTACGGAGCGAGAGATGAAATTACCCATTTACATGGACTATTCGGCCACCAGCCCAGTGGATCTCCGCGTGGCCGAAAAGATGTGCGCTTGCCTGACCATGGACGGCAACTTTGGCAACGCCGCATCGCGATCCCACGCCTTCGGCTGGGCGGCCGAGGATGCCATCGACCAGGCGCGCCGCGAGGTCGCGGCCCTGGTCAATGCCGATCCCAAGGAGATCGTCTGGACTTCCGGGGCGACCGAGTCGGATAACCTGGCCATCAAGGGCGCGGCCACTTTCTACCAAAAACGTGGCCGGCACATCGTTACCTGTAAGACCGAGCATAAGGCGGTCCTGGATACCTGCCGCCAGTTGGAGCGCGAGGGCTTCGAAGTCACCTATCTGGACCCCGAGCCCAATGGGCTCATTGATCTGGCCAAGCTGGAGGACGCCCTGCGGGGTGATACCATCCTGGTCTCCCTGATGCACGTCAATAACGAGATTGGCGTGATCCAGGACATCCAGGCTATTGGCGAGATGACACGCGATCGCAACATCCTCTTCCATGTGGATGCCGCCCAAAGCACCGGCCGGGTGCCTATCGATCTGGAAACCACCAAGGTCGATCTGATGTCTTTCTCCGCCCACAAGACCTACGGCCCTAAGGGCATTGGCGCCCTCTATGTGCGGCGCAAGCCCCGGGTGCGCCTGGAGGCCCAGATGCACGGTGGTGGTCACGAGCGCGGCATGCGCTCCGGTACCCTGGCTACCCATCAGATCGTGGGTATGGGCGAGGCCTTCCGCCTGGCGCGTCTGGAGATGGCCACCGAGAACGAGCGAGTCCTGGGGCTGCGCCATCGCCTCTGGGATGGCGTGCGCGATCTGGAGCAGGTTTACCTTAACGGTGACGAAGAATGTCGGGTAGCCGGTAATTTGAACGTCAGTTTCGCCTATGTCGAGGGTGAATCCCTCATCATGGCCCTCAAGGACCTGGCGGTCTCCTCCGGTTCCGCCTGCACCTCCGCTAGCCTGGAACCCAGCTATGTGCTGCGCGCCCTGGGCCGTGAGGATGAATTGGCCCACAGCTCCATTCGCTTTTCCCTGGGGCGGTTTTCCACCCAGGAAGAGGTGGACTACGCCATCACCAAGATCCGTGATCAGGTCACCCGCTTGCGGTCGCTCTCGCCCCTGTGGGACATGTATCGGGATGGTGTTGACCTGAGTTCGGTGCAGTGGGCGGCGCATTGAGGACTACCCCATTTGCGGCATCCTGGGAGTTCCCCCGGTCGCCGCTCCCTAGAGAGGTGAATTGAAATGGCATACAGCGAGAAGGTTCTGGATCACTACGAAAACCCGCGTAACGTGGGCAATCTGGATACGACCGATCCGAGCGTTGGCACCGGCATGGTGGGCGCCCCGGCCTGTGGGGATGTGATGCGCCTGCAGATTAAGGTCAACGACGCCGGGGTCATCGAGGATGCCCGCTTCAAGACCTACGGTTGTGGTTCCGCCATTGCCTCCAGCAGCCTCCTGACCGAGTGGGTCAAGGGTAAGACCCTGGCCGAGGCCCTAGAGATCAAAAACCAGCAGATCGCCGATGAACTGGCCCTACCACCGGTAAAGGTTCACTGTTCGGTGCTGGCGGAGGATGCCATTAAGGCCGCGATTCACGATTTCGAGCGGAAGCGGGTCTGATGGGTTTGACGGCAAGGCCAGAGGTTGGGTGGCTGATCCCATCTCCACCCCTGGCGGAATTTTGCAGTGCCGCCGTGGCAGCATGGCGGTCGGGAGAATAACGGACATGGGGATTTCGATGACTTCGGCCGCCGCCAATCATGTGCGCGGCTACCTGGAAAATCGTGGGAAGGGCCTGGGTGTCCGCCTAGGGGTACGTACCTCGGGTTGCTCGGGCATGGCCTATGTACTCGAATTCGCGGATGAACTGAAACCCGAGGACCAGGTCTTCGAGTCCCTGGGCGTCAAGGTGATCGTGGATCCTAAAAGCCTGCTCTATCTGGATGGCACCGAACTCGATTACACCCGGGAAGGGCTCAACGAGGGCTTTAAATTTAACAACCCGAACGTCAAGGACGCCTGTGGTTGCGGCGAAAGCTTCAACATCTGAGTCTGGATGCCCGGATGTTCGACTTACACCAAAACCACTTCAGGCTGTTTGGCTTGTCCGAGCAGTTCGGGTTGGACCTGGCTGAGTTGTTCGAGCGCTATCTGCGGTTGCGTCAGACCGTCCACCCGGATCTTTATGCCGCGGCGGGGGATCGTGAAAAACGTCTCTCCCTGCAGGCCTCCACCCGGGTCAATGAAGCTTATCAAACCCTCAAGGATCCCCTGGCACGGGCCCGCTATCTTCTGACCCTGCTGACGGGCGACCAGGGAGATGACCAGGAAACGACCAAGGACATGGCCTTTCTTCTGGAGCAGATGGAACTGCGTGAGGCCCTGGCCGCCGCTCGCGACGCGGCTGATCCCTTCGCGGGCCTTGCGGCGGTGCGAGACCGGCTCTCCCTTCAGTCCAGCCATCTGATTGCCCAACTGGCGGCTTCCCTGGAGCCTGTCTCGAGCCTGGACCCGGAGGCTGCGCGGGAACTGATCCGCAAGCTCCAGTTCGTGCGCAAATGCGAGGCCGAGGCCGAGGCCCTTGAGGCCGAACTCGACGAGGCCCTCTGATTTGCCTTAACCTTTTGTTCCTTGCCTCCTGACCGAGAGAATCCATGGCATTGCTTCAGATTGCGGAGCCGGGCCGCTCCGCCGCCCCACACCAGCACCGGCTTGCCGCCGGGATCGACTTGGGGACGACCAACTCCCTGATCGCCACCGTGCGTAGCGGTCGGCCCGAGACCCTGCCGGATCGGGAAGGACGCCATCTGTTGCCCTCGGTGGTGCGTTATGCCGAGGAGGGTCTGGTCGTGGGCCACGCCGCCAAGGCGGCCGCCGCCGAGGACCCCCTTAACACCCTGGCCTCCGCCAAGCGTCTCATCGGTCGTGGCATCGAAGAGGTGCGTGGCCTGGGCACCCGCTTGCCTTATGAATTCGTGCGTACCGATACGGCGGTGCCCCGCATCCGCACCCGCGCCGGGGATATCAGCCCGGTGGAGGTCTCCGCCGAGATCCTCCGGGCCCTGGCCCAGCGCGCCGAGTTCGCCCTCGGCGGTGACCTGGCCGGGGTGGTCATTACGGTCCCCGCCTATTTCGACGAGCCCCAGCGCCAGGCCACCAAGGACGCCGCCCGCCTGGCTGGCCTCAAGGTGTTACGCCTGCTCAACGAGCCGACGGCGGCGGCGGTTGCCTACGGGCTGGACCGGGAGGCGGACGGTATCCACGCCGTCTTCGATCTGGGCGGCGGCACCTTCGATATCTCTATCCTACGCCTGCGCCGGGGTGTTTTCGAGGTCCTGGCTACGGGCGGCGACTCCGCCCTGGGCGGCGATGACATGGACCTGCTCCTGGCGGAGTGGATCATGGCCCAGGCCGGGATTGGCGATGAGGCCGATCACCGGATCCTGCGTGGCCTCATGCGCGACGCCTGCGACGCCAAAGAACGCCTGACGGACCAGGAGAAGGCCCCCCTGCGTATCGCCCTGCCTGATGCCCGACACTGGGAAGGCGAGATCGACCGGAATACCTTCGATGACCTTATCGACCCCCTCATCTCCCGCGCTATCGCCGCCTGCCGCCGCGCCCTGCGCGACGCCGGACTCAAGGTCGAGGAGGTCAAAGACGTGGTCATGGTCGGGGGTGCTACCCGCGTGCCGCGGGTGCGCGCGCGGGTAGAGCACTTCTTTGGTATGACCCCCCTGGTGGACCTGGACCCGGATCGGGTCGTCGCCCTGGGCGCCGCCCTCCAGGCCGATGTCCTGGCGGGAAACAAGCCCGATAGCGATATGCTGCTGCTGGACGTCATCCCCCTGTCCCTGGGGCTGGAGACCATGGGCGGCCTGGTCGAGCGCATCGTGCCGCGCAATACCCCCATCCCGGTGGCTCGCGCCCAGGAATTCACCACCTTCAAGGATGGTCAGACGGCCATGGCCTTGCATATCCTGCAGGGCGAGCGGGATCTGGTTGCCCATTGCCGCTCCCTGGCCCGTTTCGAGCTACGGGGTTTCCCCCCCATGGTGGCCGGGGCCGCCCGGATCCGGGTGACTTTCGAGGTCGATGCCGATGGCCTCTTGAATGTGTCGGCGGTGGAACAGACCAGCGGCGTGCAAGCCCGGGTGGAAGTCAAACCCTCTCATGGCTTGACCGATGGCGAGATCGAGTCCATGTTGCGCGAATCCCTGACCCATTCCAGCGAGGACATGGAGGCCCGGCGCCTGCGGGAACAGCGCGTGGAGGCCCAGCGCACCGTCGCGGCCCTGCAGGCCGCCTTGACCAGGGATGGCGAGGCCCTCTTGTCGGTGGAGGAGCGGGGACGCATCGACCAGGCCCTGGCGGAACTGGAACTCAGACTGACGGGCGAGGAGGAGGAAACCCTCAAGGCGGCCATGGAGAACCTGGATCGCACCTGCGGTTTCTATGTGGAGCGCCGCATGAATCGGAGCATCCAAAGCGCGATGGCCGGACACAAGGTCGAGGAGTTTCAATCATGACCAAGTTGATTTTTCTGCCCCATGAGGAGATTTGTCCCGAGGGGGCCATTATCGAGTCCGAGCCTGGTGTCAGCATTTGCGACGCCGCCCTGGCCGGAGGCATCGATATCGAGCATGCCTGCGAAAAGTCCTGCGCCTGCACCACCTGTCATGTCATCATTCGCGAGGGTTTTGATTCCCTGCCAGAGGCGGACGAGGTCGAGGAGGATTTGCTCGATAAGGCCTGGGGTCTGGAGCCTGAGTCGCGCCTAAGCTGCCAGGCCAAGGTCGGGGATGAAGATCTCGTCATCGAGATACCCAAGTACACCATCAATATGGTGTCGGAGCATCATTAGCCGGATCTGGCGGCCTTGCTCCTCGGCGGTAGCCGGGGCCGGGGCCGGCCATCCTGGGCGGTATTGATCCTCCTCAGCCTCGGTCAAGTTCAGTCAGCTTGGTTCCTTGAACCTAGGAGAAGCCATGGCCCTTAAGTGGACGGACACCCTGGACATCGCCATTGCCTTGGACGAAACCTACCCGGACGCCGACCCGCGCCGGGTTAATTTCGTCGATCTGAGCAAATGGGTGCAGGCCCTGCCGGATTTCGAAGACGACCCCGCCCATACCGGCGAGAAGATTCTTGAGGCCATTCAGATGGCCTGGCTGGAAGAGCGGGAAGAATAACCCCGCGCTGGTTGGCGCGGGTCCCATACCCGAGATCAGCATTGCTCCCAGGGCAGACCCCGGTAACGCCAGCCCCCAACGGTGCCCCGGTGATGGTGCTCGTCCAGAACACCCTCGAAACCTTCGTCGATGTGGAAGACATTGCGGACGCCGGCGGCGATCAGGGCCTTGCCGGCCTCGTGTGAGCGCTTGCCGCTGCGGCAGATGAGAATGACCGGGGTGCAGGGATTGTCCTCGGAGCAGACGGCGCCGCCGAGCAGCAGTTTGCGGATTTCCGTATCAAAATGGGGATTGACGGTCCATTCGGGTTCGTCGATCCAGGCCACGTGAACGGCCCCCGAGGGGTGCCCCACGAATAGGTACTCCATGGTGGAGCGGATATCCACCAGCAGGGCGGTCGGATTCTCCTGGAGCATCTGCCAGGCCTGCTGGGGGGTCAATTCCTTGGGATGCTGTGGTTCGGTCATATCGTCGGTTCCTTTGGTGCTGGGTCTTTTTTCGGTTATCTTTCTGGTCCAGGGTGCGTGTTGGGGCGATGGTAGCCCCGGATCGCAGAGTTGCCGTCAGCCTTTTCTGGCCCGCTTAGATGATTGATGCTGAATTCAAGGAATCCAACCCCCGGGACCAGGCCGCGGGGGCTAACTTGATCCCCCCGGCCCGCTCGGGGCGGCGAACCTCCCCCGCCTGGAAGGAATGGCTCCTTGAGGGTTTGGCGCGCGGTATGGCCCTCTTGCCCTTCGGCGCGGCCCAAGTCCTGGGTTGGCTGACCGGCACCCTGCTGGTGCTGATCCCTAATAAGCAGCGCCGTAACGCCCTCGTCAACCTGCGGCTCTGCCGACCGGATTGGAGTGAGGCGGAGGCCCGGCGCTTCCGCAACCGTGCCCTCCGCGAGGAGTCGAAGACCTTCATCGAGATCGCCTATCTCCTGCTCCGTCCGGTGCCCCGTGTTCTGGCCCTGATCCGGGAGACGCATGGTCTCGAATGGCTGGAGCGCGGCCAGGGCCGGGGCTTGATCGTCCTCTCCCCCCACTTGGGGGCCTGGGAGTTGGCGGGGCTTTATCTCTCCACCCGCGGTCCCACCACCACCCTCTACAAGCCCCAGCCGCTCGGAGACGTCCTGGTGCGTCAGGCGCGGGCGCGCGGTGGGGCCGATCTCGTACCCACGGATAATGCAGGTATTCGCCGTCTGCTCCAGGCCCTACGGCGCGGGGAATATCTGGGTATACTGCCAGATCAGGAGCCGAAGGCGGAAAAAGGCTCCGTTTTCGCGCCATTTTTCGGCGTGCCGGCCCTGACCATGCTGTTGGTCAATCGGCTAGCACGCAAGACGGGGGCCCCCGTGGTCTTTCTCTTCGCGCGCCGCTTGCCCTGGGGGCGGGGCTTCGCCCTGCATTGCCTGCCAGCGCCGGATGGGGTAGAAGCGGAGGATGACGAAACGGCGGCCAAGGCCCTCAATCGGGGCGTGGAGGCCTGCGTGGCGATTTGCCCGGAACAGTATGTCTGGTCCTACAAACGCTTTCGGACGCGTCCCGATGGTGGTCCACACCCCTATCATGGGCCCTGCTGACCGGCCGCCAGGCAAGAGGCGAGGAGTACGGCGGGACCTCGGTCCAATCCCCTCGCCATTCAAGCAGCCAGCTATTCGATCTCGGCGGTCTCGCTCTCGGTCGCGCCCTTGCTGTCGGTCCAGGAGATCTCGAGCTTATCGCCTTTGGCCGCGCCGGTGAATTTGAAGAACAGATAGGGGTTCTTGGAAACACCACCGCTCCAGAGGGCGGTCAGGAGGGTACGATCGCCCACCTTGGCGACGACGTTCTGGATGAAATGGGCCGGGATGACTTCACCCGACTCCTTATCCTTGCCCATGCCGTTTTCCATGGGGTGGGTCATGAGGGCCTTGACCTCGACCACATCGCCCTTGATCTTGGCTTTGATCTTCATCTGGGATGCCATGCTTTGCTACCTCGCAATCATATTCGTTGTGGGTGATCCGACCAGAGGCCGGTATCAGCAACCGCCGACCGTGACCTTGACTTCCCGGGAAGCGCTATAGACCTTGTCGCCGGCCTTGACCAGGGCGATGAGGTTCGCGGTCTTGCCCATCTTGATGCGGGTGGAGATGAAGGGCAGGGCGCCCTTGCCCAAGTCGAAGGAGGCGACCAGGGGCATCATGTTGCCGGAGGCGACCAGGGTGATGGAAGTAGCGCCCTCCAGGGTCGTTTCGACCGTGACCGGGACCACGGCGCCATTCTCGGCGATGTCCGGGGCCTTGAGGTCGATCTTGTCGCTGGGTTCATGAGCGGCGCTGCCGAGCAGGCCCTTGAGGGCATCGTCCAGGTTCTGGGCGTTGAAGGCCGCCTCGGGCCAGGCGGCCAGCACCAGGCGGGGCGACAAAAGACCGGCCCCGATTGCCACGCCAACGGCGCTGGCGGCCAGGGAGCCCTTGAGCAGAATTCTGCGTTTTGCGTCGATCATGAAAGTCTCCTGTCGAGCATTGTCATGAGGTTGAGGTCCCGGATACCCATGAGGGATCCGGTTGACGGCAGCCCGGTTGCAATGGGCCGCCGGTATGGGGCGTTGGGCGCGGCGTTTGGCCGCGTCCGAAGCCCCTGTTTGTTCTGGATCGCAAGCTAGATTACCCCAGCCACCGTCGGCTGCAAAACGATTTTGGTCAAGCGCGGCAGCCATCCCGTGACCCCTTCTCCCGAAGCCCCCGGTAAGCTAGCGCTCCTCCTTCCTGGACTTGAATTTCGACTTGTCCTTTTCCGCTTCTTCCTGCTCTTCCTCCAGGATGTCCAGCCGGGCCTGGATCTCGGATGCCTCGTGGAAGCCGATCCCAGGCGTGCGCAGGGCGTATTGCAGTTGATGGATGGCCGGCTCCAGATCACCCTTGAGGTAGAGGGACTCACCCCGGTAGCGGTGCGTGGCGGCCTTCTTGCCGGATTTGAGGGCGGCATCCGACATCAGTTGGTACATGGAAGCCGAACCAGGCCTTTGCCTGGCGGCACCCTCCAGGGTAGCCAGGGCGCGTTCGGCCTTGCCGCCGCCGATGAGGGCCTCGGCATAGGCGATACGCAGGGGCCGGTTGTCCGGATTCAGGCCCACGGCCGAGTGGAGTTTGCGGATGGCCTCGTCGTTGGCGCCAAGTTTGGTATCGATCCGGGCATCCAGGACGATGAATTCTGCCAGATGCGGCTGTTCCTTGACCAATTCGGTAGCAAGGCGACGGGCCTCTTGGGTCTGGCCAGCGCGTAACTGGGCCAGGGCCAGGCCATAGGTCTCCGCGGTGCGATTGCGGACGCGCCCCGCGTTCAGGTTGGATTTGAAGTGGTTGACGGCCCTTTCCGGGTCCTTGAAACCCAGTTCCCGGAGACGTGCGCGCGCCAGATGGAAGCGCAGGTCGTCGGCCTTTTGCTTGTAGCCATAGTGCTCGGCGCGGGCCAGGGCGTCCGCGATGCGGTTAGGGTTGACCGGATGGGTCCGCAGAAATTCCGGGGCGCTGGTGTCGCTGGTATGGCTGGATTTGCTCATCCGCTCGAAAAAGCCCGGCATGGCAAAGGGGTCATAACCCGCGCCCGCCAGGGTGGAAATGCCGATGCGGTCGGCCTCTTCTTCATTGTGGCGGGTGAAGTTGATCTGGCGCTGGAGGGCCAGGCCCTGAATGCTGGCGATGGCGGCCATGCCCGCGTTGGCGTCTACCTGGGCCCCCAGGATGGCGGCGGCAATCATGAGCAGGGTGGCGGGGACGGCAATCTGTTGCTGGTCCTCGATGGACCGCATCAAATGGCGCTGGCTGACATGGGCAATTTCATGGGCCATGACCGCCGCCAGTTCCGACTCGGTCTCGGAGGTGGTCACCAGACCGGCGAAGACCCCGATCTGTCCGTCGGGACCCGCGAAGGCGTTGACCATCGGTTGGTCGATGAAAAAGAAAGTGAAGTTGCCCCCCCTGACCTCGGATGAGGCCACCAGCCGTTCCCCCAGATCCTCCAGATAATCCGTCAAGAGGGGATCGTCCAGCACGGGCAAGGCCTTGCGCACGCTGCGCATGAAGGCCTTGCCCAGTTGCCGCTCCTGGGCCCCGGTCATGACGGTGTCCGCGGAACTGCCAAAATCCGGCAGCTTATAAGGGTCATCCGCCCGCGCACCCCAGGCTAGCAGCAGACTGGCGAGGAGGGCGGGAGTGAAGCGGCTAAGGCAAGGCAGACTTTTCATGGGTCAGGGGGACCGGCGCCGAGGGATAGGATTTTCCTTCGATTATGCCCCCGGAGCCAGGCCGGGAGAATGGAAAAAGCAGGGAAGCCGTCAATTGAGCTGAATACGTTGCCCCCAAGGCACCTTGGCCTGGCCCTTGACGAGCCAGATCACCGCGAAATTCGGCTCCTGGAGCGGGAACTCACCCTCGGCATCGGTGAAATAGACCAACAGGTCCGGGTGGATGCCGGTCCGCTCCACCCATTCGAAGACCGGCTGGAAGGAGGTGCCTCCTCCGCCTTGCATCTCCTCTGGGCGGCGAAACTCCTCCCAGGGCTCGAAGAACCAGGGCGAACCGGGGCAGAGGCAGGCATCGCAGGCCAGCAGGGTGACGCGGGCGCGGACCTGGCCCTTGAGGGCATCGATCTCGCCGATGAACTCCTGGATCTCCGCATCCTTGATGGAGCCCGAGATATCCACCGCCACCACCAGTTCCAATTGCTGGCTACGCAGGGCCGGCCGTATGAAATCGCCCTCGCGCCGGGAGGGACGGCTGTAGCTGAAATCGTCGCGGGCCGTGGCGCTCATGAAGCGTGCCAGGAGTTGGCGCCAGGGGACTTGGGGCTGGAGCAGCCGCTCGATAAGGCGGGCCATCTCGCCGCCGAGTTTGCCATGATGCAGGGCCTGCTGAGCCGCGCCGGCGGTCCGTTGATGCCATTGCAGGGCCAGGTCCGTCTGCTCGTCGGGGCTGAGGGGGTTGGGTTGGGGGGCGCCATCCGCCCGCTCTTGGGCCTGGCCTTCCCCGGGTTGGGGCTGGTTACCACTGCCCTGTTCGCCGGTTTCTGGATGGGGCTCGTCCCCCGGGTTGGACTGGTCGAGATCCTTCTCGGACAGGCCGGACTGGTTCCCACCCCGCTGGTTATCGGCGTCATAGACGTGCCGGTCCAGGGTCTCGGCATCGTCCTGCTCCTCCAGCAACGGGTAGATCTCCTCCGCCGTCAGGCCCTTGAAGCGGGGATTGTGCAGGGCCGCGGCCGGTGGCGTCAGGCCATCCTCGATCAGGAGGGGGTTGATGGCGTGATCGCAGGCCAGGTCCCATTTGCGCCGCAACCGGTGCTGGCGGCGGGCAAAGTGCGACAGGGCGCAGTGCAGAGCATCGTGGGCGAGCACGAACTGGGTCTCGTCCAGGCTCAGGGCGGCGATGTAGTCGGGGTTGTAATAGAAGGCGCGGGCATCCGTGGCGGTGGTGGGACACCAATCCGGGTCCGCCGCCTTGATGGGTAGCCGCAGGGCCAGGGCGCCAAGAAAGGGCTTATCCAGGATCAGCCGGGTGCGGGCCGCGGCCAGCTTGATTTCGATGGCCTGGCGTTGCGGGTCCATCATCAGGCGTAGAGCATGAGGTCGGAGATGGACTGGGCCCAGTTGCCAAAGGCGGGGGCCTCGAACAGCCGGTTACCAATGGCGCGGTGCAGGTCGGAGACCAGCATGACGCCCATCTCCCGTTGGGGGAAGCGCCCGGCATAGGCCAGGATATGGCTGATCTTTTCGATACCCTCGGGCTCGGCCTGGGCGCGAATGGCCCTGCCCACCAGGGCGGCGGCGACGGCGTACTGGAGGTCGATCTCCCGCGGCACGGGCACCTCCTCGCCGCGCAGGATGGCATCCAGGTCCGGCATCCGGTCCAGACTATTGATAAAGGCATTCAGCTCGATACCCGCCGCCGGGCCGACGCAGCCCTGGAGGGCGCCCTGCAGGAGATCGGCGTCGTCCTCGAATTTGCGCAGCCCGCGGTGGGCGAATTCCCAGGACCGGGGCGTGGGGAAGGCGATGGGGTTGTGGGCGGGGTCGAAGTCAAACAGCAACTCCGGGCGGAAGCGCAGGAAGGCGATGACGCGCTCGTCGATCTCGTGGGTATAGGCCCAGGCGACCCAGTCGTCCAGGTGGGTGTCCACCTCGAAGTGGGAAAATCGGTTGGCCAGGGGCGCCGGCATGGCATAGGTGACCCCCCGGTCGCCCTGGCGGTTGCCGGCGGCGAAGATGGCCCAGTGCTCCGGTACCTCGTATTCGCCCAGGCGGCGGTCCAGGATCAATTGATAGGCGGCGGCGGACACCGCCGGGGGGGCCGAGGTGATCTCGTCCAGGAAGAGGATGCCGCTGGTGCCGTGATACTCCAGGTTGGGCAGGAGGGTCGGAATCGCCCACTCGACTTTGTTGCCAACGCGAAACGGGATGCCGCGCAGGTCGCTGGGCTCCATTTGCGACAGACGGATATCGATCATGGGCGTCCCGTGACGGGCGGCGATCTGGGCCACCATCTGTGACTTGCCGACGCCGGGCGGCCCCCAGAGCATGACGGGGGTGTGATGACCCTGGCGGGTACTGGTGAATTCCCGATCGAGGACGCGAATTAAGTGGGCAGGGCGCATGGCGTTGGTGTCAGGCTAGTGAGAGGTTAAGGGGAGGATGCCGGGATTCCTGGCAAAATAAGGCCCTCGTCAGGTCACCGCAAGCCGTTTTGTCATGGATTTCCGGGCGGTCTCGTAGAAGTGGCGCCTATTAGAAAAACGAAGTATTCTTATGTCTCTTCCGCCTCGCGCGCACCTGGGACCCTGACTGGATTGGCGAAGGGCTCCGGTGGCGGTGGCGAGGTTGGGTCCGGGGTGGACCCTCGGTCTGATTTGGCGAGGCGCATTTCTTGGGTAAAACCCCCGGAACTTGCCCAGCGACGAGATGCACGCGGAGCGGTGCGGGACAGGTTGGATCCGACGCGAGATCACCGTTACTGTTAAACCGCGAAAAAAATCATAAGTTTCGGAGGCTTTGACCTCATCATCGCTATAGCTCGGAGACAGGAAAATGAACCAGTTCTACTACGACGCCGTCACCAAAATGGAACAGATGGGTGTCGATGACGAGTACATTCAGGGTTGGCAATGTGGGTTTTTGCTGAACCCCAAGCGCGAGGAGCAGCGTTTGACCGAGGCCTACGAGGCCGGCTACGCCGATGGCGAGGAGAAAACCACCGATAACTTCGGTGACTGGGTCAAGGAGTGACGCGGGTCTCCGGGTAGCCTCTCGTCACGGAGAGGTTAAGCCAAGAGGGCGGGCGAACCCCGCCCTTTTTTGCGCCTGGCGAATTGCCGTGGCATTCCCGTTCGCATCGATCTGGCGCAACCGATGCGGGCGGGAGATAGCAGGGCCCAGATCCCCATGAACCCCCAAGCCGATCGTCTCCGCCAGCTTCTCGCCGGTCCTGATTTCCTCTTGATGCCCTGCTGTTTCGATGGCCTCTCCGCCCGTCTCATCGAACAGGCCGGCTTTGCCCTCACCTTCATGAGCGGCTTCGCCGTCGCCGCCGCCCGGCTCGCGCGGCCGGATACGGGCCTGATCTCCTACGGCGAGATGCTCGACCAGGGCCGCTCGATCCTGGAGGCCGTCACCATCCCCGTCATCGCCGATGGCGACACGGGCTACGGCAATGCCGTCAATGTCCGCCGGACCCTGGAGGGCTACGCCCGCGCCGGTTTCGCCGGCATCATGATCGAGGATCAGGTCGCCCCCAAGCGCTGTGGCCACACCTCAGGCAAGGCGGTGGTGACCCGCGCCGAGGCCTGCGCCCGCGTCCGCGCCGCCGTGGAGGCCCGGGAGGCGGGCGCCGACATCCTCATCATGGCCCGTACCGATGCCCGCGCCGGCCACGGCCTGGACGAAGCCCTGTGGCGCCTGCAAGCCTTTGCCGATCTCGGCGCCGACATCCTCTTTCTGGAAGCCCCCGAGGATGAGGCCGAGATGCGGACCTTCTGCCAGGCCCTGCCCGGCCCCAAGATGGCCAATATGCTGGAGGAGGGGGTAACCCCCCTGCTACCACCGGCCGTCCTCGCCGCGATGGGCTACAAGATCGCCGCCTATCCCCTGACCCTCCTCAGCAGCGCCGTCTTCGCCATGCGCGAGGCCCTGGCGGACCTCAAGGCTGGCCGAGTCCCCGCGCGCCGGGTCGATTTCGCCACCCTGCGCGAGATTGTTGGCTTCGGGGCTTACCATCGCCTGCTGGAACACTACGAAGGCGAGTCCCCGTCCCAATCCGCTCACGCGGGCCAGCGTCGCGGCTAAGGCTAATTTCGGGCTCGCCTGGGTGTAGAATTCCCACCCGGAACAAAAAACCTCCCCTTGCCACCATCGCCCGGAATCCAGCCACGTGATCCAACTCAAAAACGATACCTTTTTGCGCGCCCTGCAGCGGCAGCCCGTGGACTACACGCCCATCTGGATGATGCGCCAGGCCGGCCGCTATCTACCGGAATACCGCGCCAGTCGGGCCCGCGCCGGCAGCTTCATGGACCTCTGCATGAATCCGGAGCTGGCCTGCGAGGTCACCCTGCAGCCCCTGGAGCGCTTCCCGCTGGATGCGGCCATCCTCTTTTCCGACATCCTCACGGTGCCCGATGCCATGGGCCTGGGTCTCTATTTCACCGAGGGGGAGGGGCCCCGTTTCGAGCGCCCGGTACGCACCCGGGAGGATGTGCGGCGGCTGGGGGTGCCGGATATGGCGACCGATCTGGGTTACGTCATGGACGCCGTGTCCCTGATCCGCCGCGAGTTGGACGGGCGCGCGCCCCTCATCGGCTTTGCTGGCAGCCCCTGGACCCTGGCCACCTACATGGTCGAGGGCGGCGGCTCCAAGGCCTTCGCTCGCAGCAAGGCCATGATGTTTGACCAGCCGGAGCTGATGCACGAGCTGCTCGCCGTCGTCGCCGAGGCCGTGACCCACTACCTCAATGCCCAGGTCGCCAGCGGCGCCCAGGCCCTGATGATTTTCGACACCTGGGGCGGCTCCCTGACCCCCCGCGACTACCGTGATTTCTCCCTGGCCTACATGGCCCGCATCGTCGCCGGCCTGACGCGCGAGGCGGAGGGCCGCAAGGTCCCCGTCATTCTCTTTACCAAGGGCGGAGGTCAGTGGCTGGAGGCCATGGCCGGCAGTGGTTGTGATGCCCTGGGCCTTGATTGGACGACCGATCTGGCCGAAGCCCGCCAGCGGGTGGGTAGTCGGGTGGCCCTGCAGGGCAATATGGATCCCTGTCTGCTCTATGCCAGCCCGGAACGCATCCGCGCCGAGGTCGCCGCCATCCTGGCCAGTTATGGCCCGGGCACGGGACATGTCTTCAATCTCGGCCATGGCATCCATCCCGATGTGGAGCCGGATCACGCCGCCGCCCTGGTGGCGGCCGTCCATGAACTGAGCCGGCCCTATCATGGGGGCGTGGGCGGGTAAGGAGCCCGTGGGGGGCTGAGTGGATCAGTCAGAAGGCACTCAAGCCTTGAGCGGGGTAGGGGACATGAGCAAGGAAACGACCCAAGAAATTTCCGGCGCCGATGACGGTTACGCCGGGTTTTTAACCCGGGCCATGGCGGCTGGGGCCCTGTGGACCCTGAGGGGGGAGGGCGGCTATGTCGCCTTTCATGATGAGGAAGGGCCCTGCTTCCCCTTCTGGTCCAGCCCCGCACAGGCCCAGGCTCTGGCCACCCGCGACTGGGCGGACTGCCAGCCCGAGCGGGTCGGGCTCGCCGAGTTGCAAGGGGTCTGGCTCCCGGGCATGGCCAAGGCCGGGCGGCTGCTGATGCTGGAGCCGAGTGCGGACGGGGAGGGCATCATCTGTGACCCGGGGGAGTTGCTGGCGGATCTGGAGTAGGGGGCTTTGGGGCGTGCCGCCTTGGTGCGTCGATCCTATCCTCCCGCGCCCCGTCGGCGACAACACCCGGGCGGATGGCACCCTCACCTCATACCTCAGTGCCAGTCAGGGACTAACACATGAGCGCCAGCTTTCAGCAACTCGCTAATTTCATCTGGTCCGTCGCCGACCTGTTGCGCGGTCCCTATCGCCCACCGCAATACGAGCGCGTCATGCTGCCGCTCACCGTGCTGCGCCGCTTCGACGCCGTGTTGGCGCCCAGCAAGGACGCCGTGCTCAAGCGCCATGCCGAACTGAGCAGCAAGGGCATTGCCAATATCGACGCCATCCTCAACAACCGGGCCCTGGATGAGGACGGTACCCCGTTGGGCTTCCACAACCACAGCCGGCTCGACTTCCACAAGCTCAAGGGCGACCCGGACAACATCGGCCGCCACCTGGCGGACTACATCAACGGCTTCTCCGAAAACATCCGCAGGATCTTCGAGCGCTTCGAGTTCGACAAGGAGATCGAGAAGCTCGAAGAGTCCAACCGCCTTTACCAGGTGGTCGCCCAGTTCGCCGAGATGGACCTGCATCCGCGCAAGGTGGACAACATCACCATGGGGTTGGTGTTCGAGGACCTGATCCGCCGCTTCAACGAAGCCGCCAATGAAACCGCCGGTGATCACTTCACCCCGCGGGAAGTCATCCAGCTCATGGTCAACCTGCTGCTGGAGCCCGATACCCAGGTGCTCACCCAGGCAGGCATCATCGTCACCATCTGTGACCCGGCCTGCGGCACCGGCGGCATGCTGGCCGAGGCGCAAAACTGGATCCGTGCCCATAACGAGCAGGCCATCGTCAAGGTCTTTGGCCAGGACTATAACCCGCGCTCCTACGCCGTAGCCGCCTCCGACCTGCTGATCAAGGGCCACAAGGATGGCCAAGTCGTGCTGGGCAACACCCTCACCGAGGACCCCTTCCCCAACCAGCGCTTCGACTACCTGCTGGCCAACCCGCCCTTCGGCGTGGATTGGAAGGCCGAGAAAAAGACGATCGACCGCTGGCCGACCTTTCGGGGCTACAACGGCAAGCTGCCGCGTATCAACGACGGTGCCCTGCTGTTCCTGCTCTACATGATGAGTAAGTTCCAGGACTACCGGCCCGGCAACCGTGACAAGCCCGGCTCGCGCACCGCCATCGTCTTCAACGGCTCGCCCCTCTTCACCGGTGGGGCTGGCAGCGGCGAGAGCGAGATCCGCCGCTGGATCATCGAGCGCGACCGGCTTGAAGCCATCGTCGCCCTGCCCGAGCAGATGTTCTACAACACCGGCATCGGCACCTTCATCTGGGTGGTCACCAACCGCAAGGCCGGCCACCGCAAGGGCAAAATCCAGCTTATCGACGCCCGCGAGCGCTGGACGCCGATGAAGCGTAGCCTGGGCGACAAGCGCCGCTACCTCGATCAGGCCGCCCTCGACGCAGTCACCCGCGAGCATGGTGCCTTGGAAGAAAGCAAGACCAGCCGCGTTTTCGACAACGCCGACTTTGGCTACCGCCGCATCGCTGTCAACCGCCCGCTGCGCCTGCGCTTCGAGATCACCATTGATGCCCGGGAACGCTTCCTTAACACCCTCCCCGAACTGTTCGACGCCCTGCAAGCGGTCGAGGATGCCTTGGGGGCTGAACCCTACCTGGACTGGAACCTCGCCTGGGACGGGGTTCAGCAGGTCTTCAAGACCCTGCCCGCCGACGTGGAAGGCTGGGCCAAGGGCGCCAAAGGCACGGTGCAGAAGAAGATCTTCCGCGACTGCTTCACCACCGTAGACTCGCAAGCCGCGCCCGTGATCGCCCGGCACCACAAGCTGGAGCCCCTGGACCGCGCCACATTGTTTCCCGGCCAGGCCCTGTCCCCTGGCCTCACGCCGGACGACCTGCGTGCCCTGCTCGGCCTCTACCGACTCCCCTCGCCCATTGGGAGAGGGGCCGGGGGAGAGGGCCGCTACGTCGAGTACGAACCCGACCCATCCCTCAAGGACGCGGAGAACATCCCGCTGAAGGAGGACCTGGTCAGCTATTTCCTGCGCGAGGTGCGGCCCTATGTGGCCGATGCCTGGATTGACCGCGAGACCCTGGACGAGCAGGACGGCGGCATCGGCAAGGTCGGCTACGAGATCAACTTCAACCGGGTGTTCTTCGAATACAAGCCGCCGCGCCCGCTGCACGAAATCGATGCGGAGCTGGCCGAAGTGGAGAAGCGGATTCTGGAGTTGCTGCGGGAGGTGACAGAGTGAGGAGCACAGTTCGCTTACGCTTCCTCGCAACCTGCCTCGATGGCAGACGAATTCCCCTCAACATCGAGCAACGCGCTGATAAGAAGGGGAATTTTCCATACTGGGGCGCTAACGGGATCGTGGACTATATCGACGAGTACCTATTTGACGAGCCATTGGTGCTCCTTGGAGAAGACGGGGCGCCGTTCTTTGACCCTCTCAAGGCAAAGGCCTTCGCGGTAACTGATCGTGTATGGGTAAACAACCATATGCATGTTCTTCGGCCGGCAAAAAATGTCAACTCCAGATACCTGACGTATGCCTTGAACGCTGTGCCGTATTGGCCCTACATCGAAGGCAGCACCCGCGACAAGTTGACGCAAGACTCGATGAAGGAAATAGGTGTATCGCTACCTACATCGGCAGACGATCAAGTGACGGTCGCCGACTACCTCGACCGCGAAACCGCCCGAATCGACGGGCTGATCGCCGAGAAGGAGCTTATGCTGGCGCTGCTGGAGGAAAAGCGCGCCGCCCTCATCAGTCGCGTCGTCACCCGTGGCCTGGACCCAGACGCGCCGATGAAGCCTTCCGGCCAGGAATGGCTGGGCGACATTCCGGCGCACTGGCGTTTGCAGCGATTAAAGCAGCTTGCCGAGGTTCGAGGGGGCTTAACGCTGGGTAAGCAGTACCCCGGAACATTGCTGGAGTACCCTTATCTGCGCGTCGCAAACGTCCAAGACGGTTACCTCAAGTTGGATGAAATCCTGACTGTTGAGGTGCCCGAATCAGAGGCTGCATCGAACCTTCTGGCATATGGTGATGTGTTGATGAACGAGGGTGGGGACATAGACAAACTCGGCAGGGGCTGCGTTTGGCGACAGGAAATCACACCGTGCCTGCATCAGAACCACGTATTTGCTGTCCGGCCTCACTCTGTTGATTCTGATTGGCTAGCGCTATGGACCTCGACGCTGGAGGCAAAGCGTTTCTTCGAGAGCCGCGCCAAGCGCTCGACTAATCTTGCGTCCATATCCGGATCAAACATCAAGGATCTTCCGGTTCCACTGCCGCCGATCGACGAGCAATGTGCGATAAAACAGTTCATTGCAAGCAGGTATGCTCGGCTTGATAACGTTCGCAGCGAGTTGCGCGATTCGCTCCGCCTGCTTGCAGAACGCCGCGCCGCCCTGATCACCGCCGCCGTCGCCGGCCAAATCCCGATTGAGGCCATGCAGCTATGAGCCCGCCCGTCCCCGCTTCCATTCCAGTGCTGCGTTGGGCCGCAGAGCGCGCACGGCTGGATGAATTTTCGTTAAGAAAGCGGTTTCACAAGTGGCACTTGTGGCTTGCCGGCGAAAGACAGCCAACTTTGAAGCAACTGGAAGACTTCGCCCGGCTCACCCATACACCCTTCGGCTTTTTCTTTTTGCCCGAACCACCCCGCGTGGAACTACCGGTGCCGGATTTCCGCACCTTGCGTGATGCGCCGCTGCGCGAACCGAGCAGTGACTTACTCGACACCCTGTATCTATGCCAGCGGTGGCAGGACTGGTTCCGCGAGTATGCGCAGATTCATGGTTTTGCGCCCGTGGCCTTTGTGGGCCGGGCCCGCGTGGGGGATGCACCCGAATCGGTGGCCGCAGACCTGCGCAGTGCGCTCGGCCTGTCGGTCGCCGAGCGCCAGGCTTTGCCGACCTGGACCGAGGCCCTGCGGCAAATGATCGCGCACTCCGAGGATGCCGGCGTCCTGGTGATGGCCGGTTCCATTGTCGGCGCCAACAGCCACCGTAAGCTGGATGTCGGCGAGTTTCGCGGCTTCGCCCTGGCCGATGACCTGGCGCCGCTGCTGTTCCTGAACGCCGCCGACAGCAAGGCGGCGCAGATGTTCAGCCTGGCGCACGAACTGGCGCATCTGGCCTTGGGGCAAAGCGGTGTCTCGGATGCGGAGGCGGGGCGCGTGCCCGAGCAAGCCATCGAGCGCTGGTGCAACTCGGTGGCGGCGGAATTGCTGGTGCCGCTGGCGGCAATGCGCGATCTTGTGCGACCGGATGCACCCGTCGAGCAGGAGATCCAGCGCTTGGCCCGGCTGTTCAAGGTCAGCAGTCTGGTAGCGCTGCGGCGCCTGTTCGACGCGGGATTCATCAACGAGGCCAGGCTTTGGTATCACTACCGCCAGGAAGTCGAACGGCTGCGGGCGCTCGATCGGTCCAGGGGCGGCGGTGACTTTTACCGCACCCTGGGCGCGCGGAACGGCAAGCGCTTTGCGCGTGCGCTGGTGGGTAGCACGCTGGAAGGTCAAACCCTGTTTCAGGATGCCTTCCGGCTGCTGGGCGTGCGCAAGTCGGCCACCTTCTATCAAGCCGCGCGCGAGCTGGGTGTTATGCCATGAACTACCTGCTTGATACGAACGTGTTCATTCAGGCCAAGAACCTGCATTACGGCCTGGATTTCTGCCCCGCCTTCTGGGAGTGGCTGCTCGAAGGCCATGCCGCCGGCAATGTGGCCAGCATCGACAAGGTGGGCGACGAAATCGCCGCGGGCAGCGATGAGCTCACCGATTGGGTTCGCGACCACGGTCATGGAATGTTCCTGAAAACCGATGCGCAGGTAGCCGCGCAGTTCGGCGCGGTCAGTGCCTGGATCACCGGGCAGCACTACGACCCCGCTGCCATTAACAGCTTCTTGCAGGTGGCCGACTATTACCTCATCGCCCATGCGTTGGCCCACGGCCAAACCGTGGTTACCCACGAGGTCCCCGCAAGCTCGGCCAGACGCATCAAGATCCCCAACGTCTGCATCGGCCTGAATATGGGTTTCATGACGCCCTATGAGATGTTGCGGAGGGAGCGCGCCAGGTTTGTTCTGGGGCGGGCCGCATGAACGGGACCTCAGAGGGCAGCTTTGGGCCTGGAAGGGGCAGCAGTGCCCTGGGTAGCAGCTCTGAGGGCAACCTCGCCCCTATGTCCGTATTGGAGCGCGCGCTGTGTGCTTAGTCGGCGGATGTGACTCGCCTGCCCCTAGGCCGGTGGCCAGGGGGGCGTTGCTGCGCGACGGCCTGGTCGAGCGGGTCTGGCCTACCGGGACCACGGCCTGGTTAAACAAAACGGCTTTTCCTTAACTAAGGGCGCCGACAAGTCAAGGATGCCGCCATGAAGACAACCAGCGAGGCTGCCTTTGAGACCGCCATCGAGACGGTCCTGTAGGGCGCCGGCTGCACCCAGCTCGCAGGCAAGGGCTTCGACCGCGAACGGGCGGTTTTCCCGGACGAGGCCCTGGCCATGATCCAGGCGACCCAGGCCAAGGTCTGGGACAAGCTGGAGGCCCTGTGCAAGTGGCCGGACACCCGCGGCACCTTGGACACCCTGCGCCACGGCTTCAAGGGCTTCGGCAAGACGATGCGGTCTTCGGGTGCTCTCCAGAACCGCTCCGCCGCGGTGGTCACCGCTGCCGTCATCGGCCGAATCCCACTGAAGGAAGCGTCCGCATGCCCCCCACCTGCTGGATCATCGCCGGGCCCAATGGCGCGGGGAAGACGACCTTCGCACTGGAATACCTGCCCAGGGCGGGCTGCTCCCACTTCATCAACGCCGACCTGATCGCCGCCGGGCTCGCGCCGCTCGCCCCGGAGCGGGAGTTGCTGGCCGCCAGCCGTATTTTCTTGCGGGAACTTGAAGTCCGGATCGCGGCCCGAGAGAACTTCGCGTTCGAAACCACCCTGGCAGGGCGCACCTATCTGCGGCTGGATTTGTTCATCGGGTCGATCGCTGCACCTGTTTTATGAACGATGGGGGAAGCCCGGTGCTGGTCTTCGAACAATGTGGAGAAGACCGGAGTGTCGTGCATGGGGATTATTATCAGCGGTTGATTGACGAGGCCCAACGATGAACACCACCCGCACAAATACGCCCTCCCAGGAGGGGCGGCAATTGCTTGAGACACTCCGTCAATCCGTCGCCAAGGCCCTGGAGAAGAAGCGGCGTCTGGGGCAGTACGCTGTCACCTGGCAGAACGGCAAGCCGGTTGTGACGGGCGAAGACGCACCGCGCACGAACGAGAATGCCCCCCACGCCGACAAGTAAAGGATGCTGCGATGAAGACAACCAGCGAGGCCGCGTTTGAGACCGCCATCGAGGCGGTCCTGCTGGCCGCCGGCTACAACCGGCTCGACGGCAAGGGTTTCGACCGCGAACGGGCGATCTTTCCGGACGAGGCGCTGGCCTTTATCCAGGCGACCCAGGCCAAGGTCTGGGGGAAGCTGGAGGCCCTGCACGGTGGGCAGACCGGCGAGCGGGTGCTGGAGGCCCTGTGCAAGTGGCTGGACACCCACGGCACCCTGGACACCCTGCGCCACGGGTTTAAGTGCTTCGGTAGGACGCTGCGCATTGCCTTCTTCCGCCCGGCCCACGGCCTGAACCCGGATCTGGAGGCGCGCTACCAGGCCAATCGCCTGGGGCTCATCCGTCAACTGCATTTCAGCCCGCGCTCGGAACAGTCGCTGGACGTGGCGCTGTCGGTCAACGGCATTCCGGTGTTATCCCTCGAACTCAAGAACCCGCTCAGCGGGCAGACCGTCGCCGATGCCATCCGCCAGTACCGGCACGACCGGGATCCACGCGAGCCGATCTTCGCCTTCACCCAACGCACCCTGGTGCACTTCGCGGTCGATACCGAAGAGGCGCACATGACCACGCGCCTGGCCGGGTCGGCGACCACCTTCCTCCCCTTCAACCGGGGCCTGGACGGCGCCGCGGACAACCCCCCAGACCCCGAAGGACGGAACTACAAGACGGCCTACCTGTGGGAAGAGGTCCTGCAGCGCGACAGCCTGCTCGACCTGCTCGCCCGGTTTCTCCATCGCTCCGTGGAGGTGAGGGTTGCCGGCGACGGCAAGAAGGTGCGCAAGGAGGGCCTGATCTTTCCGCGCTATCACCAATTGCAGGCGGTACGCCAGATGGTGTTGGCCGCTGCCACCGAAGGGGTGGGCCACAACTATCTGGTCGAGCACTCGGCCGGCAGCGGCAAGAGCAATACCATCGCCTGGCTGGCGCATCGGCTCTCCAGCCTGCACAACGCGCGGAGTGAGCGTCTGTTTGATAGCGTGGTGGTCATCACTGACCGGGTGGTGCTGGACCGCCAGTTGCAGAACACTATCTACCAATTTGATCACCGCCAGGGCGTGGTACAGAAGATCGACGAGGATTCGCGCCAACTGGCCGAGGCCCTGGAAGCGGGTGTGCCGATCATTATCACCACGCTGCAGAAGTTTCCCTTCGTTTCCAGTCAGTTGGCGAAGATGAGCGAGGAGCGCGGAGCGGGTGGTAAAAGCCATCTGCCGACGCGCAATTACGCTGTGATCATCGATGAGGCCCATAGCTCCCAATCGGGCGAGACGGCGACGGAACTCAAGGGCGTCCTGGGCGGCGCCGAGTTGCGCCGTAAGGCCCAGGAGATGGCCGAAGAGGAGAGCGAGCTAGAACTCGAACGCCTGTTCCGCTCCATGGCCAAGCGTGGCCGGCAGCCCAACATCAGCTTCTTCGCCTTCACCGCCACGCCCAAGCACAAGACGCTGGCCATCTTCGGCCGCAATGGCGAACCTTTCCACCGCTACACCATGCGCCAGGCTATCGAGGAAGGCTTCATCGAGGATGTGCTGAAGAACTACGTCACCTACAAGACCTACTACAAGCTGCTCAAGAAGGTCGAGGACGACCCCAACGTCGAGCGCAGGAAGGCGGCCAAGGCGCTGGCCCGCTTCATGCGCCTGCACCCGCACAACATCGGCCAGAAGACCGAGGTGATGGTCGAGCATTTCCAGCAGTTCACCCGCCACAAGATCGGCGGCCATGCCAAGGCGATGGTGGTCACCGGCTCGCGGCTGGAGGCGGTGCGCTACAAGCAGGAGTTTGACCGTACCATCCAGGAGAAGGGTTACCCGATCAAGGCCTTGGTGGCCTTCTCCGGCACGGTCGAAGACGACAGGGTCCCGGAGAAGACCTATAGGGAAGTGGAGATGAACGGCGGAGTCAAGGAAAAGGAACTGCCCGACACCTTCGCCAAGCCGGAATTCCGCGTTCTGCTGGTGGCCGAGAAGTACCAGACCGGCTTCGACCAACCCCTGCTGCATACCCTGTATCTGGACAAGCGCCTGGCGGGGATTCAGGCGGTGCAGACCCTGTCGCGCCTGAACCGTACCCATCCGCTGAAGGACGACACCTTCGTCCTCGATTTCGTGAATGACCCAGCCGAGATTCAGGAGGCCTTCCGTCAATATTATGAAGGCTCGGTCATGGGGGAGCAGGTCGATCCGGACAGGCTCTATCAGGTCAAGGCTGAGCTGGATGCCTCGGGCATCTATCTCAACGGCGAGGTGACCGAGTTTTCGCGGGTGTTCTTCGCCCCGAAGCGGCGACAGAGCCCCGGTGACCACAAGGCGATGAACGCCCTACTCGATCAGGCGGTTGCACGTTTTACTCATCTCCAAGAAGTCCAAGAGGAAGAGGCTGAACTGTGGCGTGGCAAGCTACAGGCCTTCCGCAACCTCTATGGCTTCCTGAGCCAGGTCATCCCCTACCAGGATAGCGATCTGGAAAAGCTCTTCACCTACCTGCGTCATCTGGCACTGAAGCTGCCGAGGCGGAAAAGCGGCCCGGGCTATCGGTTTGACGAGGAGGTCGAGCTCGACTACTACCGGTTGCAGAAGATCAGCGAAGGCTCCATCAGCCTGAACGAAGGTATTGCCAAGCCGTTGGACGGGCCGCGCGAGGTGGGCTCAGGGATGGTGCGCGAGGAGCGGGTATTGCTGTCACGCCTGATCGACATCATCAACGAGCGTTTCGGCGAGGAACTGAACGAGGCGGACCAACTGTTCTTCGATCAGATTGCGGAGGCGGCCAGCCAGAACGAGTCGCTGCGAAAGGCAGCGGAGGTCAACTCCCTGGACAAGTTCCAACTGGTGTTCCGGCGGGTGCTGGAGTCGCTGTTCATCGAGCGGATGGAGCTGAACGAAGAGTTGTTCACCGATTACATGGGTAAGCCGGAGATGCAGGAACTGGTTTCCAAGTGGCTTGGCAGCCAGGTCTACGGGCGCTTGTCGTCGGGAAGCTCCAAGTTGGGCGAGGGGGGTAGTGCATCCCCGTCCCACTCAAGGCGAGGGATTCAATGCGACGGAGACGCTGTTTCCCCAAGCGAGGACGCATAGGCGAATAGCGCCGGGGCGCCACCCGTATGCCAGAACAAGAGCTTCTCGTCCTGTCCGAAACAGCCCTTGCGAATCATGTCGATCAGTCCGGCCATGGCGCGGCCGGTATAGACCGGGTCCAGCAGGATCCCCTCGTGGCGGGCCAGCAGATGGATCGCTTCCCGATCACCCGCACAGACCTCGCCATAACCGCTGACCGCGTAACTTTCGTCAAGATGCAATTCAGCGGGGGAGAAACTGATCGATGACCCAAGGAATCGCGCCGTGGCGTTGGCTAATTCCAGAATCAGCTCACCCAGGGATTGTTGCCCGTCACCGACCTTGTCAATGGCAATTCCGGTAACTTGGTAGTCCTTGTTCAGGAGCCTCTTGCCCACCATCAACCCCGCCTGGGTCCCGCCAGAACTTGACGCAAAGAGCAGGTGATCGAAATCCATCCCCAGGGCGGTCGTCTGGCGGTCGAGTTCGTAGAGGGCCTCCACAAAACCCGTGGCGCCCAGGGCGGTCGAGCCCCCGTAGGGAACCCGGTAGGGCCGTCGCCCGGCGGCGCGCAACTGCTCCGCAATGATCGGGATATCCTTGCCTTTACGATGAGCGCCCGCCCAGTGAATGCGGGCCCCCAGAAGCTGATCCAACAGGAGATTGCCGGTGGCGGCCGCCGGCTCGGCGCCACCCAGGACCAGATGGCATTCCAGCCCGAGGCTGGCCGCGGCGGCGGCGGTCTGCCGGCAATGGTTGGACTGTATGGCGCCGGCGGTAATGAGGGTGTCCGCGCCCTCCGCTAACGCCTGGCCGACCAGAAATTCGAGTTTGCGGGTCTTGTTGCCCCCGAAGGCCAGGCCCGTCAGATCGTCACGCTTGATAAAGATCCTGGGCCCGCCCAGCAACCTGCCCAAATGGGTGAGTTCGTGGATAGGCGTCGGGAAAAATCCCAGCATTTGCCTGGCTAGATCGCGATGTGTCACAAAGCACCTGTGCTGAATGAGAGGGGCTGGCATGGAGGAAGGCTTGCCACCCGGGTGAATGGCGGAGGGCGCCAAGGTAAAACCGGCCAGGATGATCCCCGCAAGCCCGGCCCTGGATCACCCCTCATGGCCCTATAATCACTCCCCGCCATATCACCACCCAGGGGGCTCGTTACGCGCCCTCATCTATCCACTTTGTCCGCGGGCAGGGAGCAGACCCTTTCATGAGATTATTCGACATCATCGCCATCCTGATCACCCTCTCCGCCCTGTTCGGTTGGTTTAACGCCCGCTTCCTGAAGCTACCGACGGCCATGGGTCTAATGCTGATCGCCCTGGTCATGTCCCTGACGCTGCTGATGCCAATTCCAGGCAGCGATGGGCTGGAACAGGATGTGAAACGGATGCTCGACAGCATCGCCTTCGACGACGCCGTACTGCATGGCATGTTGGGTTTCCTGCTCTTTGCCGGGGCCCTGCATATCAAGGTCTCCGACCTGGCCCGCTACAAGATCCCGATTTTGCTCCTCGCGAGCCTGGGTGTCCTCTTCTCCACTCTTCTGGTCGGCCTGGGCGCCTGGCTCCTGTTTTACCTGGTGGGGCTGCACATGCCCTTAATTTATTGCATGATCTTTGGGGCTCTGATCTCCCCGACGGACCCTATCGCGGTGCTCAGTATCCTCAAGCAGGCCGCGGCGCCCAAGAGTCTGGAAACCAAGATCACCGGCGAGTCCTTGTTCAATGATGGCCTGGCGGTAGTGTTATTTCTGATGCTGGCGAAGATAGCCATGAGTGGGGAGAATATGGACCTTGACCTGGTTTTGGGTGCCTTCATGCGGGAGGCCTTGGGGGGCCTGGCCTTGGGCCTGCTCAGCGGCGCCTTGGCCTGTCGTTTAATGCGGAGCATCGACAGCTATGAGGTGGAGGTCCTCATCACGCTGGCGGTGGCCAGCGGGGCCTATGCGGTGGCCGAGCATTGGCATGTCTCGGCGCCCATTACCGTGGTCATCGCGGGTCTGTTCATCGGCAATCTGGCGCGCGAAGGGGTCTGGTCCGCCGAAACCATGCGCTATGTCGATAGTTTCTGGGATTTAATCGACCAATCACTCAACTCGGTCCTGTTCGTGCTGATCGGGCTTGAGGTCATGGTCCTGACCCTGAGTGGCTCGATCATCCTGGCCGGCCTTCTGGCCATTCCCCTGGTCCTGTTGGCACGGGCACTCAGCACCGGCCTGCCCTTGGCGGCTCTCACCCGCTTTCGTACCGCTTCGCCAGGGGTGATTGCGATTCTGACCTGGGGCGGGCTGCGCGGCGGCATCTCGGTGGCCATGGCCCTGGCCGTGCCCGACGGTGAGTACCGCGACGTGATCGTCTCCGTGACCTATATCGTGGTGGTCTTTTCCATCATCGTCCAGGGCCTGACCCTGGGTACCGTGATCAAGATGATCGGGTCCCGGGCCAACCTGGAGTTTGACTCCTGCGCCCAATCCGAGGGGGATGCGGGCGCCGGTTGAGGATCATCGGCGCTTTTCCTCTGGACCATCAACCGCCTAGGACGAAGGCCTCGGGTACGATGTAAAACTCGCGGTCGTCGATGCCGATGTACCAGTTATCTCCCTGCTTATCCCAGTCGAGTTCGCCCCGGGAGGTGGTGATATCGCCACCCTTGAAGTGCAGGACGCGCTCCACGCCCGCTGGGTTGGTGACCTCTACCGTGGCGGAACCATGTCTCCCCCGGGTGACGGCGGCCTGACATTTTTTGTTATGGGTAGGCTTGTTCATGGAGCACTTCAGGTTAGCCGTCGCATCGTACTGGGTGGGTGAGGGCCGCTCCGAGGTATCCGTATCTCGGCTGTTGTCCTTCTGCGAACTGCCTCCGCCCGCCTGGGCGGCCAGGGCACCCACGGCGGCAAGGGCCGCGGCCCCGATGGCCAGTTTTGCCGCCCCGCTCACCTCCTCCGCCTTGGGACCCTGGTAGTTGACGGAGGTGACATGCCGGTTCTTGATCTCGCAGGTCCAAGGGTGCCGGTGGTTGTCGATCTTGGTGACGCCCTTGACCTGGAAGTGGAGCTCGCTATCGTTCAGTCGGGTCGCCTCGGCGTCGCGCAAGTCGGAGAGGTGGTACTCGCTGCGCATGCGGGCCTCGCAGTCGCTGATGGCATCCTTCTCCCCGTAGGCATAGGCGCCCGAGGACAGGGCCAGGCCCAGGGTCGCGGCGGTGGTGAGGATGACGGCACGGGTAGAAGTGTTAGACAAGGGTTGGCTCCTCTCTTAAATAGAAGGTAATGGGTAGGGATCGGATGGCGTTGCAGGATGTATAGGTTGTCCGCCCCTGTGGGGCTAGGGGTGGAAAGTTGGGCACTTGACCAGCCATTGAGGCGTCTGACGTGAGTGGTGTTTAGAATGCCATTGGCATCAATGGGATGGTGATCAGTCGCAGGCGCCTTCGGCGAGATAGCGGCCAGCGGCCCAGCCGGTTGTGCCTCGATACTCGATCCGACACCACCGCGGATTCGCCTGCTCCCGTTTTGCCTGCTCCGCTTTGCCGAGGGTCGTGAACTCCTGGAAAGTCAGGCCGCCGCGGCAGCCCAGGTTGCGGATAAGGTACCCTGCGGCGGGATTTCGCCGACCTTGGCCGCATGAGGACTGGGATGGTCGCGGATGAAAAGCACGTCGTCGGCGGCTACGTCCCTAACCCGGAAATAATCCGGACCGTCCGCCTCGGCCAGGACTGGGCTGGCGGGCAGGACCAGGCCTAGCAGTAGGCCTAAAGGTGCCAGGCAGGTCCGTCGATCTATGTTTCTCATCATGCTCCCAAGACCCGTTCACTGCGGATTTAGGCCCGTCGTGGGCTCTCCAGACCCGAGGATTTTAGTGGCTCATTTTACGAGTGACAACAATGATGGTTTGCGTGACAAGCTCACCGCCCTGGAGCGGCGATGAGGTAATTTAGTAATTCTATATATACTAATCCGCTAAATAGCCGAATATTCCGGAATACCCCAACATCCCCTTCGGGAAATTCCCAATTCTGGCGGCGCCCGAATTGGTTAATAATAGTCAGACGATCTAACTCAGCCATGACTTTATCAACCGAGGAGGTCAAGACCGTGACACTGCAACAGCAACAACGCCGGATTTTCATTAAGGGCACCCTGGCCGGGGGGGCGGTACTGGCCGCCGCCGGACTGGGTCTGCCCCGCCTGGCCATGGCCGCCTGGCCGGCCGATGCCTTCCATGCCACCACCCTGGATGACGCCCTGACCAAGGTGTTTGGTTCCAGTGCGCTGGAGACTAGCGACAAGGTGGTGCTCAAGGCCCCTGGCATCGCCGAGAACGGCGCCGTGGTGCCCATCTCCATCAATGCCGAGCAAATCGAGAATGTGGAGTCGATCAGCATCTTCTCCGAGAAGAATCCCACCCCCTTCGTGGCTCGCTTCAATCTCAAGCCCGGCTGCGTGCCCGATATTTCCACCCGCGTCAAGATGGGCGAAAGCGGCGACATCATTGCCGTGGTGCAGGCTGGCGGCAAGCTGTATAGCGCCCGTACCAACGTCAAGGTCACCGTCGGCGGCTGTGGCGGTTAAGCCGGTAACCTGAAGATCCCTGTTTTTGGAGAAGAATCCCATGTCAGAAGTCAAACTCCGCGCCGCCCTCAAGGATGGCAAGTGCGAGGTCAAGGCCCTCATGACCCACCCCATGGAAACCGGGCGCCGCAAGGACCCCCAGGGTGCTGTCATCCCGGCCCATTACATCGAGACCGTCGAACTGCTGCACAACGGCAACATAATGCTCGAGGCCGATTGGGGCGGCGCCATTTCCACCAACCCCTTCTTTTCGGTGTCCCTCAAGAATGTGGCCGTGGGCGACAGCATCGAAGTGCGCTGGGTCGATAACAAGGGCGAGAAGGGTTCCGGTACGGTCCAGGTCAAGTAGTTCGGCCGGGTTTTCGACCCTCGCCCGTAACCCGCCCCCAGAGGAGGATGCTATGTATAAAAGCGCCTTATGTGCGTTACCGATAATGTTCGCGGCGGCCGGCCCGGTGCTGGCCGCCCCCGATAAGACCCCGCAGGAAGTGCTCCATGCCCTGATCGATAGTTCCGATTCGGC
>JBASIS010000263.1:0-4255 GCA_049654905.1 Chromatiaceae bacterium
CCAACCGGCGGGCGATGTCCAGGAGCGGATCATTGCCACACAACCGCGGCACCAATTCCTCCGCCACCTTCTGCAGCATCTGGGCCCGGGGGTCGAAATTCTTGTACACCCGATGGCCGAAGCCCATCAGCCGCACCTTGCTGTTTTTGTCCTTGGCGAGCCGGACGTACTCCTCGGGGGTCATGTTGCCCTTGTGGATCTGCTCCAGCATGTCGAGCACCTCGACGTTGGCCCCGCCATGGAGGGGTCCCCAGAGGGCGCAGACCCCGGCGGCGCAGGAGGCAAAGAGGTTGGCGCCACTGGAACCGACTACCCGCACCGTGGAGGTCGAGCAGTTCTGCTCGTGGTCGGCGTGAAGAATAAGTATTAAATTTAATGCTTTACGAACTATACTCGGGCACAGATACTGCTGGTAGGGCTGCGAAAACATCATGTGCAGGAAGTTCGGCACGTAGCGCAGCGCCGGATCTGGATAGATATAAGGCAGGCCGCGCGAGTGGCGAAAGGCGTAGGCGGCGATGGTGCGGATCTTGCTAACCAGGCGCGCCGCCGCGTGGAGAAACTGGCGTTTATCCTCCAGTTCGTGTAACTCCGGGTGGTAACAGGCCAGGGAATTGATCATGGCCGAGAGGATGGCCATGGGCGGGGCATTGTGCGGGAAACCCCCGAACTGATGCTTCATGCCCTCGTCGAGATAGGCAAAACGCGTCAGGTCCTCGGAGAACTCGTCATATTCGGCCGGGCTGGGCAAATGACCGAAGATCAGCAGCAGGGCCACCTCGATGAAGGTGGGACTGGCGGCAAACTCCTCGATGGGGATACCCCGATAGCGCAGGATGCCCTGATCGCCGTCGATAAAGGTAATGGCGCTCTCGCAACTGCCGGTGTTGCCATAGCCGGGATCAAGGGTGATGTGGCCGGTCTGGGCGCGGAGATTGGAGATATCGATGGCGCGCTCGCCCTCGCTGCCCTCCAGGACGGGGAAACTGTAGCTCTGGCCGTCCAGGGTCAGGGTGGCCGGTTCCAGGATGGGGGTATTCGGGTCGGGTAGCTGGACCATGAAGATTGACTCCGGGACAGGGGATGGTGGCGCGGTCGCGGCTAGCAGGGAGCCGGATGAGGGGGAGGAAGAAGTCCAAGCGTCCAAACGTCTGCCCGGGCATCGCCCACCCTCTGATTGCGTAACAAGCAAAATATGGACCAATCCACCCCAGCGACCCACTCTGGAAGCAGGCCCCGCTAGTCAGGGACTGGGCGCGTGCCCAGCGCCAGCAACCGAACATGAGATGCACCGCGCTGGCACACTCTCGAAAAGCCAGATCCTGGATCAGGATACGGGGGTACGCTCCAGACAGAGCAGGATGGCTTCGAGGGTGTGCGAGAAGAAACATGATCGCGCCCGGCCCCACGGCGGGTACAGTGCAGACGCCGACCACACCGACCCCGAAGTCCCGGCCAAGCCGGGCTGCTAGAGCCCAGCCAGCCAGTCCCGCAGCCGATCGGTCTCCCCCTGCAGCAGATCCTGATCCTGGTAGACGTGGCCAAGGACGGCGATCCCTTGGGCCCGACCCAGGAGGTGCAGGGCCAGGGCCCTGGCCTCTTCCCCGGCATAGCCCAACTCCCCCATCCGTGCCGTAAGCCAGTCGCGGAACAGGTCGAACAAGGCGCGGGCAGCCTTCTGCAGGTCCCGCCTATCCTTGCCCAGCTCAGTGTTGAGGCTGCCAATGGGACAGCCGAAGCGGGTCAGGGCCGGGGCCTGGGCGGCTAGCATGTCTACGAAAGCAACGAGCCGATCCCGGGGGTCCGGGCTGTTCGCTTCCCAAGCGGTGATTAGGGCGCGATAGGCGTCCAAATGCTGGACGATCACCGCCCCCAGGATGTCGTCCTTGCTCTTGAAATAGTGATAGATGTTGCCCCGGTAGACCCCGGCCGCCTCGACAATGTCCGTAAACGAGGTGCCGTCGTAACCGCGCTCGTAGAACAGGGCCTTGGCGCTGTTGACGATGTCGCTACGGGTCTTCTCGCCTTTGCTGCTCATGCTCGGGTAACCGCCTGCCGCCTTGTGGACCTGTGCCCATGGTACGGCAGACGGCCCCCCTCAGGTCACCGGGCGGAACAGAGGCATGGGGCTCAACTGGCGCACGGACATCTCCGCCATCTGGGCCCGGATCGCCTCCTGCCAGGGATAGGCCGGACGGTAACCTAGACGCTGCTCGGCGCGGCGATTGTCGGCCCCGGTCTCCTCCAGCAAATGGATCACGCTGCGGGTGATCAGGGGCTCCCAGGGGACCAGGGGGTCCAGGGCCTCCATCAGTCGGGCGAAGGGGTAAGCGACGGCGAACGGGATCCCGAAGTGGGGCCGCGGCAGGCCGTACTCCCGGTGTAGGAGGTCCAGCACCTCGCGCACCCGCGGAACTTGGGGACCGACGATGTTGAAGCCCTCAAAGTCGCTGAGGCCCAAGGCGGTGGCCGCCAGGGCGAAGGCCTGACCTATATCGCGCCCGTCGATAATGGGCAGGCCGGTGCGGCCCCCTGCCACCCAAGGGACCAGGTGGGTCTTGAGCCGCGGGACCAGGATGGGCAAGAGCCCCAGTCCATAGCGCCGCCCGGCGAAGATCCCCAGGCGCAGATTGACCACCTTAAATCCCGGCCCCGCCCTCTCCCGCAGGGCGTCCTCGATGGCAACGACGTTGCACAGGTGCGGCCAGAAGGTCCGTGGCACACCGCGGCTCAGCGGGTCGGCGGAGGCTTCCGGGGCCGCCGCGCTGGTGGTGCTGGTATTGACGAAGCGCCCCACCCCCGCCGCCTGGGCCACCTCGATCAGCCCCATAGTCGGCCCCAGGAACAGCCGCCGCGAGTCCTCCCGGTGCCCCCACATCGAGGTCCAGGCCGCCGCATGGCAAAGCACGTCCACCCCCTGCACCAGATCCCGCTGGTAGCCCGGGTCGCGCAGGTCCCCCACCCGCACCTCGCCGTCGAAGCCGAGTGGCAACCGGCCGGGGTCGCGGCAAGCAGCGATGGGCCGCACATCCGCACGCCCCGCCAATGCCTCCAGGACGTGACTCCCCACAAAGTCGGTAGCACCGGTCACCAGTATGGTCTTGGTCATGCTCAACTCCAGATTGGATGATCGTCCAAGCATTTTAGGACGGTCGTCCAGTTCTGTAAACAGGACAAACCCAGCGGCACACTCCGACTCTTACTTTTCGGGGCTCAACACCTTCAAGGTCGACTTCACCCCTTAGTTGTCTAGAACATCCGTCAGGGACCTCACTACCAGGTACCGCGCATGGAAGGATTCACCTACCCGCCAGCGCCTTGAAGTGCGCCTTGCCACAGGCGATCTTAGCGCTCTCCTTTTCGCGCAGGTCATCGGTGAACAGGCTGCTTTTGGTTTCGACGACGAGGTAAAGACGCTCCGCCCCGTCCTTCTCCACGAATACGGCCCAGCCGGGGTTGTAGGGGCCGAGGGGTGTGGGGACGGACCAACTGGGGTGCTTGGCGTACACCTTGACGGCCTCGTTCACCCAAGGGCTGCTCGGGCCACATTCGCCCCGCTGATCAGGTGATGGGTAAAAGATGGGCCAAGCCGGCACAGGGCTCATCATAGTCAACCCCTATCGCCAGTATCGTAACAATCAATTGGCTGCCGGATCGGTGGGTCTCTACCATGCACCCATCGCTTCTGATTAACCCCTCACCCACAGGTAGCCATCATGCACTCCCTCATCAATACCGAAGTCCAGCCCTTCAACGCCACCGCCTTCCACCAGGGCAAGTTCGTCGCCGTGTCCGCCGACGATCTGCGAGGCAAGTGGTCGGTGGTCTTCTTCTACCCGGCCGATTTCACCTTTGTCTGCCCCACCGAACTGGGCGACCTGGCCGATAACTACGCCGAATTCCAGAAGCTGGGGGTGGAAATCTACTCGGTCTCCACGGACACCCATTTCACCCACAAGGCCTGGCACGACAGCTCCGCGACCATCGGCAAGATCAATTACCCCATGATTGGCGATCCGACCGGGGTCATCACCCGCAACTTTGGGGTCATGATCGAAGAGGTGGGTCTGGCGGAGCGGGGCACCTTCGTCATCGATCCCCAGGGCAAGATTCAGATTATCGAGATCAACGCCGGCGGCATCGGCCGCGACGCCGCCGAGTTGCTGCGCAAGATCAAGGCCGCCCAGTACGTCGCCACCCATCCGGGTGAGGTCTGCCCGGCCAAGTGGCAGGAAGGCGAGGCCACCCTGGCGCC
>JBASIS010000264.1:0-15606 GCA_049654905.1 Chromatiaceae bacterium
GTTGGGTAGCGGCGCGGTCGACGGCGGCGAGTCGGCGGCCGTCCATGTCGCTAGAGCTCCGGCGGTCCCGGAAGGCTTGCAGGGCGAGCAGACGCGCCCCCAGGTCCGCCGAGCCGGGCTCGCCGGGCCGGCGTAGCCAGGGGTCGCGTTCCGAGAGGAGGGCACAGAGGTCCGCGGCCTCCCCGGCCAGTTCGGGTGGCGCCCCCGTGAGCAGGGCGGCCAGGCGCGGATGGACGGGCAGTCCCGCCATGGCGCGGCCGAGCTGGGTGATGTGGCCAGCGGCGTCCAGGGCCCCCAGCCGGACGAGCAGGGCTACCGCCTGCTCCCAGGCCGGGCGTGGTGGGGCCTGGAGCCACTGGAGTTCCGCCGGATCGCGCACCCCCCAGAGGGCCAGTTCCAGGGCCAGGAGGGCCAGGTCGGCTTGCAGGATCTCGGGGGTGCGGTGTTCGGGACGGCCGGCCTCCTGGGTCCGGGTCCAGAGCCGGTAACAGACGCCGGGGCCCAGTCGCCCGGCGCGCCCGGCCCGCTGATCCGCCGAGGCGCGGGGGATGGGCTCCGTCACCAGCCGGGTCAAACCCGATCCCGGCTCGAAACGCGGTTTGCGGGTCAGGCCGCTGTCCACCACCACGCCAATGCCGGGAATGGTGACGCTGGTCTCGGCCAGATCCGTGGCCAACACCAGGCGCCGCCGGCCATCCCCCGGCCCCAGGGCCAGGTCCTGGGCCGCGACGGGCAGGGCGCCATGCAAGGGCAGGATCTGGATGCCCGGGTCGATCAGGCCGGCGAGCCGCTCGCGGACGCGTTCGATCTCCCCGGCGCCGGGCAGGAAGGCGAGGAGGTCGCCGCTATGATCCGCCAGGGCCTGGCGGATGGCGGCGATGAGGGCCGGAAGCCCATCGCGCCCGGGGTCCCGTTCCGCGTAGTGGATCGCGACCGGATAGGGCCGGCCACCAGCCTGAATCAGGGGCGCGCCACCGAGCAGGGCCGCCAGGGGCCCGGCATCCAGGGTGGCGGACATGGCCAGGATGCGCAGGTCCGGGCGCAGGTTGGCGATCACATCTAGGGTCAGAGCCAGGCCCAGCGCCGAGGGCAGATTCAGCTCGTGGAGTTCGTCGAAGATGACCAGCCCCACGCCCTCCAGGGCCGGGTCCGACTGGAGACGGCGGGTCAGGATGCCCTCGGTCAGCACCTCGATGCGGGTGCGCGGTCCGATCCGGCGCTCGAAGCGGACCTGATAGCCCACCGTTTCGCCCAGCTTCTCCCCCAGCAGGTCCGCCATGCGCGCGGCGGTGAGGCGGGCGGCGGGACGGCGCGGTTCCAGCATCAGGATGCGCCGGCCCGCCAGCCAGTTCCGGTCGAGCAGGGCTAGGGGGACCTGGGTGGATTTGCCCGAGCCGGTGGGGGCCTGGAGCAGGGCATGCCCGGTCAGGAGGGCGGCGTTCAGGTCATCCAGCGCCGCGGCGATGGGCAGGTTCACGGCCTGGGCGGGGATCACTCCCCGGTGTCCTTTTCGGCCTCGAGGAAGCGCGACTCCAGAATGTCGAGGAGGGTCGGATGGTCACCCACCAGCCCCGTCAGGGCGATGCGCAGGTCAGGGTGTTCGGCCTTGACGGCGGCCGCGATCTCGTCCAGATCCCCGCCGGGGCCAGCATGACGGCCGGCAAACAGGAACAGAGGGGCGACCAAGACCGGGCTCTGGCTGTCCGCGCGTGCCAGGCGGCGCAGGACCTCCAGCAGGAGTTCGCCATTGAAGTCGTATTGGGAACCGGCGCGACGTTCCATGGCGGCCTCTTCGACCTGAATACCGGCCGCCAGCCCGGCGCGCAGGTCCGCCGCTACCCAGCGGCGGGCGGCGTTGACCTCGGGGCGGGGGGAGCCATGATCCACCAGGACCAGGCGTCGGGGCTGGAGCTGAGTCACCCGGGCGGCGGTCGCGATGCGGTCCAGGAGGATGGCGGTGAGGCGCGGCTCCCCCTGGGGCAGGGGGCAGAGGGGGGCGGCCAGCCGGATATCCAGCGGACCGATGTCCGCGCTCAGCCTGGCCGCCAGGGCCGGGATGGCCTCGGTCAGGGCCCCGCTGGGGCCGAAGAAGAGGGGGATGATCAGAAAGCGCCGGGCACCCCGGTGCAGACGGTCAATCAGCCAGGGTTCCAGGGTGGTGGCCGGTTGCCCGGCGAGTTTATCGGCGCTAATGAGGTCGGAATGGGCCAGGGATACGGGCTGGACGGGCTGGAGGAGGCGTCCCCTCAAGCGCCCTGCCAACTCCCGCAGGGCCAGGGTGGATTGGGGACGGCGCGAGCCATTGTCGAGGAGGATGATCTCGCGCACGGCCGTTAGCCTCCCGAGCTGTCGCTCAGGGTTCGCTAACGTAGATTTCGACACGCCGATTTTGGCTCCGGCCAGCCGGGGTGTCGTTGGTGGCGATGGGCTTGGTCTCGCCATTACCTTGGGCGGTCAGACGCTCGGCGGCGACGCCCCGTTCGACCAGGGCCGCCATGATGGCATCCGCGCGCTGCTGTGACAGGGCGAGGTTGGTCTCGTCACGCCCCGAGCTATCCGTATAGCCCTCGATCCGGACCTTGAGTTCCGGGAACTCGATCAGGACGGCGGCGAGCTGGTCGAGACTGGGGATCGGGCCAGCGGGGAGGGTGCCCTTGCCCGTGAGGAATCGCGTCTCGGTTTCCTTCAAGGTGAAGAGGATGCCGTCCTGGGTGGTGCGGCCGCCCAGGCCGCTCAGGCGGGTCAAGGCCTCCCGCTGATGCTTGAGGGCCGCCTCGGCGCCCGTCCTCGCACGGTTCAGATCGGCTTCCGCCTGTTGCCGCAGGGCGTCCACTTCAGCCTTGGCCCGGGCCAGATCGGCCGCCGATTGCTGCCGCAGGGTGTCCAAATCGGCCTTGGCGCGGACTTGATCGGCCTCGCCCTGTTGGCGGATTTTATCCAGTTCCGTGCTCAGGGCGGCGATCTTATCCTTGCTCGCCGCCAGATCCCGCGACAGGGCGCCCTGGGCCTCGGCGGTCTCCTGGCTCAAGCGATCGAGTTCGGTTTGGGCACCGGCATGGGCCTCTTGGGTCGTCGCGAGGGTGCCCTGGAGGTTTTCGTGCTCGCCGCGGAGGCTGGACAGGGCGGCGGCGCCGGCATCGATCTCCTGCTTGAGCTGGGCAATCAGGGCCTCGGCCTCGCCTTTATCCGAGGTGTGGGCCAGGATGGCGGCATCCAGACGGTCAGCGAGTTCCCGGGCCTTGTTCTCCGCCGCGACGACCGCCGCTTCGCCCTGGGTGCGCAGGTCGGTCAGGGCATCGTGCTCCTGGGTCAGGGCGGTATCGGCGGCCTGGAGTTTCAAGGTCGCCGCGCTCAGGTCTTGCTTGAGCGCCTCGTTCGCGTGCTTGGCCTGGGTCAGATCCTTGTCGAGGGTGGCCAGGTTAGCCCGTTCGGCCTCCAGGGCCTGGCGAGTCTTGAGCAGTTCGGCGTGCAGGGCCTGGACGCGATGCTCCCAGTTAGCCACCAAGGCCGCCTTTTCCGGGTCACTGCCGACCAGGAGGGTGCGGTATTTCATTGCCTCGGCCGTCAGGTCGTCGGTGATTTGCAGGACATGGGCCTCGTGGGAGGCGGCGGCCTCGGTGGCGGCCTGATTGAGCTGGGCGATGTCGGCCTTCAGGGCGGTAATTTCATCACCCGCCCCCTGCAGGCGTTGCTCCAGGGTGCTCTCGGCGGCCTTAGCCGTGTCACGCAGGGTGACGAGGGCGGCCTCATGCTCCGCCTGCTTGGCCTGAACCTGGGCCTTGAGGTCTTGCTGGGCCTTGGAGGCGAGGTCCAGATCACCCCCGAGGGTGGTTAGCTTGCTTTTAAGACTGACGATCTCCGCTTCGGCGGCAGCCAGGGCCTGACCCTTCTCGGCGATAACGGCCTGGTGGCCTTGCAACTGCTCTTGGGCGTACTGGTAATGCCAGACCAGGAGCGCGCCCAGGCCAAGGACGAGGATGGCCAGAAGCCAGGTCCAGGTGCGTAAGGGAGATGCAGTCTTGGGTTCGGTCATCTTCTCCTCCTTAATCTCGTGTGTGCCGTGCAAGCTGGGGGGGCTGGCCTGGGGGCCGGTGATCAGCCATCAGTTTATCCCATGGGCTGGCGAGCAGGCAGTCTTTATTGCGGGCAGGCGAGGCCCCGCCGGCCTCGCCTCCGCGGGATTTTATAAAGATGAGACGGGGCGGATGACAAGGTCGTGTCGCCCATGCAAAATAGGAGCTTATTCACAACTTACTACCCGAGCCGCTTCGCACCCCCAATGAGCCGGGTTGAGAGCGGCTTTTAACTGTTTGCTGATTACCCCGGGACACGATCACCATGCGCCAGTTCCTCAAGAAAATTGCCTGGATTCCCCTGCTCGCCCCTCTGGCGGCGGGCGCGACGGACGAAACCGTTCACATCTACAACTGGAACGATTACTTCGCGGAGGACACCCTGGCAGGCTTCCAGGCGCGCACGGGCACGAGGGCGGTGCTGGACCTCTATGACAGCAACGAGATCCTGGACGCCAAGCTGCTCGCGGGTTCGAGTGGCTACGATCTCGTCTTCCCCACGGCCCGCCCCTTCGCGGCGCGCCAGATCAAGGCCGGTATCTATCAGCCCCTGGACAAGTCCAAGCTGCCCGGCCTGAAAAACCTGGACCCCGAGATCTACCGCTCTCTCAAGGACATAGACCCCGACAATAAATACCTGGTGCCTTACATGTGGGGCACCACGGGGTTGGGCATCAACGTCGATAAGGTCAAGGCGGCCCTGGGCGAGGAGCCGGTAGCGAGCTGGGCCCTGGTCTTCGACCCGGAAAAGGCCAAGAAGCTGGCCAGTTGCGGTCTGACCCTCTTTGATGACCCGACGGAGGTCTTCGCCGCCGCCCTCCTTTATCTGGGCAAGGACCCCAATAGCCGGGACAAAAAGGATCTGAAGGCGGCCCAAGACCTCATCAAGGCCGTGCATCCCTATATCCGATATTTCCATACCTCCCAGGTCATCAGCGATCTGGCCAATGGCGACATCTGTATCGCCCAGGGGTATTCCGGCGATGTGCTCCAGGCCCGGGACAAGGCCAAGGAGGCGGCTAATGGTGTCAAGGTGGCCTACCTGGTTCCGAAGGAAGGCGCCGTCCTCTGGGTAGATGTCATGGCCATCCCCAAGGATGCTCCTAATCCGGCCCAGGGCCTGGCCTTTATCGAATATCTCCTGGACCCCAAGGTGATCGCCAACGCCTCCAATTTCGTCAACTACGCTAATCCGAACCTGGCGGCGACGGAGTTTCTGGACGAGGCCGTGCGCCAGGACCCCGGTGTCTATCCCTCCCAGGAGACCCGCGCCCGCTTCATTACCCTCAAGGAACCCAGCGACAAGGAGATGCGCGAACTCAACCGCATCTGGACTCGGCTCAAGGCTAACCGCTGATCCGGGCCAGCGGGCGGCAAGCCGGTGACTAGGCTGGAAGATCGGGAACCCGGTGCCCTGGAGGCCTGGCAAGACCCTAAGGCCAGGCCTTATGTGCGTATCGAGGGCGTGAGTCGTCTCTTTGGCGAGGTTCATGCCCTCAACGGCGTCAGCCTGGATATTTATCAGGGGGAGTTCTTTTCGCTCCTGGGGGGATCCGGCTGTGGCAAGTCCACCCTGCTGCGTCTGCTGGCGGGGCTGGACAGTCCCACCCGCGGCCGCATCTGGATCGACGGCGTGGATGTCACTGACATCCCGGCCTATCGTCGGCCGGTTAACATGATGTTCCAGTCCTACGCCCTCTTCCCCCACATGAACGTGGAGGCCAACATCGAATTCGGCCTCCGCCAGGAGAAGATGCCCCGGGCCGAGCGCGCCGAGCGGGTCGGCGAGATGCTGGATCTGCTCCACATCGGTGACTTGCGCACGCGCCGGCCAGACCAACTCTCCGGCGGCCAGCGTCAACGCGTGGCCCTGGCGCGTTCCCTGGCCAAGCACCCCAAGCTGCTCCTGCTGGACGAGCCGCTGGGTGCCCTCGACAAGAAGCTGCGCGTTCACACCCAATTCGAGTTGGTCAAATTGCAGGAGCGCATCGGTATCACCTTCGTGACCGTGACGCATGACCAGGAAGAGGCCATGACCATGTCCAGTCGCATCGCGGTCATGGACGCGGGTCAGATCGTGCAGACCGATACCCCGACGGGTATCTATGAATTTCCTAACTCGCGCCTGGTGGCTAGCTTCATCGGTTCGGTCAATCTCTTCGAGGGTAAGGTGACGGCCCGCGATGGTGACGAGGTCCTGGTGGCGGGGGAGGGGGGTCTGCTCATGCGCGCGCGATGCCGCCAGCCCCTGGCCCTAGGGACGCCGGTGGCGGTGGCCGTGCGGCCGGAGAAGATGCGGCTTTGCGAGGACTGCCCCGGTCCCGGCGAGAATTGCGTCACCGGTCAGGTCCAGGATATCGCCTACCTGGGGGATGTCTCCATCTACCACATCCGCGTCTCGCCGGAGCGCGTCGCCACCATGACCCTGGCCAATATCCATCCCCGTACCGAGCAGAAATTGACCTGGGGTCAGGAGGTGACCATGGCCTGGTCACCCGTCTGCGGCGTGGTCCTGACGGATTAGCACCATGACACGCCTGGGCCGCCAGCGGAACACGGGAAGATCCTGGGTATGAGCCAGAATGCCGACGCGCGGACCGAGGGCTGGCGGGGCTGGATGAGGCGCCTGGGGTACTGGCAACCGGGGCGCTGGGCCAATATCGGCCTGCCCTATTTCTGGCTGCTGCTCTTCTTCTTTCTGCCTTTCGTCATCGTCCTCCAGATCAGCCTGGCGGAGCCCCTGGTGGCCCAGCCGCCCTATTCGGCCCTGCTGGAATGGCTGGATGACGCCGTGCTCCAGATTCGCCTCAACCTGGGCAACTACGCCCTGGTGTGGACGGATGACCTCTATCGCGCCGCCTTCCTCAACTCCGTCTGGGTGGGTCTGGTCTGCACCTTCCTTTGCCTCCTCATCGGTTACCCCATGGCCTATGCCATCGCCACCGCTCCGGAGCGCGGGCGCGTGCCCCTGCTGATGCTCATCATCCTGCCTTTCTGGACCTCATTCCTAATCCGGGTCTATGCCTGGATCGGCATCCTCAAGAACAATGGCCTGCTCAATAACTTCCTGATATCCCTGGGGATCATCGATGAGCCCCTGACCATCCTGCATACGCCGCTCGCCGTTTATATTGGCATCGTCTATTCCTATCTCCCCTTCATGGTCCTGCCCCTCTACGCGACCCTCAGCCGCCTTGACCTCACCCTGCTGGAGGCGGCGGCGGATCTGGGCTGCCGGCCCTGGCGGGCCTTTGTTCGCGTGACCCTGCCGCTGTCCCTGTCCGGCATCCTGGCCGGCAGCCTGCTGGTATTTATCCCGGCGGTGGGCGAGTTCGTCATCCCGGACCTACTGGGCGGGCCTGATTCCCTCATGGTCGGGCGCATGCTCTGGACCGAATTTTTCTCGAACAAGGACTGGCCTCTGGCCTCGGCCCTGGCGCTGGTACTGCTCGCCCTGCTGGTGGTGCCTTTCGTGGCCCTGCAACGCTGGCAGTCGCGCCTGGAGGGCGAGTCATGAAGGGCCATCGCTGGCCTATTTACAGCATGCTGGCCTTCGGCTACGCCTTTCTCTATGTGCCCGTCTTGCTGCTGGTCATCTATTCCTTCAACGCCTCGCGCCTGGTGACCGTGTGGGGCGGCTTCTCGACCCACTGGTATGGCGAGTTGCTGCGCAACGCCCAGATCCTCGACGCCGCCTGGCTGAGCGTCCGCATCGCAACGGTGAATGCCACCCTGGCCGTGATCCTGGGCACCCTGGCGGCCACGGCCCTGGTCCGCTACGGGCGCTTTCGCGGGCGCGGTGGCTTCGAGCTCCTACTCACGGCGCCTCTGGTCATGCCGGACGTCCTGATCGGTCTGTCCCTCCTGCTCCTCTTCGTCGCCATGCAGCACAGCATCGGCTGGCCCGACGGGCGCGGCTTCACCACCATCGCCATTGCCCACATTACCTTTAGCATGGCCTACGCCACCGTGGTGATCCGGGCGCGCCTGGCACAGATGGACCGCTCCCTGGAGGAGGCCGCCATGGACCTGGGCGCCCGGCCCCTGGTGGTTTATCTACGTATCACCCTGCCCCTGATCGCCCCGGCCCTGCTGTCCGCCTGGCTGCTGGCCTTCACCCTGTCCCTGGATGATCTGGTCATCGCCAGCTTCGTCGCCGGACCCGCCTCCACCACCCTGCCCATGGTCGTCTATTCCAGCGTGCGCCTGGGCGTCTCGCCCCAGATCAATGCCCTGGCCTCCCTCATCCTGCTGTTCGTGTCCCTGGCGGTCATCATCGCGGGCCTGGCCATGGCGCGGCGGCGGGATTAACAAGGCCCGGGCAAACCAAAATACAAGGTGTGCTGGGTGTCAAACCCTCAGTCTTGACGAGGTGAAAGGTGTCCACGGATAGAAGGCAATTTCTGCGACTGGCCGGTATCGGCATCCTGGGCGGCGCCACCGGGGGCAGCCTCGCGGGGCTGGCGGGGTGTGGCGCCCAGTCGGGGGAGATTGGGAGTCAGCGAATAAGGTACCCCGCCCCCCTGCGGCGGGGGGCGGTCATGGGCATTACCTCCCCCTCGGCGGGGGTCAAGCCGCAAGTGGAGCCGCGTATGCGGTTTGCCTACGGGACCCTGGCCCAGTTGGGCTATGGCTACCAGGAGGGGGAGTGCCTCTGGGGCGATAGCCTGCTGAGCGCTCCGGCGCCCGAGCGCGCCGATGAGCTCCAGCGCATGTTGCTGGACCCGGCTATCGGGGCGGTCTTCCCACCTAATGGGGGCGAGCTCCTCATCGATATCCTGCCCTACCTCGATTTCGACGCCCTGGCGGCGGCCCGACCCAAATGGATCATCGGCTACTCGGACCTCAGTACCTTCATGCTGCCCTACAGCCTCCTCACCGGCATCGCGACCCTGTCCGGCACCAATCTCTGGGAGTGTCCCATTGATCCCACGGCCCCGGGCCTGGCCTACTGGCAGCGGGTTGTCACCCTGGGGCCGGGCGCCAGCTTCACCCAGTACGCCGCCGACCGCTATCAACCCCATGACAGCGATTGGGACAAGCTGCCGCCAGACATCAGACACTTTGATCGAACGGCCCCAGTCCGGTGGCAATGTCTGCACCAGGAAAACCAGCCAGATTACCAGTGCCGGGTGGCGGGCCGCCTCATCGGCGGGACTCTGGATGTGATCGCCATGTTGTGCGGATCGGCCTATGGTGATCTCGCGGGCTTTGCCAGGGACTATGCCCCCGAGGGCCTGCTGGTGTATCTGGACAACTGCGACTTCAATACCGCCCAGTATGGCCGCGCCCTTCACCATCTGAAGCTGGCCGGCTGGTTCAATGCCGCCAACGCCATCCTCATCGGGCGCACGGCCGCGGAGGCCGTGGAAGGCTTCACGCAGCGCGATGCCCTGGTCGATGCCCTGGGCGATTTGGATATCCCGATTCTCTACGACCTGGATATCGGGCACCTGCCGCCGCAACTCATGCTGGTCAATGGCGCCTTGGCCACCCTGACCTTTGGGCCATCGGAGAAGCGGATCGACCAGACTCTGGCCTGAGCCAGTGATTTGGCCTGGGATTGAACCTATGCAACCTCGCCATGCAATTCATCTTCCTTGGGCTCTGCTGGGCCTGCTCTTGTTGACCTCCCTCTTCTGGTCCTGCGCGGACCAGGACGATCCGGACGGCCATGGGTCATCCCTCCGGGTGCTGCTCATCACCGCCCACCCCGATGACGAGACCTTGTTCAACCTGGGACGCTTCAAGGAACGCGGCTGGTATGTCGCCGTCGCCCTGGGTACCAATGGCGAGGGTGGCAGCGTGGTACAAGGCATTCGCCCCGACTATGACCCCGACCGGGATAAAGACATTCTCATCGAGGCAGCGCCCGGACCCGACGCCTGGCTGACGCAGCCACCGGCTGGACCGCGTCTGCGCCAGATCGCCTCGCCCTATCAACTGGCCGAACAAAGGCGCGGCGAATTCTTCTCTGGTATGGCCAGGCATCGCGTGGCCGAGGTCTTCTTCCTGTCCACGTTGGGAGATGCGGATTTCGAGGATAGCTGGGATAACGGCGTCAACAATTGGGACCAGAAGTTGCTGGTCCAACGGTTGGGCAAGGTCGTCCGTCTCGCTCGACCTGACATCATCATCACCCTGAATCCGGACGAAACCTGGGCCCATCCGCAGCATCAGGGTTTAGGTCGGATCGTCCTCGCCTTGTACCGGGACGGGTTTTTTGATCGTCCCGGCGTGCCGCGCCCGGCGCTTTACGGTCTGCGCGAGCATGGCTGGTATTTCCAGTCACTGGAGCGCCAGGTGGGTGATCTGAGCTTTGACCGTTACGAGGGGTCAAGCGTCCTGGAGACCACCTATGCCGACTATTGGTGGTACGTTACCAGCACCTATATCAGCCAGAGTTCCCATCCCCTCTGGTTCGAGGCCCGGGCGGGGGTTGGGATTCTGCCCGGTTATGCCGAGACAGACCTGATCAGACGCCTCGCCTGCGAGGACTGCTCCGGCGGGTTGGATGAGCAGTTTGCACGCTATCCAGCGACCCGCCCTGGCATGGACAGCTTGCCTGACCACCCGACCGTTTACAGCGTCCGCTAATCAAGGAGAAAGCCATGCGTCCCGCCCTTGCCGCCCTCCTGCTGGTCCTGCCCTTGCTCGCCACCCTGCCGGCCCGGGCCGGGGAGCAATTACTCCCCGGCGCCATTGAGGCGGTGGCGGAGCTACCCATCAACCCTGGCAATCTCGCGGTCACCGAGTCGGGGCGCGTCTTCGCCACGGTTCACCAATTCCGCCGCGCCGAGGCGCAACTCATCGAGGTCACCGGGCCCAATAGCTACCGGCCCTGGCCGAACCTGGCCTGGAACGGGGCCTTTGGCTCGGGTCCCGAGGTCCTCAACAGCGTTCTCGGTATTCGGATCGACGGCCAAAATCGCCTCTGGGTGCTCGACAATGGTCTGGGAGACCCCACTCACCAGCCCGACCAGCCGCCCAAGCTGCTGGCCTTCGCCCTCGCCGACGGCCAGCCGGTCTTTCGCTATGACTTTCCACCCGAGACCGCGCCCACCGGCAGTTTTCTCAACGACCTGGCGGTGGATGCGGACCGGGGCTTTGTTTACATCGCCGACCCGGGCGGCAGCCAGGCTCCCGCGCTGGTGATCCTGGACCTCAACCAGCGCGCCTCCCGGCGCTTTACCGCCTCGCCCGCCCTGCAAGCGGAGGACCGGGACCTGGTGATCGAAGGCCGAGTCATTGGTCTGCCCGGGGCGGACGGCAAACTCAAGCCGGCCCGCATCGCGGTCAACCCCATCACCCTCTCCGCCGATGGCGAGACCCTTTTCTTTGGGGCCATGAATGGTGCGACCTGGTACCAGGTGCCGGCGCGGTTGCTGCGCGAGGGGGCGGATGACGTGACTATTGCCGCCGCCATCACCAAGGTCGGACCCAAGCCTCTTTCGGACGGGGCCGCCACCGATGCCGCCGGCAATCACTACTTCACCGACCTGAGTCACAACGCCATCAGCCTTCTGAGTCCGGACGGTAAGCTCGAACCACTGGTCGTGGACGACCGGCTCCTCTGGCCCGACGCCCTGGATTTCGGCGAGCCGGACTGGCTCTACATCGCCGTGAACCAGCTCCATCGCGCACCACCCCTGAACAGCGGCGTGGATGGCGCCGAGCCGCCTTTCCGCATCATGCGGGTTTATACCGGGAGCGATTAGCCGGGGGCCTTCATCGGGCTGGGGCCGATAAGGGGGCTCGCGTGGGGATTTAGCCCATGGCCTCCGAGCTAGATAGGCTCTTGTTTAACCGACTCATATCCCAGGGGCTGCTACGCCGCCTCCTCCAGATACAGCCACTTCTGGAAATCGACAAAGACCTGTCCGATCTCCACCGGGCTGCCCAGGTCGGCGACCGCATCGCTGATGGAGCCACCATACTTGAGCCGTAACAACTGAGCCAGCTTCCCCTGGTCAAGCTCTTCAACGCCGGCCCGCACATAGTGCGAGAGCACGAAATCCAGGAAGATCCGCTGCCTGGTGGAGAAGTGGCTACTGATGATGACCTTGGCGCGGGCCGCGCGCTCCTCGCGCGTCAGCGGAGCCGCCGCGTAAGCCACGAAGGCCAGCACATCGAACAGATCGCTGTTCTCGGCGGCGATGAGCCGCTGCATCTCCGCGAGCTGTTCTTGACCGAAACCCTTTTCCGCCAGTCCGGCCAGCAAGCGCATCCGCGTGTCCGGCAGGCTCCAGAGGGTGCGAAGCTCATCTTCGTTCCTGAAGAAGGCCGGCAGCCGACCAAACAGCTCTTCCATGAACTGCTGTGCGGACATGGGCGTCCCGTCCGGGTGCCAGAAGGAGGTGACCGTCATATTCTGGATCGCGCGTTCCTTGCCATCGGCGAGTTTGACGCGCACCTTGCGACGTTGCGCGCAGACACAGGGCCGCTCGCAACACACAGGACAGAGCGGCGGCGGCTCCTTCACGCAGACGCATGGCACCCGGCCGCACAGTTCGCAGGGCTCGGGGTCCGTTTTCCGGCAGACACAGGGGTACTCCCCGCACCGCTCGCAGGGCTCGGGCGCGATCGGCTCCCCGTCCCACTCCGGATCGCTGAAGTGGTGGTGCGCCTTCACGAAGTCATAGATGGTGAAATAGTCCTTACCGTCATAGAGCCGGGTCCCGCGTCCGATGATCTGCTTGAACTCCACCATTGAGTTGATCGGGCGCAGCAGCACGATATTGCGCACGTTGCGCGCATCCACCCCCGTCGAGAGCTTCTGGGACGTGGTGAGAATGGTCGGGATGGTCTTCTCGTTATCCTGAAAGTCACGCAGATGCTGCTCGCCCAAGGCCCCATCATCGGCGGTCACGCGGTGACAGTAGTTCGGGTCGTCACTCGTCTTCAGTTGGTTGATGAGGTCGCGGATCGCCAGCGCGTGCGCCTGGTTCGCACAGAACACGAGCGTCTTTTCGCGCGGGTCGATCTGTGACAGGAGGATCGCGACGCGCTTCCTCTCCCGCTCCTTGATCTCGATGATCCGGTTGAAGTCCTTTTCAAGGTACAGCCGCCCGGCCTCGATCTCCCCTTCGACCACGGTATCGTCCGGGGTGTAGATGTACTCATCAAGCGTGGTCAGGATCTGCTTGACGCGAAAGGGCGTGAGAAACCCGTCATTGATTCCGTCCTTGAGCGAATAGGTATAGACCGGTTCACCGAAATAGGCATAGGTATCCGCGTTGTCCTTGCGCCGGGGAGTCGCGGTGAGCCCGAGTTGCACCGCCGGCGCAAACCACTCCAGGATACCCCGCCACTGGCTCTCGTCATTCGCCCCGCCGCGGTGGCACTCATCGATCACGATGAAGTCGAAGAAATCCCGCGGATAGGCGCCGAAATAGGGTGAGGGTTCCCCATGCTGCGGCGGCCCGCTCATGAAGGTCTGGAAGATGGTGAAGAAGACGCTCCCGTTCTTCGGCACCCGCCCCTTCTTGCGGATATCCGCGGGCTCGATCCGGACCAGCGCCTCCTCGGGGAAGGCCGAGAAGGCGTTGTACCCCTGGTCGGCCAGGATATTGCGGTCGGCCAGGAAGAGCATCCGCGGCCGGCGGGTCGGCTCCCCCTCCCGCTGCCAGTCGCCGAGATTCCAGCGGCTATGGAACAGCTTCCACACGATCTGGAAGGCGATGAAGGTCTTGCCGGTACCGGTCGCCAACGTGAGGAGGATGCGCTCGCGTCCGACGGCGATCGCCACCAGCACCTGCTCGATGGCGATGTCCTGGTAGTAGCGGCTCTGGAAGTAACCGCCCCGGTCCTCGAACGGCACGGCGGCGAACCGGTCGCGCCAGGCATTCTGGGTGGCAAAGGTCCGGTGCCACAACTCATCCGGTGACGGGAAGCGCACGATCTCGCCCTCGGCCCCCGTCTCCATATCGACCTCATAGAATCTCTGCCCATTGGTGGCATAGGCGAACCGCACGCTGAGCTTGCCCGCGTAATCCTTGGTCTGCATCACCCCCTCGGTGAGGAGCCTCTCCCACGCCTTCGCCTCCAGGGTCGCGAGCTTATGGTTGCGGTACACAAATACATAGTCCGCCTTGAGTGGCGTCCCGCGTTTACCGTGCCCCTGGAGTCGCCCGAGCGTGATCGGGTACTCGCGCAGAATCCGGCTGCCCTCGACCACGCCCCAACCCGCGTCCTTAAGCGCGGGATCGATATGCTCGGCTCTGGTTTCGGCTTCGTTCATGTCAGTGTTGGCGAGGATCGCCGGACGGGGACGCCAAGTCGGCGCGGATGCGGTCACGTATCGCGCCGGTCAGGTACAGCCCATGGGTGTTGACGAGTTGATCGATCTTGGTCTGCACGCTGGATGCCTGGATGTGGCGGCGGCGGTGGGCCAATAGGAGTAAGCCGATGGTACCGATCGGCCGCAGACCCATTTGGGTCGCCCGGTGCCGGGCACTGCGGTCATCCAGGGCGATCAGCTCGATTCCCGTCTCGCGGGCGAGGACCATCGCCTCCAACTCGCCCCGATGCAGTCGGCCAATGGCGCCGCGGACGAAGGCTTGCCCAAGTTCGGAAAGCTTCCCCGGCACGATGAAACCCGGCAATTCCAACCCGACCTCCGCGAGCACGGCCGCAGGGGCGAGGATTTCGGAGAAGCACAGTGGCAGCAGCGCAAGCGCGTCGATCTTCGTCAGAAAGATCAGGGGGCTGGTATTCGTGACCAATCTCATTGCGGCTCGTCCGCCAATTCATCGGCCAGGCGCAGGTCTTCAAGGGCGGTTTCATCGTCGATGACAAAGCCATGCCCGAAGTGCTCCTTCAAACGGTAGTGGAACTCGTCAAAGCCAAGTCCGGCGAGTGCGGCGGCGGCGGCGAAGCTAATCTTATGGGCGTGGTAAAGCCCGGCGGCAAGAAAGAAGTTGGCGGCGCCCTGTCCGAGAGGTTCCAGGACCGGGGAAAAATCGGGGTTCATGGTCTGCGCGGGCATATTTGCGGGTCCCCTGGTGGCGTGTGTCGGTCTGGTTGCCGTTCCCGGGAGCACGGGCGTCCCGCCCGCGCTCCTAGGGGGTGACCGAAAGGATGATGAAGGTCGTTCATGGTGGTTGTTAGAGTTGGCCGGTGAAGGCGTGATGCAGTAGCGACTTCTTTAGGGCGTCGAGTTTTTCGAGCTTGCGTTGGTAGATGGATTCGAGACGTTGGGTTTCTTCACGGAGGTCGTCAAGCTTGGAAACGATCTGCTTTTGTTGAGAAGCTGGAGGAAATGGAAACTGCTCATTTTCAAAAGTGCCCATGTTGATATTTGCCTGAGCACTTCCTTTCCCCATTCCTTGGATGCGAACTTTGAACGACTGCAGAAGATATTCAATAAATCCTACGTCCGCCTCCTTTGGATTTGCTACCACACCGATGACACTGTCGGGGAAGCAGGCATCAAATCCCAGAACGGCCGTCTCAGCGATATTCGCTGCGATAGTGATACAGATCGTGCCTTTTGGCCAAAGCTTGCTTTGGGCAAGACCTGCTTCGCTGTAAG
>JBASIS010000265.1:0-30482 GCA_049654905.1 Chromatiaceae bacterium
CGCTGGGCCTCCCGCCAAGCGGCGTCACCGGCTTGGGCGCCGGCCGCCTCCCAACGCTGGACCAGGTCGCGCAGCGCCGGGAGACTGACCCCCAGGCCGCCGGCGGCCAGGACGGTACCCCGCCGGGCCACCGGCCAGAGGACGAAGGCGGCACGCTGGTAGAACCGCTCGAAGGAGGCCCCCTCGTTGCCCGTGGCCTCGGAGAATTCGACCTCGGCATCCTCCAGGTCGGCCAATGCCTCGGCGGGCGAGAGCTCATGCTCGGTGAAAGGTAGCTCGGCCATCTCGGACAGGCCGCCGTCCGCCAGGCGCCAGTCATGGAGGGTCCAGGCGCTGTCCGTGACCTCCCCGATCTCGAATTCTGGATCGCGCCAGTGGCCGCCACCGCTATATTCGGCCCAGCCGGTCTCGTTGACGCTAAGCAGGGCCAGGTAGAGATCGCAGTTGGCCGCGGCCGCCGCCGGGATCAGCACCTGGGCCGCCGCCGCATCCTGGCCCTTGAGGGCCGGGAAGCCGATCTCGGCCTCGGTGTAGGCATGCTCCAGGGGATAAACCAGCTTATCGGGGGCGGCACCGGAGCGGTCCCACTCGGCCAGCAGGCGAGAGAGGGCCGCCTGTTGGGAGCCGTAGTCCGGCGCCTGCGGCAAGGGACCCTCGCCACGGCGGATCAGGTTGTAAATCAGCGCCAGCCGGTAACCGAAGGCGATAGGCAGGACCTCGTGCCGGCAGTCGGCGTAGAAGGCGGCAAAGGCGGCTTCGGAGGGTTCGTCCCGGTGCAGATCGACGCGCACCTCCTCGCCCCGATGGCGGATGATCAGCTCGCCGCCACTGTAGTCGCAGGGCAGCACCACCACCAGGGTGCCAAACATGCCTGGGGCCTTTTCGGTATCGCGATGGGGAACGAAAAAGCTGCCGGTATCATAGATCAGCAGCTTATAGAGCTGAGCCTCGATGGTTCCGGCTACCGCCAGACCCACCCGCACCTGCTCGACAACGCCCGCCAGGTCCTCCAACCATTTCCGGCCCGTCAGTTTCACCCGGGCGGCATCCACCTGCCAGGTACGGCGCACGTCGGTGTCCACCCGGGTCTCACTCCCCCGGCCATAGGGCGCCTGCTCGGCCCCAGCCACCAGGGCCTCGGCTTGGGCGGGCAGCAATGGCAGGGCAATGGGCCCCACCCCCTCCACCTCCAGACGCGGCGGGTGGATGTCGAAGGAGCCGGCGACGTGGAAACCTCCGGGGCGCTGGGCGCTGGCCAGAAGGTCGGCCAAGGCTTGGGGGTAGTCAGTCATAAGCGTAGGGCCATCGTTGATGGGATGGAATATTGGAAATCAAATTGCCAATTTGCACAAGCGTTGCTAACCTACTGAAATGATTCCACGCCAAGCCGGCCAGACTTTGCAGCGCTTGAGCCGGGGCTTCCCGGTCCTGGCCATCACGGGCCCGCGCCAGTCCGGCAAGACCACCCTGGCGCGCGCCACCTTTCCCGACAAGCCCTATGTATCCCTGGAAAATCCGGACATTCGCGGCTTCGCCGAGTCCGACCCACGCGCCTTTCTCGCCGGCTTTCCCGATGGCGCCATTCTGGACGAGGTCCAGCGTACCCCGGAACTCTTTTCGTACCTCCAGGGCCTGGTGGACGAGGACGGGCGCATGGGACTCTTCATCCTCACGGGCTCGCAACAGTTCGATCTGCGTTCCCGCATCACCCAGTCGCTGGCCGGTCGGGTGGGCCTGGTGCATCTGCTGCCCTTCAGTCAGGTCGAGCTGTGCCAGACACCGGCACCCCCCGCCGATCTGGAAACCGCCCTGTTCAAGGGTGGCTATCCACCGCTTTACGTTCGGGATCTGACGCCCCATGACTGGCTGTCCGCCTACGTGGCCACCTACCTGGAACGCGACCTGCATCAACTCATCAACGTCCGGGACCTGAAGACGTTTCAGCTTTTCCTGCGCATGTGCGCCGCCCGCACCGGCCAATTGCTGAACCTGTCCGCCCTCGCCAATGACTGCGGCATCACCCATCACACCGCCAAAGCCTGGCTGTCGGTCCTGGAGGCCAGCTACCTGCTGTTCCTGCTGCCCCCCCACCATCGCAACCTGGGCAAACGCATCACCAAGTCCCCCAAACTTTACTTTCTCGACACCGGCCTGGCCTGCTGGCTCATGGGCATCCAGGACCGGGAGCCGTTGCGTTTTCATGCCCAACGCGGCGCCTTGTTCGAAACCTGGGTCGTCGCCGAATTGCTCAAGGGTCGCTTCAACCGCGGCCTGCCCTCGAACCTCTATTTCTGGCGGGACAGCGCCGGCAACGAGATCGATGTCCTCCTGGACCAGGGCGAGGGGCTGTTGCCGATCGAGATCAAGGCCGGGACCACCATCAACCCCGACTATTTTTCCGGGCTGAACAAATGGCGCGCCCTGGCGGGTGACGCCGCTCTGCAGCCCCTCCTCATCTACGCGGGTAGCGAGGCGCAGACTCGTACTCAAGCCAACATTCTGCCCTGGCATCAGGTGGGCGCCTGGGCGGAAACCACCTGATCATCCGCCCAAAGCTATTGCGGATACCTCCGCACACCCGGTCCTTCATGCTGCCGTGGGCGCCGATCTGGGCCAGGGTGTGAATTACTGGGGGCGGGCGCTTGAGCTTTGGCCCCGGGGGGCCTATCTTGCGTCGAGTCGATACCACATTTCAGGAGATAGCCCATGACCCACTCATTGCCCGCCCTGCCCTACGCCCTAGATGCCCTGGCGCCCACTCTCTCCCAGGAGACGCTGGAGTACCACTATGGCAAGCACCACCAGACCTATGTCACCAACCTCAACAACCTGATCCCGGGCACCGAGTTCGAGGCCCTGAGCCTGGAAGACATCATCATGAAGTCCTCCGGCGGTGTCTTCAACAATGCCGCCCAAGTCTGGAATCATAGCTTTTACTGGAACTGTCTGAGCCCCACTGGCGGTGGCGCGCCCACCGGCGCCCTGGCCGCGGCCATTGATGCCAAGTTTGGCTCCTTCGAGGAGTTCAAGAAGCAGTTCAACCAGTCCGGCGCCACCAACTTTGGTTCCGGCTGGACCTGGCTGGTCAAGAATGCCGATGGCTCCCTGGAGATCTTCAATACCTCCAACGCCGGCACCCCCATGACCTCGGGCAAGCAGGCCCTCCTGACCCTGGACGTCTGGGAGCATGCCTACTACATCGATTACCGCAACGCCCGGCCCAAGTATCTGGAAACCATCTGGAATATTGTCAACTGGGACTTCGTGGCGGCCAATTTCGCCGCCTGATCGCGCCCCGGCGATGAGCCATTGATGATCATGGCCCGGAGGCACTCCGGGCCCATCCCCCTCTTCCACCGCGGCTACGGTGACCCAGCGTCTCCGGCCACGCCCATCCTCCTGATCCATGGCCTCTTCGGCTCCGCCGTCAACTGGCACCCCATCGTCGGCCGGCTGCACTCGCTGCTGGGGGCGGAACGGCGCCTGATCGTCCCGGATCTCCGCAATCACGGCCAGTCACCCCATGACCCGATCCTGAGCTACGAGGCCATGGCCGAGGATCTTATCGGCCTGCTGGACAGCCGGGGCATCGAGTATGCCAGTCTGGTCGGCCACAGCCTGGGCGGCAAGGTCGCCATGTGGCTGGCCCTGAACTGGCCGGAGCGGATCGAGGCCTTGGCGGTGGTGGACATCGCCCCGGTGACCTATGCCTCCCGCTTTCGGCGCCTGATCGCGGCCCTGGGGGCGCTCAACCTCAAGACGATCGACTCGCGCCGCGAGGCCGACGCCCGCCTCGCCGCCGCCATCCCGGACCCCATGATGCGCGGCTTCCTGTTGCAGAACCTCCGCAAGAGCGAGGCCGGCTGGAGTTGGCGCATCAACCTCGCCGCCCTGCCGGAAGCCATGGAGGAACTGCGGACCTTTCCCGACCCTCGGGACCGCCAGTTTCACGGCCGGACGGCCTTCATCCACGGCGCGGATTCGGATTACGTCAACACCAACCAGTTGCCCACCATCCGGGCCCTCTTCCCCCGCGCGGAACTCGTCGCCATCCCCGGCGCCGGCCACTGGGTCCATGCCGACCAGCCCGAGGCCTTCACCCAGACCCTGGTGGATTTCCTGAAGCTTAGCCAAATCCCAGCAGCGCTTTGACCTGATCGCCTGGCGCCACCCTCCGATGAGGCCAACCACATTCCGCAAGCCCCGGCCGCCGCTATATACTGCGCCCTTTTGCGAAGATAGGTGGGAGTCCCCCATGGCGAAGAGCGACATCAAGAAAGTGGTACTGGCCTATTCTGGCGGCCTGGACACCTCGGTCATCCTCAAGTGGCTGCAGGAGGAATACGGCTGCGAGGTGGTGACCTTCACCGCCGACATCGGCCAGGGCGAGGAACTGGAGCCGGCTCGCGCCAAGGCCTTGGCCGCTGGCGTCAAGGAAATCTACATTGACGACCTGCGCGAGGAATTCGTGCGCGACTTCGTCTTCCCCATGTTCCGGGCCAACGCCCTTTACGAGGGCGAATATCTCTTGGGCACCTCCATCGCCCGGCCCCTGATCGCCAAGCGCCTGATCGAGATCGCCACCGCTACCGGCGCCGACGCCATCGCCCACGGCGCCACCGGCAAGGGCAACGACCAGGTGCGCTTCGAGCTCACCGCCTTCGCCCTCAACCCCGAGATCAAGATCATCGCCCCCTGGCGCGAGTGGGACCTGCTGTCCCGCGAGAAGCTCATGGACTATGCCGCCAGCCGTGGCATCGCCGTGGAGATGAAGCGTGATGGCACCAAATCGCCCTACTCCATGGATGCCAACCTGCTGCACATCTCCTACGAGGGCTATGACCTGGAGGACCCCTGGGTCGAGCCGGGGGCGGACATGTGGCGCTGGACGGTACCGGCCGAGCAGGCCCCGGACCAGCAGACTTACCTGGAGTTGACCTTCGAGAAGGGCGACCCGGTCGCCATCGACGGCCAGGCCATGAGCCCGGCCGAGCTTCTGGCGGAACTCAACCGGATTGGTGGCGCCAACGGCATCGGCCGCAGTGACATCGTCGAGAACCGTTACGTGGGCATGAAGTCCCGCGGCTGCTACGAGACCCCCGGCGGCACCATTCTGCTCAAGGCCCATCGCGCCATGGAGTCCCTGACCCTGGACCGCGAGGCCGCCCACCTCAAGGACGAACTCATGCCCCGTTACGCCAGCCTGGTCTATAACGGCTATTGGTTCGCCCCCGAGCGGGAGATGCTCCAGGCCGCCATCGACCAGACCCAGCAGGTGGTCAACGGCGTGGTACGCCTCAAGCTATACAAGGGCAATGTCATGGCCGTCGGCCGTAAGTCCGCCACCAACAGCCTCTTCGATACCAACATCGCCACCTTCGAGGAGGACGCCGGCGCCTACAACCAGGGCGACGCCACCGGCTTCATCCGCCTCAACGCCCTGCGCCTAAGGGTGGCTGCGCGCCGGCGGGGGTGAGGTCGCCATCATCCTGATAAGCGGCGGGACCAGCAGCCCGCCTGTCTGGCCAGGGGTCCCGCCACCCGCCGCCTACTTCAGCGTCCTGCCCAGGCCTGGCGCCAGGTCCCGCAAATAATCGGTATGGAAAGCCATCCAGATCACCACGGGCGACACGGCGGGCAGAATCAGGAAGCCGAACTGGTAGGCCAGGCCCGTGCCGTTCAGGGACAGAAAACCATAGCCGAGCATCCCCGGCGCCTGGGGGCACTGGTCGAAGAGCAAAATTTTCAGCACTTCAAAGCTTACCCCCCAGGCCTGGACCAGTTGCAGGATGAGCAGGCCCATGAGCCAAATCTTGACCTTGCGCCACCAGAGGCCAGGGGTGGCGAGCAGGAGGGCGGTAAAAAGGGGGATGCAATAGCCATACTTAAGGGCATTCACCAGGAACTTGCCCTCAAGCACCATCCCGCCAGCGCTGCCGCCAGATAGCTGAGCCGTGAGGTCCGGAACAGCGAGATAGACGGACACCTGGATCTGATGTCCGACTTGGGTAACGGACTGAATGGCATGGGGAATCTGGAAGGACAAAAATCCATCCACCAGCTTGGTCACTGGTCAAAGACCCACCTCGGCGCTGAAATACCAGAGACTGAAGGTGACCGGCATCCAGGCCATTACCTTGAGGAAAAAGGCGGTGAATGGGCTAAGGCGCACGGCTCGTCTCCCCCTCCTGGGCCGGCCTGGGCAGATAGCGCAGCCAGACGAGGAAGATGATCAGCACGTCGAGCATGATCAGGGCCTGCCAGAGGTAGAGGTGCATCCACTCAAAGACCTGCATGTTCCATTGGCCGATGTAGAAGAGACTGATGATGCGGATCAGGTTCAGTGCCTGAACCAGCAGAAAGCCAATGAGGATGCCCCATAGCTTGTGTTTCCAGGGGGACGGGAAGGCCAGCATGGCCGCCACCAGGACAATGGTCGCCTCCACCCCGTTGCAGCCGGCCTGAATGGCCACCGCAAAGCCATTGGTGACATCCCGGAGCACGATACCCTCCGAGACCACATTGGCATCGAACAAGAGGACGAGCGAGGCGCTGACGGCGGCCACCCCTCGGTGAAAGGAGTTATTACCAGCTTCTGCACCGGCTGGAGCATCTCGGTGGTGAACAGGACGCCCTGGATGAACAGAAAGACGAGAAAAAATCTAACCATAGGAAGGGTTCAGTAATTTGTCACGATGAGGGGCCTCCAGGGAAATCCCGGGGGGCTGTCAACACAGCCGCACCGGCATCAGGGGCCAAGCGCCGCTGGGCTAGAGGATGCGTACTATTGTATGATTTTGGTGCCTGGACGGTTAAACGCATGATGTCGTAACCAGGTAATCGCGGGCTTTTGCCATCAACCCAGAGGTTCTTGATGTCCCATTCCAAAAAACCCATTGCCGCCACGCTATTTTATGGAGGTACCAGCCTTCTGCTTTATATTCTGCTCTTCCTGTACGCCGACCAGTTCGTGGCCTGGGCCGAGCAGACCAAGGATCATAAGGCGCTATTCCTGATCCCGGTGGTGGTGGCCTTCGTCTTCTCCTATTTCCATGGCACCTTCACCGGACTCTTCTGGGAGATGCTGGGTCTGCGGGCGGCCAAGTCCGGCGGCAAACAGTGAGCAGGGAGTCCTAAGCAGTGGAAAGCAGTCTCTTCATCGAACTCAACCTCTATTCCACCCTCGCCCTCTTCGTGGTGGGCTTCGTGGGCGGCATGGTCTCGGGCTTCATCGGTTCCGGGGGGGCCTTTGTGCTGACCCCGGCCATGATGACCCTGGGCGTGCCTGGCATCGTGGCGGTGGCGTCCAACATCTGCCATAAATTCCCCAAATCCCTGGTAGGCGCCATGAAACGCCACAAGTACGGGCAGGTGGACGTCAAGCTGGGACTTATCATGGGCCTCTTCGCCGAGCTGGGGATGCTGGTCGGCAAGCAGGTCATGACCGGCGTCAAGCAGAGTTTTGGCGACGTCGGGACCAGTCTCTATGTCTCGGTGGTCTTCGTGGTCGTACTGGCCGTGGTGGGGCTCTTCGTGCTGCGGGATGCCTACCAGATGTTCCAGCAGGAAAAGACGACGGGGGCTGCCATGCCCCAGGAAACCACCCGGCTGGCGCGGTGGGTACAATCCGTGCGCATCCCCGGGACCATGGTGTTTTTCCCCAGCATCAAGGCCCAGGTATCGCTGCTCTTCATCGTGCCCCTCGGCTTTGCCACCGGCATGTTGGCCGCCACCATTGCCGTGGGTGGTTTCATCGGTGTTCCGGCCATGATCTATGTGCTGGGGGCCCCAGCCCTGATGGCAACCGCCACCGAACTCGTGATCGCCTTTGTCATGGGTCTGGGTGGCACTATCCTTTATGCCCTGGACGGGGTCGTGGACATCCGCCTGGCCATGATCATTTTGGCGGGCTCCCTGTTCGGCGTCCAGATCGGCGCGATTGGCACGACTTACGTCAAGGACTCCGTGGTTAAGCTGGTCATGGGTCTCATCATGGTCATCGTGCTGTTTTCGCGCTTCTTCTATGTACCGGGCTATCTTTCCAAGCTGGAGCTGATCGCGCCCATCCAGGACGCCACCATCGCTTACCTGAAGCTGTTGGGAGACGCCACCCTGGTGCTGGCCATGGCGGTGGGTGGCCTCGCTATCATCATCGCCCTGATCAAGGGCATGGCGGCCCACCGCCTGGCCCAAAGGAGCTAAATCATGGGAACCCAGATGAAGAGCATCCTCTTTGCCACCGATGGCTCGGAATTCTCCGCCGGGGCCCAACGGCTTGCCATCGCCCTCGCCAAGCGGTGCGGGGCCCGGCTCACGGTCATGACCATCATCCTCTCCCCCCAGGATCTGGTGGGGTTCGGTACCCATGGCCTGCGCGAGCAGATGGAACGGGAGGCCCAGGCCCTCCTCGCCACCGTAGTGGCCGCCGCCGAGACCGAGGGGGTTCCATGCCTTACCCAACTGGTGTATGGCGACCAACCTCACCAGGAAATCATCAACACCGCCCTGGAACTGGAGCCCGACCTGATCGTGCTGGGCCGGCGCGGCAAGCGTGGGCTGGCCCGCCTCATGGTGGGTCATGCCACCGCTCATGTCGCCGGTCTGGCCCCCTGCCCCGTGCTGATGGTGCCGCGTGCCGCGACCTTGTGGAGCCACCGCATCCTCCTCGCCACCGATGGCTCCGACCACGGCAAGGCCGCCGCGCAAGTAGCCCTGGATCTGGCCAGGGATTGCCAACTCCCGGTGACCCTCGTCTCCGCCACTACCCGGAGCCACGGCGCCGAACGCAAGGCCGAGGCCCAGGCAGCGCTGGAACAACTGCTGGTCGCCCTGAAAGCGGCGGGAATCGAGGGGGAGGCCGTGCTGGCGGATGGCCGCCCGGATCAGGTGGTGATCGAGACCGCCAATGACCGCCAGGCGGACTTGATCGTCGTCGGCAGCCATGGCCGTGGCGGGCTTGGCCGCCTGCTGCTGGGCAGCGTCTCCGAACGCATCATGGGCCAGGCGCAATGCGCGGTGGTGATCGTGCCTGGGAGCCACTAACCCCTGCCGCCACCTTGGCGGGCACGGGGTGGAACTGGGGGGGATGCCCGAGGAGGATCCCTTCCGGTCCATAACCATTGCCGGACAGCCCAGCCGCCGGGCGGACCTGACCACCGCCCCCCCCGGTAACGCGTCTCTCCCAACCTCGCAAGCACGCCCGGACTAGCGTGCTTGCTGGTCACTAGCCAGCGCCTGCTCCAGATCGGCCAGTAAATCCTCGCTATCCTCCAGGCCCACCGAGAGCCTTACCAGGCCCTCGCTGATGAAATGGGCGGCCCGTTCCTCCTCGCTGTAGACCGCATGAGTCATGCTGGCGGGGTGCTGGGCCAGGCTCTCCGCATCGCCCAGGCTGACGGCACGGATAAAGAGGCGCAGGGCATCCATAAAGCGACGGCCTGCGGCGATGCCCCCTTTCAACTCGAAGGCGACCATGCCGCCCGGCTGGGCCATTTGTCGCTGGGCCAGGGCGTACTGAGGGAAGGCTGCCAATCCCGGGTAATGAACGACGGCCACCTGGGGATGGGCGGCGAGATAGGTCGCCACCCGCTTGGCGTTGAGGCAGTGACGGTCCATGCGCAGGGCCAGGGTTTTGAGGCCCCGCAGCACCAGAAAGGCATCCTGGGAGGAGAGCACGGCGCCGGTCATATCCTTGATGCCCACATAGCGCACCTCGTCCAGGGCCGCCTTGGGCCCGACGATGGCCCCGGCCAGCAGGTCGCCATGGCCGCCGAGATACTTGGTGGCGGAGTGGACGACAAAGTCGGCCCCCAACGCCAGGGGGCGTTGCAGATAGGGCGTGCAATAGGTGTTATCCACCACCGTCAGGGCGCCGTGGCGGCGGGCGATGGCGGAGATGGCGGCAATATCGATCAGCCGCATGTTGGGATTGGCGGGGGATTCGAAGAAGACCATCCGGGTCCTGGCGGAGATAGCGTCCTCCAGATTCGCAGGCTCGGTCAGGTCCAGATGCCGGACCTTGACGCCGAACTTCTCCAGCCCCTGGTGAAAGAAGGCAAAGGTACAGCCGTAAAGCGTCTGATCGGCGATCAGCTCGTCGCCCGGGGCCAGCAGGGTCCAGAGCAGGGAGGTGGTCGCCCCCTGGCCCGAGGCCGTGACCAGCGCCGCCTCGCCCTGCTCCAGATTGGCGAGGCGTTCCTCCAGCAGGCAGGTCGTGGGATTGCCGACGCGGGAATAGACGAATCCCGGCTGCTCGCCGGCGAAACGGGCCGTGCCCTCCGCCACCGTGGAGAAGCTATAGGTGGAGCTGAGATAAAGGGGCGGATTAAGGGCGCCATGGCCTAGGTAGGGGTCATAGGCATGATGGATGGCGCGGGTTGCAAAGCCCTGCGTCGGATAGGTTTCGTCTTGTTTAGGCATCCTGATATCGCGTCCCTGGCACTTGGGTGAAGCAGGCGGCGACGTTACCCTCATTCGCATCCATCAATCAGAAAACCAGGTTGATCGTGGTTTGGGAAACCAGCAGGAACAAGATGGTCATGATACCGCCGGCGCGAAAAAAGTCCGGAACCCGGTAACCCCCAGGGCCCATCAGCAGGGCATTGACCTGATGGGTCGGGATGAGGAAGGAGTTAGAGGTGGAGATAGCCACCGTTAGCGCAAAGACGGCCGGATCCGCGCCGGCCCCGATAGCGATATTCACGGCCAAGGGTACGAGGAGTACGGTCGCGCCCACGTTGGACATGACGAGGGTGAAGAAGGTGGCGAGCACGGCGATCGCCGCCTGGATGACCCAGATCGGCATAGCCCCGAGTACTCGCAGGGTCTCCGTTGCGATCCAAGCCGCGGTGCCGGAGCCATCGACCGCCACACCCAAGGGGATCAGGGAGGCGAGCAGGAAGACCGTCTTCCAACTCACCGCCTTGTAGGCCTCCTCCATGGACAGCACCCCCGATAGCACCATCCCCAAGGCCCCCGTCAACAAGGCGACGGAGAGGCGCAAGTCAGTAAAGAGTACCAACCCAAGCGTGATGGCGAAAAATACCAAAGCCGGAAGCAGTTTATGCGGACGTAAATCTTCGTGGGGGTACTCGGTGGTAATCGCCACGAAATTGCGGTTCTTTTCCAGGTGCGCGAGATCCGCCCAGGTGGTATGTACTACCAGGACGTCGCCCACCTGAAAGGGGGTGTCACGTACGCCGAGCGTACCCAGGCTGACGGTACCCGAGCCCCGGTGTATGGCGAGTAACGACAGACCATAGGTCTTACGCAACCAGACGTCGCGGGCAGTCTTGCCGATGAGGCTGGAGGCGGGAGGTATGACAACCTCGGCGATGCCGGCCTTGGCCGGGGAAAGGGCGTCGGCAAAGAATTCCAGATCAGCATGGACCTGGACACCCATCTCGTCCACAAAGGTCTTGAAGTTCTTATCCGACCCCAAGAGACAAAGGATGGTCCCCGCCTCTATTCCCAGGCTACGATCGACCCCAGAGGCACCAAAGCGCAGGCCATCGCCCTTGTCCATGCCCACGCTACGCAACTGCCAGCGCCGTTCCATCTCGTCCAGGTTGACTCCGACCAGCGGGCTGTCGGCGGGGACGCGTACCTCATGGGTACCGAAGGCCTCCATGCCATAGGTTTCGGCGAAATACTGCATGGTATTCGCCCCCTCCAACCCCTCGTTTGCGCGCACCGGCAGCACGAAGCGACCCGCCAGTACAAAGTAAAGGATACCCGTGATCACCAGGCCCAGCCCGATAGGCGTAACCGCGAAGAGCGGGAAGGTGGCCATCCGCACATCCTCGGGCAGGGCATGGTTAGAGGTCAGGATCAAGTCGTTGAGCAGAATCAGGGGACTAGAACCGACCATGGTCACGGTACCACCCAGGATGGCGCAGAAACCCATGGGCATGAGTAACCGCGACATCGGCAGGCCTGTGCGCGCGGAAATGCGGCTGACAACCGGCAAAAAGAGGGCGGCGGCTCCCACGTTCTGCATAAAGCTGGAGATAAAGGCTACCGTACCGGAGATGATGGGGATGATACGGGTCTCCGTGTGGCCACCCACGCGGAGAATGAAGGCGGCCACCTGCGACATGAGTCCGGTCTTGTCCAGGCTAGCCCCGATGATCATGACGGCGATGATGGAAATGACCGCATTACTGGCGAAGCCGTCGAACAGGTGGTTGATGGGCACCAAGCCCTCGGTCAGGCCCATCAGGGGGGCTAGCAGGCTGGTGAGTCCCAGGAGGACCATCACCGAGATGGCAGCGACATCGACACCCACAACCTCGAAGGCAAACAGGAAAACGACAAGCAACAAGAAGGCGGTGACCCAAGCGATCTCCACCGTGGGTACGATGGTGGCCAGGGCGAGCCCCGCCAGGAGAAAGCAGACGGCACCGATAGCACGGGCCTTCAGGGCGGGAGTCTTCAGAGCCATGGCATTTTCCATCTTTGAACAACGTGAAAGGTATTTGCATCTTAACCTCAACCGTGATCCCGAACCAGCATGCCGGTAGCTGCTCCATACCCCTCGATTCCGGGGAGTACCTCGGTCGTGGCCCGTGAGATTCCGGATGAAGATGGCACAATCCAGAGAATGCCTATCGCACCAGGGCGAACTTCAGGCCCACTCAATGGGGAAGGCCAGCACCTGGTCGATGTGGCTAACGCCCATCTTGACCATGAGCAGACGATCCAGACCCAAGGCAACGCCGGAGGAGGCGGGCAAGCCCGCCTCCAAGGCGGCGAGGAAGCTCTCGTCCAGGGGCGGGACCGCCAGGCCCAAGTCGCGACGCTGGGCTTGATCTTGCTCGAAGCGGCGGCGCTGCTCCCCAGCATCGGTCAACTCCAGGAAGCCGTTGGCCAGTTCCAGGCCCTCCAGGTAGAGTTCGAAGCGTTCGGCCACGGGCTCGGGGCCGGGCCTGATACGGGCCAGGGCCGCCTGGCTGGGGGGATAGTCGCGGATGAAGGTGAGCCGGTCACGGCCGAGATCCGCCTCCAGGCAATGAGTCAGGAGCAGATCCAGCCAGCCGTCGCGGTCGAGATCCAGATCCTCGGCGCCCACGATGGCCCGGGCCTGGGCCTGAAGTTCCTCCGTCCGGGCGTGGAAGGGGTCCAGAGCGAGGCGGGACAGGAAGAGATCGCGGTAGGCGAGAATTTCCACCGGCCGCTCGGGCTGGCCCAGGGCCATGCGCACCAGGTCAGCCACCTCGGCCATGAGTTGGTCTAGCCCCCAGCCGGGGCGATACCACTCCAGCAGGCTGAATTCCGGATGATGGCGACGGCCGCGCTCGCCGTCACGAAAAACCTTGCAGATCTGATAGATGGGACCGCTTCCCGCCGCCAGCAGGCGCTTCATGGGGAACTCGGGGGAGGTCTGCAGCCACAGCGGCTCGACACCGGCGGGGGCCGACCAGGCGGTACGCCAACTCTCCAGGGCGGGGTCGGGCAGGCCGGCGCGCGAGGCGAGGGGCGTCTCGACCTCCATCACCCCCGCATCGGCAAAAAAACGGCGCAGGCCGGCGTAGAGGCGCGCCCGGGCCTGCAAGGCCGCCTGATCCGCCGTGGGGCGCCAATCCAGCGGCTGGCTGGCGTCAGGCACCCGGCCAGCGACGGTCGGACCCGGGGGGCCGCTCATTCCTCCTTGGCGCGGGAGACATACTCCCCGGAGCGGGTATCCACCTTGATGAGTTCGTCGGTCTGGACAAAGAGGGGCACGCGCACCACGGCACCCGTCTCCAGCATCGCCGGCTTGCCACCACCGCCCGAGGTATCGCCCTTGAGGCCGGGGTCCGTTTCGACGATGCGCAGAATGACGAAGTTCGGCGGGTCCACGGACAGGGGGGCGCCGTTGTAGAGGGTCACCTGGCAAATATCCTGTTCCTTTATCCACTTAGCGGCGTCGCCGACGGCCGGCGCCTCGGCGGTCAGTTGCTCGTAGCTCTCCGGGTCCATGAAGTGCCAGACATCGCCGTCGTTGTAGAGATACTGCATCTGGGTATCATGGACATCCGCCGCCTCGACGGTGTCGCCGGACTTGAAGGTGCGCTCCACCACGCGCCCGGTCTTGAGGTTGCGGATCTTGACGCGGTTAAAGGCCTGACCCTTACCAGGTTTAACAAACTCATTCTCGATAACGGCGTAAGGGTCGCCGTCCAACATGATCTTGATGCCGCCGCGGAACTCGTTGGTGTTGTAAGTCGCCATGTCATTTACTCATCGGATGGGGTCGCAAAACGACCCATTATACCCAGCACCCTGCCCTTTTCCGTCCCGGATATTGCCCGGGAAGGCCGATTGGCAACAGGAACTCCGGGAGGCCTTTACCCAACCCAGAGCACTGCTCGAGAGCCTGGGGCTTGACCCCCGCCTCGCCGCCCCGGCCGCCGCGCGCCAATTCCCCTTTCTGGTCCCCCGAGGTTTCGCCCGGCTCATGATCCCGGGTGACCCGCATGACCCCCTGCTGCGCCAGGTGCTGCCCCTCGCCGCCGAACTCGAGACGCACCCCGGCTACTCGGCGGACCCGGTGGGCGATGCCCCGTCCCGGCGCGCCACCGGCCTGCTGCGGAAATACCAGGGCCGCGCCCTCCTCTTGGTCACCGGGGCCTGCGCCCTGCACTGCCGCTACTGCTTCCGACGCCATTTCCCCTACGCCCGTGACACCCTGGTCCAGGATCGCGACCAGGGGGCACTGGCCCTGCTGGCGCGGGACCCAGGCATCACCGAGGTCGTCCTCAGTGGTGGCGATCCCCTGATGCTGGATGACGAACGCCTGGCCGCGCTCTTCAACCGGTTGACGGCCATTCCCCACTTGCGCCGACTACGACTGCACACGCGCATGCCGGTGGTCCTGCCAACGCGCATCACCCCCGCCCTCCTGGCCCTGCTCGCCGCCAGCCGGTTACCCATCGCCCTCGTCATCCACGCCAATCATGCCCGGGAAGTGCGCGGCGAGGAGGTACGCGCCGCCCTGAGTGCCCTGAAGGCGACCGGCGCGACCCTGCTCAACCAAAGCGTCCTGCTCCGTGGCGTCAACGCGGAGGCGACCAGCCTGGCGGACCTGAGCGAGGCCCTGTTCGCGGCGAGCGTCCTGCCCTACTACCTACACCTGCTCGACCCCGTGGCCGGGGCCGCCCATTTCGAGGTATCCCTGGCGGAGGCGAGAGCGATCATGGCCAAACTCAGAACCGAATTACCCGGTTATCTGGTCCCAAAACTGGTGCGGGAGCTGCCGGGAGGAGCTTACAAGGAGCCCTGTGGTTAAGCTGCGGGCCCCCTTTGCGGTTAGGAAACACCTTGACCGGGTTGGACCGGCGCGACTCGGTGAGGCCCGACTGGCCTTGCGGGACCGGGGTAAGGATAATCGTGCGTTCCAACTTTCCTGATCCGCCTCATTCCATGGAATACGCCTCGTGCCGCCAAAACTCTTGATCCTCACCGCCCAGGAAGACGAAGCCAAGGGCATCGTCGCTGGCCTGCGGCAGGTGGGCCTGGAGGTACGGGGACGGCAATGCGCGGGGCCCGACCGGCTCAAGGAGATGGTCGCCACCAGCGCGCCGGATATCCTGCTCTGTTCCCCCCAGCCGCCGCTCATCGACCTGACCGCCTGCCTGGAGCAGTACCGGAAACTGGCCACCGACCTGCCCCTCATCCTCCTCACCGATGCCGCCACCGAGGCGGCACAAATCCTGGAGGCCCGCAGACAGGGGGCGCGCGATGCGGCGGAACAGGGGCATTTTGCCTGGCTAGCGCTGGTCATCGGCCGGGAATACCAGGATCTCCAGCAGAGACGGCTGGTGAAAAAACTGGAGCGGCGGGTGCAGGTCCTGGAAGAGGGCTGCGGTAAGGGCGCGACCCACCGGCCAACCCCGGCCAAGGCCTCCCAGGCCCGCACGCAGGATGAGGACCGCCAGTTCGCCGAGCGCATCAGCCGCGCCTTGGGCGGTGATTACTTTCAGTTATTCTACCAGCCGATCATCAGTCTCAAGGGCGATGGCCAGGAGCGCTACAACCTCTTCATCCGGCTGCGCGACGACCGGCACGGGATCCGCGAGGCCAAGGAATTCCTGGCCGCCGCCGTCCAATCTGGCCGCATGGTGGCCATTGACCGCTGGGTCATCAAACACGCCCTCATCGCCCTGGTGGAACAACGCGAGCTGGGCCGTCAACTCAACTTTTTCATCAATCTGGCCGAGGAGACGCTACGGGAGGAGCAGCTTGCCTCCTGGATCGCTGACCAACTCACCCAGCAGCAGGTCCCCGCGGACTGGCTGACCTTCCAGGTCCTGGAGGAAAATGCCCACGCCCATGCCGACATCTATACGAAATTGACCCAGGACTTAGCCCAGATGGGCTGCCACATGGCCCTCAACCGCTTCGGTGCCGCGCCTAACCCGGACAAGCTGCTGGCCATTCTGCCGGCGGACTTCGTCAAGCTCGATGCCCAGTTGACCACCGGCATCGCGGACGATGACCGCAAGGAAAAGCGGCTCAACCAACTCATCGAGTTGATTCGTGATCAGGGCAAGGCCAGCATTGCCACCAATGTCGAGGATGCCCGCACCCTCAGCGTTCTCTGGACCGCTGGCATCGATTACGTCCAGGGCAACTTCCTGCAGCGTCCCTCGGCAACCCTGGACCCGGTCCAGTAGCCGGATAGGACCCGGCTCCAACCGGGGCTGGGTTAATTCGCCAGTACTGCGTTGACCACCCCATGGGGGACATGCCCGGTCGCGACCACGTCCCGCGCCGCCTCGCAGTGCAGCGGCTGATCGTCGAAGAAGATATCCGCCGCGAAGGCCCGCAGGAAGGCGGCCTTGTCGAGTCCGCCCAAGAACAGAGCCTCGTCGATACGCACCCCCCAAGCCCGCAGGGTGCGCACGACGCGCTCATGGGAGGGGGCGCCCCGGGCCGTGATCAGGGCCGTGCGTAGGGGTGGGTTCTCCACGGGAAAGAGGGCCTGAATGCGATGCAGCGCGCTCAGGAAGTCCTTGAAGGGACCACCCTGGAGGGGTTCACGCGCGGCATCGGTCTCGGTCCGGTTGAAGGCCGCCAGGCCCTCGCGCCGATAGACGCGCTCCGCCTCGTCCGAAAAGAGGACCGCATCCCCGTCGAAGGCAATGCGCAGGGTCTCATCCGTGCCACCCGGCTGGTGCTTGCCTTGCGGCAGCAGGGTCGCGGCGGCACAGCCGGCCTCTAGGGCCAGCGACACGTCCTGAGGGTCGGCCGAGAGGAAGAGATGGGCGCCGAAGGCGGCGACATAACGGTAGGGCGTGGCGCCACCCGCGAAGGCAGCCCGGGAGATGTCGAGCCCGTGGTGGCGAATGGAATTAAAGACCCTCAGGCCGGTATCAGAGCTGTTGCGGGACAGTAGGATGACATCCACCCGCCCGCGTTCCCCAAGCCATTCATTGAGGGCCAGCAGTTTGCGCGCCAGTGGGAAGGCGACCCCAGGCTCCAGGATGTCCTCTTCATGGGCGGCCTGATATTCGTAGTAGGCCGCCACGCCCTCGTTCTCAAAGACCTGGTGAGATTCCGCCAGATCGAAGAGGGCGCGGGAGGAGATAGCGACCACAAGGCGGACGGGCGATGCCGGCCTGGGATCTGGATGAGTGGCCATTGCAGCCATGGATTGATACCCCCGTGGATAGGTCGGGACCCCAAGCCAACCCGGACCGGGCCTGTTACCAGGGCATGAAGGAATTCATAAAGCCCATGGGCCTGCTGATGCTGCGATTCAGGTTCCCCATGTCGTTGCTCATGTTGCCGGTGGTCTGGGTCATGAGTCGAATGGATTGATTGAGGGATTCCATGCTGTTCATCATGGGCTTGAGGGTCGTGACATCCGTGGCCATGGACTCGACGCTGGTGGCCATCAGACGGACATTGCCGCTCATCAAGCTGACATTGTCCGACATGGATTGCATATTGCTCGCCAGCACCGTCATGTTGGTATCGATGCTGATGGCCATGTAGTGGACATCCTTTGCCAGGCTGAATACCAGATAGAAGCCATAGGCGGCCAGGATGATAAAGGCAAACATGGAAGGGTAAACGATCAGTTCCCAGCGCTTGGCGCTGGTCTCGAAGGCATGGGACAGGCGATCAATGGCGATGCCGTCAAAGGGCACGCCCTCGCCGGTCGTCTGGGCCCGGGTCAACTCAGAATTTTCCGCCATGGCATTGCTCGTTGATGACCCGACATCGGGTTACTTAAAGGTGACAAGCCAACACCGCCAGGTTCGGCTCATATTCAGCTCAACACGTTCGGATAAAGCATGGCCGCGAGTGAGAAAAACTCCGTGGCGCCCTTGCCGCGTGGCTCCAGTTCGAACACCGCCAGGCCTTCGCTGAAAGACCGGCGGAAGACAGTGCGGGTAGCGATGCGCGGCTTGATGAATTTGATGCCTGGCAGGGAGACTAGGGCGGCGGCGGTCTCATTCGTCTCGCGAACGCCCTGATGGGTGTCACCTCGATTAATGAAACCAATCATCTGTGGCGCCGGACCCGCCGCCGCGGACTCAACCAGATGGATGTAACGCTGGGTGGACCAGATATCCGCCTGGGAGGGCGGCACGGGGACCACCACCCGGTCGCACAGCCTGAGGGCCAGACGCATGGCATCCATATCCGCCGTTCCGACATCGATCAGGGTCTCTTCGGCGCTGGCGAAGGCCTCCGGGTTGATACCCGCCTTACCCTTCACCTTGAGCTTGGGGCTAAAGCCCTCCTCCAGGCGCACATCCACCACGTCGGTCAAGGTGGCCTGGGGATCCGCATCGACCAGTTGGACCTTAACATCCGCCATGGCCAGCCAGACGGCAAGGTTAAAAGTCAGGGTACTCTTGCCGGACCCCCCCTTCAGGCTACCGATAACCGTAATCATGGCGTGACCTCGCGGCCGGGAATAGTAACGAGGGTGCCTCCGTGAGCCGAAGACACACCTCTGTGAATATTAGGGCCGTGGCGCGGGAGCATCAGTCCCACCCTGGGGCATCTCCATGCGGCTATAGCCCGCGGGCAGGGTGAAATTCTCGTCAGCCTGAGGGCCGACACGAATACCGACGAGTTCGCTGACCATGCCGCCGGGGTACTCCTGCTTGATGGCCATCTGCAATTCAGGATCGTACCACTCGGTGGTGGACAGGGTCTTACCATCCGGCCCCGTCATCTTCACCTCCCATTTTTCCGTCTTGCGACCGCCCAATTCCTCCTGACCCAGGAGACTGCGTTCCATCTGGCCGCCCTCGACCATGGTCTGACGCAACGCAAAGGCGGGACCGCGCTCTTTATCGATCCATTGGGTGACGGTGGCGGTCTTACCCTGCTGACTGACAGTGATTTCCCAGACTAGGGTGCTCCGCCCCGAGACCGTCTCCTCGCCCTTGGCCAGGCAACTCAGGCCCGGCACGCCGGCGCAGGGGTCCTGGGCGGTGGGCTCGGCCTTGGGCTTGCCGTCGGGTCCCAGGGTCGAACGCTCCACATAGCTCTTGCGCTCGGGAAAGAGGATCCATTCCAGGCCGAGCTGATCATCAGTGATACGCACCAGGCTCTGGCCTTGGTGGACGGCCTCGGTACGGGTCTTGTCCTTACCAACCAGGATCTTGCCTACGCTGGACTGGCCATCGGGCCCGCGCTGGACCATTTCGGCGGAGAATTCGGCATCGGCCAGCGCAATCGGGGCCACCAGAATGGCCGCGAGGCCGATGGCAAGGGCGCTGCGATGGGATGGAGACTGCTGGTTCATTGGCTATTCCTCCAGGAAAATTTATGTCTGTTGCGACAAGTCACTCAAGCGGATGTCTCTTGGCCTGATTCTACGCAAGTTGCCCATCGCGATCACCCAGGAAATTCAACGACGACCCTCGCCATAGTGGCGGTCGAACCAGTTCTCGGCTTCATGATTGGGCCTACCCGGTAGTTCGGGGTAGGGAGGCTGGCCTTGAGTCCAACCCCCGGTCCGCCGATCGGCCTGGGAGGAGGGGCGGGCTGGGTTGAGCGGGGCTGACGACTCCTGCCGGGGCAGGGTCACGGGCCGCCAGCCCGAGGTCACCTGACCGCGATCCCGCTCCTGGGTCGTCAAGGGGCGGTAGCGATAATCCGAGGCAGAGCCGGGTTCGCCCCCCTCGACGGCGGGCCCATCACCCCGGAAGCGATAGCGCCCTGGATCCGGCCCTGGGGGACTGGTGGAGCCCTCGATGCGCCCCGATGGGGCACGGCCCAGACCTGGATCGCCCCGCAAGGTTTCATAGAGGCCTGGCGGTTTGGCCCCGGAAGCGAGGCCGTTCGGAGCCCCTGCCGCAGCGTAGGGGTCCCGGCTACCTTGGACATAATGCGGGGTTTCCCCGGCAGCGGCACCCGACGACTGGCGCTGCGCCGGGGCGTACCCATAGGCTGGATCCCAGGAAGGTTCTCCTGCGGACGACTTCAGGGGCATGAGGCTCACGAGGAGGAAGGGGATGGCCCGAAGTGATAGCCACCACCTTGGAACCCTCATCCGAACACCTTCCCACTCACTGGAAAATCGACATGAATCAATCGTGGCCGGGCCCTTCATCCGCGTCGTTCTTGAGGCGAATGCCGCGACGTGGGGACTTCTTCTGGATCTGATTATTAGCTGTGGGCCCCTCGGCTTTTTTAACTGGAGCAGCGGCCTTGCGGGCCGGGGCTGGAGTCTTTTTGCGCGTGGTTGCTTCGGTCTTTGGGGCCGGACTAGCCACCGGCGCAGGGGCAGGCTGCTGAGCCGCAACGGGTCCGGCCGTAACCGAAACCGGAGCGGGAGCCGGGGTGGGTGCCAGTACGGTAGCAGGAACAGGAACAGGTGCCGGTGCCGGTGCCGGTGCCTCCGAGGATAACTTAGCCAAGGGCTCGGCGCTCGTCTCGGCCTGGGTCGCCGGAGGGACTGGCGGGGCTGCCCCTCCTGCCGCGGGGGCGGGCGGACTCAGTGGGGACGGAGCACCGCCACCCTCGACAGCGGCTGGGGGCGTGGGGGGGGATGGGGGTGGCGACGCGACCCGCTTGGCCTTCTTAGGCTTGAAGAGGCCTTTCACCAGATCGATAAGCAGCAGGAGGATACCCCGAACTAGGAAGAAAGCCATGGACACGACTTCGAACAGGCCCATCCAAATGCGGATCAGCAGGCCGCTCTTAGCTGGCTTCGCCCGGGTATCCGGAGCGGGTGCCGCCGCGTAGCCGCCGCCATTGCCACCCTCGCCATTGGCGCAAGGGACCTTGACGCCGGGATGCGCGGTCGCCACCGCCACCTCACACAGATCCTTGCTGGCCTCGACGCAACCCAGGGGAATGACGATCAGGGTCAGGATGGTGGACACCAGCACCCCCGAGGCCAGGGAGATGGCCATGCCCTGGAAGATGGGATCGGTGAAGATAACACTGGAACCCGCCACCAGGGCCAGAGCCGTGATGAGAATGGGTCGGGTCCGGGTCTTACAGGCACGAATCACCGCCTCGGCCACCGGCACGCCCTTTTGCACCTCATGGATGGAGAAATCAACCAGCAGGATGGAGTTGCGGACAATGATGCCGGCCAGGGCTATCCAGCCGATCATGGAGGTAGCGGTAAACTCTCCGCCCTTGCCCAAGCTGAACATAAGGAAATGGGCCGGAATGATCCCCAGCAGGGTCAGCGGAATGGGCGCCATAATGACCAGGGGAATGCGGAAGTTGCCAAACTCCCATACCACCAGGATGTAGATGAGCACTAGGGCCACGGCAAAGGCCGCTCCCATGTCGCGGAAGGTCTCGTAGGTAACGGTCCATTCGCCCGCCCACTCCCAGGACGAGTGGCGGTCGTTGGCAGGGGCCTGGGTCCAGTAACCTAGAGGCGCCATGCCATCGGGAGCCCTATAGCCTTTCTGGTCCAGAATATCCTGGATCTGGAGCATGCCATAGACGGGCGCGGCTAGTTTTCCACCTACATCCGCCACCACGTACTCAACCGCGCGCAGGTCCTTGCGGTAGATGATGTCCTCCTCGGGCACTCGCTCGAAGCGGCCCAACTCGCGCAAGGGCAGGGTCATTCCCGAGGTCGACTGGACGGGCAGGTCGCCCAGCCGTTCGATCTCCGAACGCTCCGCCATCGGCACCTGCACGACGATATTGATGGGTTCGTGACCGGCCTGCTCCTTAACGTCCCCCATGGGCGCTCCGCCCAAGGCCATGGCCAGGTTGCGGTTGATGGCATCCACGGAGATACCGCCGCGTACCGCCTTTTCCGTGTCCACGTCAAAACGCCAGTAGTCATAGGGTTCGCGCAAGTAATTGTCCACGTCAACCAGGCTCTCCGCCTGGTCGAAGACGGCAGTCATATCGCGGGTGAACTGGCGGCGGACCTCCGCCGAGGGGCCATGGATCTCGGCCACCACCGACTGGAGCACCGGGGGTCCGGGAGGCATCTCGACCACCGAGATCTTGGCACCCGTACCCGCCACCAGCGGCAGCAGGACCTCGCGAGCCTCGATGGCCAGTTGATGACTGGAGCGCTTACGCGCCTTCTTGTGAAGGAGTTGCACCTGTAACTCGGCCTGCCAGGGGTCCGAGCGTAAATAGTAGTGGCGCACCATGCCATTAAAGTCGTAAGGCCGTGCCGTACCGGCGTAAAGCTGGACCGCCGTGATCTCCGGCTGGCTGGCGCGGAGTTTGTCCACCAGGCGATGGGCCAGGTTGGCCGTCACCGGCAGGGCCGTGCCCTCCGGCATATCGACCACCACCGTGTATTCGGGCTTATTGTCCAAGGGCATCATCTTGACAGCGACCCACTTGAAGTAGAAGAAGGTCAAGGTGAAGGCAAAGGTGCCCCAGAGTACCAGGCGGAAAATTTTCCGCTTACGCTTGCTCTCGATGAGAGGAACCAGGATGCGGCGGAAGAGCTTTTCGATCTTCTCCGCCTCCTTGTGCTCGCGCTTCTCGGCCTTCTCCAGATAGGCCATGGAGGGCCGCAGCCACTTAGAGATGGCCAGGTAGGGCGTGAAGACAAAGGCGGCAAAGAGGGAGATAAACATGGCCGCCGAGCCCAGGGCCGGGATCGGTTCCATGTAGGGGCCCATCATGCCGGAGACGAAGCCCATGGGCAGCAGGGCGGCGATCACGGTGAAGGTGGCGAGGATGGTGGGGTTGCCCACCTCCGCTACGGCCTCGATGGCGATATCGTCGCCGGTGTGGCCCTCCTCCAGCCAGCGGCGGTAAATATTCTCCACCACCACGATGGCATCATCCACCAGGATACCGATGGAGAAGATGAGGGCGAAAAGGCTCACCCGGTCAATGGTGTAATTCCAGATCCAGGCCACGAAGATGGTCATGAGCAGGACGACTGGGATGACCAGCATGACCACGATGGCCGGGCGCAGGGCGCGGAAGGCCCCCCACACCAGGAGGAAGACCCAGCCCGTGGCGATAAAGAGCTTGAAGATGAGCTCGCTGACCTTGTCGTCCGCCGAGGCGCCGTAATTGCGGGTGACACTGACCTCGACGTTGTAAGGGATACGCTCGCCCTTGAGCTCCTCCACCCGGGCGAGGATGGCATTGGCTACGCTCACGCCGTTGGTCAGTTCCTTCTTGGCTACGGCGATGGTGACCGCCGGCACGCCATCGGCCTTGACGCCCTCGGGGGCGGCCGGACCCGTGTAGTAGGCGACCAGGTGCCTCGCGTCCTCCGGACCCTGGGAGACTCGAGCCACATCACGGACATAGACGGGTTGACCCTGATGGGTGCCCACCACCAGGCGGCTGATATCGTCCATGCCCTTCAGGAAGGCACCGGTGGAGACGGAGAAATGGGAGCCACTGGTCTCGAGACCGCCGGCGAAGGTTTCGGCATTGGCGGTCTGGATGGTCTGGGCCACCTGATCCAGGCTGATCCCATAGCCGGCCAGGCGTTCGGGCTGAACATCCACCGTAACCTGCTCGCGGCGACCCCCGACGACGAAGGCGTTGGCGGTATCCTGGACCTCCTTGATAGCCTGAAGCACGTCCTGGGCCAGCAACCGCAACTGACCGTCGTCGACGTCCGGCAGGCCGTCGCGGTCCGAGTCCATCGACCAGAGGGTGAGGGTCACGATGGGGACATCATCGATGCCCTTGCTCTTGACCAGCGGCTGCATGACCCCGGGGGGGATCTTGTCCTGATTGGAGGCCAGCTTGTCGTTGACCTTGACCAGGGACGGACCCATCGCCTCGCCGACATCGAATTGGACGGTGACCATGCCGCCGTTGCGCTGGGCCGCGGAGTAAACGTGCTTGACGCCAGGTATCTCGCTCATGATCCGCTCCAGCGGTTGCATGGCGAGGTTACTGACCTGCTGGGCCGAGGCCCCGGGGTATTGCACCATGATATCGATCATGGGCACCGAGATCTGAGGGTCTTCCTGCCGCGGCGTCATGACCAGGCCGAGCAGGCCCATCATGAGCATGGCGACATAGAAGAGCGGTGACAGCGGGGAACGAAGGAAGAATCGCGCCGTGCGCCCGGCAATGCCGAGACTCTCGTCCGTAAACCTGGGGGTTCCCGCGGATTGACTCAGGGTCTCGTCGTGATTCATGGCCTTGCACACCATTGAGAGCTGACCGGGAGGTGCCCTAGGCAGGTTGGGCGGGATGCCTCCCGGAAGAAAGGCAAGCGCCGGATTGGAACCGGCGCCTTATTTTTTGTTGGGTATTCGGCTAAGAGGTCAACGGGGCGGGGCCGAAGCCCCCCCCGACCAACCGGCGGCCACGCCCGGAGGTGGATCGCCAAGAATGCGTTCGCCGGGACGCAGACCACTGAGGACGTTCACCATGCCGTCCGGCTGCCGCTCGCCCAGACGGACCAGGCGCAGATTAGGGCGGCCCTGCTCATCCAGGACATAGACCCCAGGCAGGCTGCCGTTGTAACGGATGGCCGTGGCCGGAACCAGCGGATTGCCCCGTTCCGGGGCCCCAAAGTCCGGAACCAGGACCCGAACGTACAAACCCGGCTCGGCTACACCCTGGGGCAGATCCAGCTTCACCTTAACCGTGTGCCGCTGGGCGTCGGCCATGGGGTAGATCTGGGCCACGCGCACCGGCACCTGCTGATGATTCACGTCGAGTTCGGCGGTAATCATCATGCCCTCCTTCAGCCCGGCACGCAGACGGGAGGGGACATCGATATCGACCTGAAGGTATTCCACGTCCGCGAATGTCAGCAGAGGCTGGCCCGGCTGGGTGGTATCGCCGACCTCCACGGATTTCTTGACGATGACGCCATCGAAGGGAGCAATGCTCCGGGCATCGCGCAGCTTGGAATCCAGGGCCTGCAAATCGGCCTGCAAGGACATGAGGGCACTGCGCGCCTGCTCGACCTGGGTCCCGGAGGCATGGAGATCCGCCGAAACCTCCGCCCCCTCGGAGCGTTCGCCCAAAAAGCCCTCCATGGGACGGGTGAACATCTGGTCAAAGAGGTTGGGGACGGCCATGCCACCCGGTGGGGCCTTGGATCTGGGTGAGTAGATCTCGCGGTTAAACTGGATGCCCGCATTACGCCACTGAGCATCGGCGGAGGCCATCTGTGCCAGAAGGGCGCGGCGCTTAGCCAGAAGTTCCTGATCGTCGATGGCGACCAGAAGATCGCCTTTTTTGAACTTGTCACCTTCGATACCCGCCAGGTAGCTGACCCGGCCCGGCATCTGGGCGGCGAGGGTGACCTCCTTGTAAGGGACCACGGTGCCACCAATCGAGAGGGTGGGCGCACCCTCCGACTGGCGGACCACGAATTCACCGAAACCCTGCTGCGGAGGGTAAGCCAGGGGCGGGGCGGCCGCCACCAGGGATGACGTCGCCACCCAGGTCGCCACGAAGAATCCCCGCATCATTGGATTAACCATAAGCTTAGCCATGCTATATTTAACCTTAACCGCTGGTCCAGCAAGCGAGGGTTCGCCGCCGAGGTAAACGCCGCAAACCTAACGGAGTGGACTTAGCCGCCTCCCCGCCACCTGGACTTGCCGCGCGCCCATGAACGGAGCCTACTTTATGCTTAACAAGTAGAAAGCGCCAAGGACTATTATGCCGGAAACTCTGGTCGGCTTCAATACCCTGCAATCATTATTACAGTTAAATCAGATGCCTAAACAGGCCGGTACGATTCCCGCAGTCCTTGGCCGCTTGTTGATTGGCCTCCCGGCCCCCGTTGGGTTTACCATCCTTAACATTTTCAACCTAAGAGGAAATTACCCCATGTCTCCCACCACGGACGCCGTCGAACAGCAACTCAAAAACCTCGAATCCCATCTCGCCCAGGAGAACCCCGTCCTCCTGAGCACGGTCCAGAGTTTCCGCGCCCTCGACAAGGTAGCCCACGCCATGGGATTGCTGGCCCCCGACCAGTCCTACGCTACCCAGATTCCCTGGTGGCCCCTGATCTCGGTGCTGGGCACCTTCTCGGCCGGCAAGTCCACCTTCATCAACCACTTTCTCGGCTATAAGATCCAGCGTAGCGGCAACCAGGCCGTCGATGACCGCTTTACCGTCATCTGCTACAGCCGGGAGGCCACGGCCCATGCCCTACCGGGCATAGCCCTGGATTCGGATCCCCGCTTCCCGCTCTATCAGATCTCCAAGGACATTGATGTGGCGGCGGCCGGCGAGGGTAAGCGCATCGATACCTATCTCCAGCTCAAGACCTGCCCGAGCGAGGCCCTGCGCGGCAAAATCCTCATCGACTCCCCCGGCTTCGACGCCGATGCCCAGCGCACCGCGACCCTGCGGATCACGGATCACATCATTGATCTTTCCGACCTGGTACTGGTGTTCTTCGACGCCCGCCACCCGGAACCGGGGGCCATGCGCGACACCCTGAAGCACCTGGTCGCCGATACCATCGGCCGATCGGACTCGAGCAAGTTTCTCTATATTCTCAATCAGATTGATACGGCGGCACGGGAGGACAACCCAGAGGACGTCGTCGCCGCCTGGCAGCGCGCCCTCGGCGAAGAGGGCCTGACCGCCGGTCGGTTTTACACTATATATAATCCCGATGCCGCGACGCCCATCGAGGACGAGGGCAAACGCAAGCGCTTCGAGGCCAAGCGCGACCTCGACTTGGGGGAAATCCACGGCCGTATGCAGGAGGTCGAGATCGAGCGTGCCTACCGCATCGTCGGCGCCCTCGACAAGACCGCGAAAGACATCAGCGACAAGGCCGCCCCCTTCCTGATCCGTGCCCTGAGCCGCTGGCGCCTGCGCACCCTCTGGGGGGACGGTATCGCCCTCGGCGCCCTGACCATCCTCTCCCTGGCCGGCACCCTGGAAATCGGCTACTGGAGCGAGCCCGCCGCCCAGCCAGGCTGGGTTTCGACCCTGGTGAGTCTCTCCCTGGACCTGGTATTCCTGGCCGTGCTGGTCGGAATCGCCGCCCTCATTCACTTTAGTATCCGCAATCTGGCCGCCATGAGTCTGATGAACTCCCTGCGCAAGGAGGCAGCGACCCTGGGGGTCCGCGGCGACCTCATGGCCGCCTTCCAGCGCAACACCAAGGCCTGGCGTACCATCCTTGCCCCCAATCCGGCCGGCTGGACTGGCGCGGCCCGGCGGCGCCTGACCAAAATTCGCGAGGACGCCAACTCCTACGTCCAGATTTTGAACGACCGCTTCACCAACCCCTCGGGGGATGGCCTGACACCCGAAGCCCCGCCCGTCACCCGCGGGGAAGCTGATTAACCTACTGCATCCCCGGCACGGAGACCCACCTATGTCGTTTCCACAAGCCATTGAAATCCCGGCCGTCCAGGTGCCCAGCCACCCGGTCTGGCCGGTCCTGCCTCCCGAGGAGAAGGCGGACCTCAAGGCGCGCATCAAGAGCCTCCTGGCGAGACTCAATGCCGTCCTGGTCGCCCACTACTACACGGATGGAGACCTGCAGGAACTGGCGGAGGAGACGGGTGGCTACGTCGCCGACTCGCTGGAGATGGCGCGCTTCGGCAGCGAGAGTCAAGCCAGCACCCTGGTGGTGTGCGGCGTACGCTTTATGGGTGAGACCGCTAAGATTCTCAATCCCGAAAAGCACGTCCTCATGCCCAACCTGGCGGCCACCTGCTCGCTGGACGAGGGCTGTCCAGCGGACCTTTTCGCGTCCTTTTGCGACCAGCACCCGGATCACGCCGTGGTGGTTTATGCCAACACCTCGGCGGCGGTCAAGGCCAGATCCGACTGGGTAGTGACCTCCAGCATCGCCCTGCCGGTGGTCGAGCACCTCCAGGCCCAGGGACAAAAAATCCTCTGGGCCCCGGACAAACACCTTGGGCATTACATCGAACGGGTCACGGGCGCCGAAATGCTGCTCTGGCCCGGGGCCTGCGTGGTCCACGAGGAATTCAAGGGCTTCGCCCTCGACCGGGTACGGCGCCTGCACCCCGGCGCCGCCGTTCTCGTCCACCCCGAGGCCCCGGACGAGGTCGTGGATCAGGCGGATGTGGTGGGCTCCACCACCCAGTTGATCAAGGCGGTGCTGGAGATGCCTAACCAGGAGTTTATCGTTGCCACGGATGAGGGCATCTTCTGGAAGATGCACCAGCTCGCCCCGGACAAGAAGCTCATCGCCGCACCCACCGCCGGCGTGGGCGCCACCTGCGAGAGTTGTGCCCGTTGTCCCTGGATGGCCATGAATGCCTTACAGAACCTGGAGCAGGTCCTGATAACCGGCGACCAGGAGATCCTGATCGCCCCCGAAATCCGCGCCCAAGCGCGACAACCCATCCAGCGGATGTTGGATTTTGCCCGGGAGCGGGGCATCGGGGGACGGCAAACCCGTACGCCTGGTCATTAAGGGGATTATGACCGCCGCGGTTTTTTTCAAGGCTGCCACCCCGAATTCTTGGCAAAGCCTCCGCCATGCCTTAACATCGAAACAGATAACAACAATGAAGCCTGGCAGCCGTCCCGCCGGGCTCGTGACTCGGCATACCCGAGCCACCTGAATGCCATTGCCACCCCCAATGAGGATTTCCATGGCCAAGCCCGAAGGCGCCTCCCGCAAGAAATTAATCCTTGGTTTTGCTGTCATTTTCGTGGCGGGCATCGTTTTCGCCGGACTCTTCAACGCCGGACTGGCCCACACCAATACCACGGAATTCTGCACCTCCTGCCACACCATGCAAAAGAATCTGGAGGAATTGCAGCAATCGACCCATTGGCAGAATGCCTCCGGAGTCCACGCGGGCTGCGCCGACTGCCATGTCCCCCAGCCCTTCATTCCCAAGATGATCGCCAAGGTCATGGCCGCCAAGGACGTCTATCATGAATTTATGGGCACCATCGACACCCCGGAGAAATACGAGGCCCATCGCTGGAACATGGCCAGCCGTGTCTGGGAGAAGATGAAGGCCACCGATTCCCGCGAGTGCCGCTCCTGTCATGAGTATTCACATATGGACCTGGCGGCCCAGGACCGCTCCGCCCGTAGCCGCCACAGCAACGCCCCCGACAAGGGCGATACCTGCATTGACTGCCATAAGGGCATAGTCCATGCCATGCCCGAAGAGCCCGACGAGGTCGATCCAGACGCGGGCACGGCGCAAACCCAGGCCGATATGGAAGCCGCAAGCAAAGCTAAATCCGAATGATCGCCGGATCCATCCACCGGAACCGATCGCCTCGAGGCGCCGCCGACATGACCACCCGATACCTGACCGCCCTGCCCCTTCTCCTGGCACTCGTCGCCGCGCTCCCGGCACAGGCCGCCGATAACTCCCTTGGCAAGGAGATGCGCAACGCCGCCGCCGTCGGCAAGACCGAAGAGGTCACGCGCTACCTCGATCAGGGCGTACCGGTCGATGCCGCCAATGAGTTCGGCAAGACGGCCCTGATGATGGCTGTCGAGGGCGACAACCTGGAGACCGTCGCCCTGCTCCTGGCCCGGGGCGCCAATGTCAACGCCCGCGCCAACGCCAACTGCACCGCCCTGACCTTCGCCGCCGAGAACGGCCACATCGGCATCACCGCCCTCCTCATCGAGCGGGGCGCCAATCTGCACGACCGCACCCGCGGTGGCTGGGACGCCCTCATGATCGCCGCCCGGTACGGCATCGCCGACATGGTGGAGCAACTGCTTTACAAGGGCGCCGATCCCAAGGCCTCGGATAAGGATCACCGTACCGCCATGATGGACGCCGCCGCCCGTGGCCACGCCCAAGTCGTGAAGCTGCTGGTCGATGCGGGCGCCGAACTGGAGGCCAAGGATAAGGAGGGCGCGACCGCCCTCCTCCTGGCCGCTGGCGAGGGCCAAACCGATGTCGTGGCCACTCTGCTCGCCAAGGGCGCCAATCCCAACGCCCATGACAAGCTGGGCGGCACGGCCCTCATCTGGGCCATTGGCAGTAATCGTACCGATGTCGTCGAACTGCTGCTGGCCGCTGGCGCGGACCCTAACCAGCAGGATGTCGACGGGGTCAGCGCCCTCATCGAGGCCGTCAACACCGGTCATGGCGATTTCATCGGCCCGCTGC
>JBASIS010000266.1:0-9941 GCA_049654905.1 Chromatiaceae bacterium
TGAGTCGCGGGCATTCACTCGGCAACAGCCCCCGCGCCAAGGCGAGCCAGTGGTCCCGGACCGGCCCCGCCAGCGCCCGCAGGGCGACGCCGCCGGTGCCCGCCGGGTCCACGGCGAAGAGGGCGGCGGCCAGGGCGACATCATCCCAGGGGGAGATCAGGGTCTCTATCCCGGGGGTTGTGCTCGGGGTCATGCGGGAAACAGCTCCTCGACGGCGCGTTGAACGCGCACCGTGGAGCCGGATTCATCGAGGGGATCACGCCGCAGTCGGTGACGCAGAGCCGGGGCGGAGATCCGCCGCAGATGGGTGATGCCCACGACCGTATCGCCTTCGAGGGCGGCCAGGGCGCGGGAGGCACGAATCAGGGTGAGTTCACCGCGCAGGCCGTCCGTACCCAGGGCCATGCACAGCCTGGCCGCCTGTTCCAGGGCCAGATCGGGGACCTCGACCGTGGACAGGGCCTTGCGCGCCGATTCCAGTTGGTGACGGATCTTGCCGTCCTTGCGCTTCCACTTGGCGACGAAGGCCGCCGGATCACGCTCGAACTCGTCGCGCAGACGCACCACCTTGACCCGGGTGGGCAGGTCGCCGGGGGTCTTGACCTCCACCGAGAGGCCGAAGCGATCCAGGAGCTGGGGGCGCAGTTCGCCCTCTTCGGGGTTACCGCTGCCGACCAGCACGAAGCGGGCCGGATGGCGCAGGCTCAGGCCCTCGCGCTCCACCAGATTTTCCCCGGAGGCGGCCACGTCCAGGAGGGCATCGACCAGATGGTCCTCCAGCAGGTTCACCTCGTCGATATAGAGAAAGCCACGATGGGCGCGGGCGAGGAGGCCGGGCTCGAAAGCCTTTTCGCCCTGAGTCAGGGCGCGTTCCAGGTCCAGGGCACCGATCACCCGATCCTCGGTCGCGCCCAGGGGCAGATCAACCACCGGCACCGGCACCGAGTGGGTCTTGGGTACCCCCCCTTTTTTGGCGCGCTCCCGGCATTCCGCGCACAGGGCGCCCTCGTCCGCCGCGGGATCACAGGAGTAGGCACAGCCCAGGACCGCCCGCATCTTGGGCAAGAGGGCCGCCAGGCCGCGAATCGCGGTGGACTTGCCGGTGCCGCGATCACCGAAGACCAGCACGCCCCCAATGGTTGGATCGACCGCCGCCACCAGCAGGGATTGCTTCATCTCGTCCTGGCCGACGATCGCGGAAAAGGGGAAGGCGATAGGCATGGGTTAAGGGTCTCTATGGAAAAAAGATAGGGAAAACAGAATAAATGCCGACTAACGGTGGCCTCGGCCCCGGGACTCGGGGTCCGCCGCGACGGGTTTCGGGGCCCGCAGCCAGACGGAGACGGCCCGCTCGAAGGATGCCAAACACTCCTCCTGGGGCACATGCCCGCAGCCAGGCAACAGCTCCAGGGTGGCGTTCGGCAGCCGCTCGGCAACCTTACGGGTATCGGCAACCGGGACCAGCTTGTCCTGGTCGCCCGTCAGCAGGAGGACGGGCTGGGTAATCTGGTCCAGCCGCTCGCTCACCGTGACCGGACTGGACAGGGACCGATTCAGCAGTTCGCCCCAGGCCAGGTCCCAGTTCGCCATCCGGGTGTGGATCGTCATGAGGGACCGGCGATCCTCGTCGAGGCGCCCAGGGTCGGCATAGGAGTAATCGAGGAGGCCACCCTGGCCGAGCTTACGGGCAATCAGGAGGCTGAGGCGGCGTAACTGTGGCAACTCCGCCACGGCGGCGGGCAGGGTCGGCCGTTGGGCGTAAACCCAGGGCGCCACCAGGATCAGACGTTCGACCCGCTCGGGCCTGGCCAGGGCCGCCTCCATGGCCAGGGTGCCACCCGAGGAGTTGCCCACCAGGATCGCCCGCTTGATGCCCAGGGCATCCATGAAGGCAAAGAGCTGCGCGATCGCCGCCTCCTTGGCGTAGGGGTTGGGGCCGTCCCAATCCGCGGGCGTCAGCTTGGCGCTCAGGCCGTAGGGTATCTGGTCAAAGGCGAACACCCGCCCCTGCCGAGCGAAAAAATCCAGCGCCGGCTGCCAGGTGAAGGCATTGAAGGTGAAGCCGTGCAGCAGGATGAAGACCGGGGCATTGGGCGGATTCTCGGACCCGGCTTCCAGATAGTGGAGCTTGATCCCCTCGGTCCCGGGGAAGGGAATCTCGACAAAGTGACTCTGGGCAGTCGCGACCGCGCCCGCCGGCTCCCGGCCCGCCAGGGACTGGGTTGAGATCAGGAAGGGCCCCAGGAGCGCGGCGCCCAGGGCCAGACCGATGATGATCCCCAAAATCCAGAGGATGCGTCTCAGCATAGCCCTTCCCCGGGCGCGCCTGGGCGCACCCCACGACGGGCCGGCAACCGATCGATGTTCAATGCCAACTTCCCTCTTGGGTCTAGTGACCGCCCTTGTGGAATGTTTGTCACCAACTCCGCCACCCGCCTTGTCGAAAGGGTCGAGCAACCGACGCGGAGCAAGGGGCGGGGTCCAGGACAGGGCCGCATCATAGCGAAACCTTCAAGGGGGGGCTAGGTTCTGTCCGGTCGGCCGGGTGGGTCCGATTGGTCCGGCCGGGGCCCCATGAGTTCCACGGCGGCCAGCACCGTGGTCGCGATAATCTCCCGACGTCGAGCGGAGGCTCCCCCCGTTTGTCCACAGACCAGCTCGCACAAGCCATCCGTCGGCGACTCGAAATCGCAGTGCCCGGCACCAGGGACGGACTCGGCGCGACCCAGCCGGCTCGCCTCCAAGACCTGCAACCCCCGGGCCCCGGCATTACAGGCGGAGGGCTCGCCCATGAGACCGATCAGGGGCTTATCGAGTCCCGCCGCCAGCCGCAGTCCCAGCCCGTCGGCATCAACCAGGTCCAGGGCAATCACGCCGAGGGCCTGGGGATCCCGGTAACCGGCGACCAGGGCCGCCAGGGCGCCAGCGGAGAAACCTCCATAGACGACCCGCCGCGCCCCCAAGTGCTGGGCGAGCCGCACCATGTCGAGCCCGTTTTGATAATGACCGCCATCCCAGAGTCGCCCATTGCAATAGTCCAGGGTTGCCGTTGCCAGCCCCGCGGCGGCCAGGGCCCGAGCCAGCCCGGCCAGGTGCTCCTTGCCGCGCAGGAATCCAGGCCCCAGAATAACCAGCCCTTCGGCGGCGGGTGGCGCGGGGCGATAGAGCCGATAGTCGAATTCACATCCGGTGAGGGAGAGGATGACACCCATCTCCACCCGGACCTGGTGGGCCCGACCCGGGACCGCCACCCTGGGTTCTGGCGCCTGGATATCAAGGCTAGCGTCCCGCACGGCGGGGGACGCGCAACCCAGGAGCGACAAGCCCGCCCCCAAGGCCAGGCCCCGCGCGGGATGCCGCGAGAGCGAGTCGACTACGGAGGTCATAAGGGCTGAGAAGGTCGATTAATCGGCCGCATGTTCCACCTACTTGACGACAACCTAGCTTGACATCCTCGGGCACGGGTTTATATTGCCACAAACCCCCGATTGACCGGTCATTACCGCGTTTTTGCCAGGGCGCGGGCTCGCAAATGCAACTGGCCGATGTGGATATTTATCTTTTTCAAGACCCTAGCTCAGGGTTAGGTAACGGCGCCATGCAGACTGATTTCTCGATTCCCCTTCCTGACGCCTGCCTGCCGGCTTGCCGGACCGCCCTGCCAGAGGCGATCAGCGCCCCGCGCCGGGTGCTCGAGTCCCAGCAGGCCGGGCGCGTCAGCTATTATGCGGACACTCAGGCCCAGGGTCGGCCCCTGGTCTTGGTGCATAGCATCAACGCCGCCCCCAGCGCCTTCGAGATGCGGCCCCTCTTTGAGCATTTCCGCTCACAACGGCCGGTCTTCGCCCCCGACCTGCCCGGGTTCGGCTTCTCGGATCGCAGCGCGCGCCGCTATTCCCCCGAGCTGTATGCCGATGCCCTGACGGACTTCCTCGCGGAGGTGGTGCGCGAACCGGCGGACGTCGTAGCCTTCTCCCTGGGCTCGGAGTTCGCTGCCCGGGCGGCCCTGGCCGTCCCCGAGGCCGTCACCTCCCTGGTCATCCTCTCGCCCACGGGCTTCAGCAAGCGCTCCCTGCCCTCGGGCAATCTGAGCGTCCGGGTGCACAAGGCCCTGAGCCTGCCCTATCTGAGCCAGGGGCTCTTCAATCTGCTGACGTCCCGGCCCAGCATCCGCTACTTTCTGGGCCAGGCCTTCGTTGGCCAGACGCCGGCCGAGATGGTCGAGTACGCCTATGCTACCGCCCACCAGCCCGGCGCCCGCTATGCCCCGCTCTATTTCCTCTCCGGGCAGTTATTCACCCCGAACGCGGCTGACATGCTGTACGCCAAGCTCAAGTTGCCGGCCCTCGCCCTGTACGACCGCGACCCCAATATCTCCTTCGACCTGCTGCCCGACCTGATCGCCCAGCACTCCAACTGGCGCGCCGAGCGCATCAGCCCCACCAGGGGTATCCCGCACTGGGAGAAGACCGCCGAGACCGTGGCCGCCATGGAGCGCTTCTGGGCCGACCTCACCTAGGGTTCGGAGCCGATCGCGACACCCCATTTTCAGTAGGGTCCGGGAGACCGGCCCCCATAAACCGACAGCCCGCGCGAGTCCCGACCCAAGTCCTCCCCATGCCTGCGCCACCCGCTATCCTGGACCAGATGAAGGGCCGTCTGCGCGCAAGCGCTAGGGCCATCGGCGCCGAGGCCGTGGGATTCGTCTCCCTGGCCCTGGATCTGCCCCGGCTGCCAACGGCGACGCCGACCCTCGATGGCCCCCAATTTCAGTTTCTCCAGGGCCACCGCGAGGAGCAGCGTATCGGCTATGGCACCGCGGCCGAGTGGCGAGTGGGCGGGCCTGACCGCTTGTCAAGCCTGCGGACCCACGCCCAGGCACTCGCGGCCTCCTGGCGCCAACTCGATCCCGATGCCACTGGCCTGGGGGGCTTCGCGCTCCTGGGATTTGCCGCCCGGCCGGATGCCCGGGCCCCGGCACCAGGGGAGTTGCCCAATGCCTTGCTGCGGGTACCCGAGATTGCCCTGCGTACCCACGGGGACCGGGCCGCCCTGGTGTTCAGTGCCCGCTTGCCGGCGGACTCCGCCGACTTGGTAGGCCGCTGGTCGGCCCTGCTGGATCGCCTGGTCCCCGCCCTCTTCCAGCCCCCGCCAACCCCGCTGGGTCCTGCCCACCTCCGGCGCTGTCTGGACACGCCCAACGCCACGGGCTGGCAACGCCTGCTGCGGACCGCCCTAGACCGGATTGCCGCCAAGGAGTTGCAGAAGGTCGTCCTCGCCCGCCGGCTGCGCCTCGAGGGGAGCCGGTCTTTCGACCTCACCCGCCTGCTGGCGGCCTTGCCCACCCTCTTTCCCAGTTGCCAGATCGTGAGTATCCGCCACGGGACGCGCAGTTTCGTCGCCGCCACCCCCGAAAGGCTGCTGAGCCTACGGGGAAACCGGGTGGAGGTGGATGCCTTGGCCGGGACCATCCGCCGCGCGGCGGAGGCGGAGCGTGACGGGGCCCTGAACCAGACCTTGCGCGGTTGCGCCAAGAACCGCCACGAACACCGTCTGGTCATCCAGGCGATCCGCGATGCCCTGGGGCCCTGCGCCGCAAGCATCGAGGTCCCGGCGGAGCCCGATGTCATGCAGCTCAGCAACGTCCAGCACCTCTGGACCCGCATCGTCGCCACGCTCCACCAACCCACGGACGTCTTCACCCTGGCGGAACGGCTCCACCCGACCCCGGCCACCAACGGCCAGCCGCGCCGGGAGGCCAGCGCCTGGCTCAGCCTCAGCGACCCCTTCGAGCGCGGCTGGTACACGGGCGCGGCGGGCACCCTGGAACCGGACCTCAGCGGCGACCTCTGGGTCCTGCTGCGCTGCGCCGACATCCACGAACGCACCGCCGACCTCTATGCCGGCGCCGGCATCGTCGCGGGCTCCGATCCCACCCAGGAGTGGTGGGAAACCGAACACAAGCTCGCCGCCATGCTCTCGGCCTTGCGTTTCGCATGACAGCGCCCGCCCCGCCGGACCCCGCCGCTACCGGCCTGCGCTGGGCCCTGGCCCTCCTCGACGGATTCATCGCCGGGGGCGTGCGCCACCTGGTCATCTCCCCGGGCTCCCGCTCCACGCCCGTCATCCTGGCCGCCCAGCAACGCCCGGACCTGACCCTGACGCCCATCCTGGACGAGCGCAGCGCCGCCTTCTTTGCCCTGGGCCTGGCGCGCGCCAGCGGCCGACCGGTGGCCCTGCTCGCCACCTCCGGCAGCGCCCCGGCCCACTGGTATCCGGCGGTGATGGAGGCCAGCGCCGCCGGCATTCCCCTCCTCCTCCTCTCCGCCGACCGCCCTCCGGAGGCGCACGGCTGGGGGGCCAACCAGACCACCGATCAGACCCGGCTCTTCGGCACCCAGGTCCGAGAGTTCCACGATCCCGGAGCGCCGGTGGACGATCCCGCCATCCGCCACACCCTGACCGCCCTGGGCCGACGCGCCGCCGCGGTGAGCCAGGGACGGCGACCCGGGCCGGTGCACATCAACCTACCCTTCCGCGAGCCCTTGGTGCCCCGGGCGGACGGCGGTCTGGAGCCGTCCTTGCCAGCCGATGACGCAGCCCAAGCCGCCCATGCCGAGCCTTTGCCTGGGGGAGCGAGGGTGGACCGGATCGCCCCGGGGATCACAGCGACCCACCTCACCCTGGGGCCAGCCATCCGGGACCGACTTCGGGGCCGGGGCCTCATCTATTGCGGGCCCGATAACCCGCGCCCCGGCTTTCCCGAGGCCGTCCTAAGCTGCGCCGTCGCCCTCGGGGTGCCCGTACTGGCCGATCCCCTCTCCGAGGTGCGCTTCGGCCACGGCCAGGGCGCGGTCCTCTCGCCGCCAGCTTTTCGGACCCCTCTCCCCAACCCTCCCCCGCGAGGGGGGAGGGAGCCAGAGACTCAGTGGCTTGGGCTAACGAACCCCACCCTCGCGGCGGGGGAGTCCGAACACCTAGCCTCGCCTCTCGTCAGCCGCTACAAGTCCCTGGTGCGTAACCCCCAGGCCGCGCGCGCCCTGCGGCCGGACTGGGTGCTGCGCTTCGGCCGGGCACCCATCTCCCGGACGGTGCTCGACTGGCTGCCGGGCATCCCCCTGATCCTGGTGGACCCGGCCGGGCGCTGGTCCGACCCAGCTCACGACCTGGCCCTGGGGGCGTCGCTCCATCTGGATCTGGACCCCGTCGCCCTCTGCACCGCCCTGGCCGCCGACCCACCCGCCCCCGCGGACCCGGCCTGGCTCGCCCAGTGGGCCCGGGCCGAGGCGCGGCTCGCCGCCCTCGCCGCGGACTACCTGGCGGCGACCCCCTGGTGTGAGGGACACCTGATCAGCGACCTGGTGGCCAGCCTGCCCGCGGGCGAAGGTCTTCTCTGCGCCAACTCCCTGCCCATCCGCCAGTTCGAAACCTGGTCCGGCACCCGGGAGGCACCCCTGAGGGTCTTCGGCAACCGGGGCCTGAGCGGCATCGACGGCCAGCTCTCGACCCTGGCCGGGCTCAACGCCGGGGGCATCCCGACCACCGGCCTGCTCGGGGACCTGTCCTTCCTGCACGATCTCTCGGGCCTCCTGCTTGCCGCGCCCCTCCCCCGCCCCTGTATCATCATCAATAATGGTGGCGGCCGGATTTTTGACTACCTGCCCCAGCGGGGCCTGCCGGATTTCGAGCGGCTGTGGCGCACTCCGCAACCCCTGGACATCGGCGCCCTGGCCGCCACCTTCAGCCTGAGCCACCGCCGGGTCGGCGATGCCCAAGGTTGGCGGGTGGCCCTCGCGGCGGGCCTGACCTCTACCCCGGGCCTGATTATCGAGATCATGATGGACGCCCCCCGCAGCCAGGAGATCCACCTCGAATTCCGGCGGCGAGTGGCGGAGGCGGACCTGTTCGGCGCCTGAGGGTGGCCCGGCGGCATCACCCCGGCGCAGTCATTCATAGAAAACACGGAGCCAAGACGCATGCCGCAAAGCACCGACCCCAGGGCCGTGGATTGGGAGCCCCTGCCCGGACCCGCCTACGAGGATATCCTCTACCAGCACTGGGCGGGAGTGGCCAAGATCACCATCAACCGGCCGGAGGTCCGCAATGCCTTCCGCCCAGAGACGGTGCGGGAGTTGATCGACGCCTTTCATCGCGCCCGTCTGGACCCTGGGATCGGCGTCATCATCCTGACGGGGGCCGGCGACCTGGCCTTCTGCTCCGGGGGGGACCAGCGCATCCGCGGCGACCAGGGCTACCGTGACACAGCGGGGGGCGAACACCTCAATGTGTTGGAACTGCAGCGGGACATCCGCACCCTGCCCAAGCCCGTGGTGGCCATGGTGGCGGGCTATGCCATCGGCGGCGGCCATGTCCTGCACCTCATCTGCGACCTCAGCATCGCCGCCGATAATGCCCGCTTTGGCCAGACGGGACCCCGGGTCGGCAGCTTCGATGGGGGCTTCGGCGCGGGCCTGCTGGCGCGCACGGTCGGGCTCAAAAAGGCCAAGGAAATCTGGTTCCTGTGCCGCCAGTACGACGCCCAGGAGGCCCTGGCGATGGGCCTGGTCAATACCGTGGTCCCCCTGGCGGAACTTGAGACCGTCACCCTGGACTGGTGCCACCAGATGCTCCAGCTCTCACCCACCGCTCTGCGGTTGCTAAAATCGGCCTTCAACGCCGAGACCGACGGGCTGGCGGGCATCCAGGAACTGGCGGGCAACGCCACCGGCCTCTTCTACACCACCAACGAGGCCCAGGAGGGCCGGAACGCCTTCCTGGAGAAGCGCGCCCCGGACTTCCGGCGTTTTCCTCAGCGCTCCTGACATGGCCGACCCCCGGCTCCTGCTGTCGCGCTGGATCGCCGCCAGCCGCCCCCGGACCTTGCCGCTGGCGGTGGCGCCGGTGCTGGTGGGCATCGCCCTGGCGGCCTTCGAGACCGGTGGACTCGCCCCGGCGACGGCCCTGGCCACCCTGCTGGCCGCCGTGGCCATCCAGATCGGCACCAATCTGCATAACGACGCCAGCGACTTCGAGCGGGGTACCGACACCGAGGACCGCCTGGGTCCCGAGCGGGCGGCGGCCCAAGGCTGGTTCACGGCACGGCAGGTCAAGCGCGCTGCTCATCTCGCCTTCCTGACCGCCCTGCTGCTGGGTATCTTGCTCACCCTGCGCGGTGGCTGGCCCATCCTCCTGCTGGGAATCGCCTCCCTAGTCGCGGGTTATGCCTATACTGGCGGACCGCGCCCCATCGCCTATGGCCCCCTCGGCGAGCTCTTCGTCCTGTTCTTTTTCGGAATCGCCGCCCTGACGGGGAGCTACTACCTCCAGACACTGACCTTCGCCCCGACTGCCCTGGCCCTAGGCGTGGCCCTCGGCCTGCCGGCGGCCGCCGTCCTCACCCTCAACAACTACCGCGACCGGGAGACGGATCGGGTGGCCGGGCGCAGGACTCTTTGCTTCTACCTGGGCCCCCGGGGCACACGCCTCCTCTATGCCAGTCTGCTGCTGATCCCCTTCCCCCTGCTGTACCTGCTGGACCTGCCCGGCAGCCGCTGGCCCCTGGTCGCCGCCCTGCCCTTCGGCGCCTGGCTGATCAGCCGGGTCGCGGGGGGTGCGACAGGCGTTGCCCTCAACCCCCTGCTTGGCGCCACCGCCCTCTTTCAATCGGCCCTGGCGGTGCTGCTGATCCTGGGTTTCGCCCTGCCCTCGGCATGATCGAGCGACTGGAGATCCAACCTTATCGCCTGCCCTTGCGCAGACCCTGGCGGAGCGCCCGCCGCGTCCTCCAGGCGCGTAGCGGCTGGCTCCTGATCGCCCACGCCGAGGGCCAGCGCGGTTACGGCGACTGCGCCCCCCTGCCCGAGGCAGGCACCGAGAGCCCCGAGGCCGCCCTCGCGGCCCTGGAGGACTGGCGTGTCCGGACCCTCGGCCAGCCCCTGACC
>JBASIS010000267.1:0-13788 GCA_049654905.1 Chromatiaceae bacterium
GGGTCAATTCGCTATCGGCTGAAACCATATTTATATTTCCAAATAAAATTGCATGGAGGCAAATAATCGTGTATCTTAAGATTTTTCGCATTATAAATCAATAGGTTATTTACTAGACAGTCTCTTAGCTCCCTGGCTGATTCACGGCCCTGGGGATAAAACTATCAACTCATCAGTACCCAAGAGGAATTTCATGAAAAAAGTCCTTATTCTCGGTGTCATCACCCTTTCCCTGGCCACCACCGCCGTCGCTCAAGTCAAGCCCGAGGATCAGATCGAGATCCGTCAGGCTGGTTACAGCTTCATGAGCTGGAACATGGGCAAAATCAAGACGAATCTGGAGGGACAGTTTGACGCCAAACAGGTCGAAGCCGCCGCCAATGCCATTGCGGGTATCGCCAACTCCGGGATGGGCGCCCTCTATGGGCCTGGCACTGACAAGGATATCGGCAGCGTCAAGACGCGTGTCAAGCCTGAACTCTTCGAGAACAAGGCTGAAGTCGGTAAGGTGGCGAAGGATTTCATCGCGGCCGCCAACAATCTGAGCAAGGTGGCCGCCAGCGGGGACAAGGCCGCCGTAAAGAAGGCCTTTGGGGATATGGGTGCGGCCTGCAAGGCCTGCCACGAAAAGTTCCGCATGGAATAACGGATCGCCAGGCCGTCGGAAAGCCGCCTTCGGGCGGCTCTTTTTAGGTAAATCCGCTGGTTGTTGCGCCCGCACCTACCAGGCTGGCGCCTCTGGCGGTGGCGGAGTTGGCTCGATGAAGACCCCGGTTGCGGCAGCGACCAGCGCCGAGGCCAGCATCAGGGCGATCAGGAAGGGTAGGATGCCACCCCCCCGCGCGGGCTGGATCTGGGGCTCCTCAACCTCCTTCAGGCCGGTGATCATGGGTTTGATGAGGCTGTCTTTCTTCACCAGGGTGTAAAAGAGGATGGCGTTGACATGGAGACCCACCAGGGCGAGCAGCAGGTTGAAGTTCAGGCGATGGATGCGGGTGAGCCACTGGCTGAATTCAGCATCGACGAGGGCCGTCAAGGGCCCCTGGAAGGCGATGTCATCATTGGCGAAGAGCCCCGTAATCGCCTGAAGACCCAGGATGGCGAGCAGGGCGAACACCGACAGGGCGCCTAGGGGGTTGTGGCCCACCCCGCGCCACTGCCCGCGGAGATAGGCCAGCAACCGCCCCGGCCCCGGGAAAAAATCATAAAAGCGGGCATGGGTGGAACCAATGAAGCCCCAGATCAGGCGAAAGCCCAACAAACCCAGAATCGCCAGGCCCAGTCGGCCATGCCAGGGGATAAGGGCGCCACCCAGTTGACCGGTGATAACCGCCGCCAATACCAGGACAACCAACAGCCAATGGAAGAGGCGGGTCGGCAGGTCCCAGACCCGAATTCGCCGTTTATTCATGGCTTGCGTCCAATTTCAGAAGCCCCCTCCCCGCCCTAACCCTGGCTACCCACATACCGATCCCGGGCAGCCTTGGCGCGCTCAAAGACCTCCAGCAGGGCCTCCCCATCCCCGCCTTCGACGTCGGCAGCGAGTTCGGCAAGCTCGCGCTGGAACCGGGCGAGCATCTGGCCCAGGGCCTGGCGATTGGCGAGGCAGATATCCCGCCACATGATGGGGTGGCTGGAGGCAATGCGGGTAAAGTCGCGGAAACCACCGGCGGCGTAGCGAAAAATCTCGTCATTTTCCCGCAGCCGCGCCAGGCTATCGACCAGGCCATAGGCCAGGAGATGCGGCAGATGGCTGGTGGCGGCCAATACCTCGTCGTGATGATCCACCGCCATTTGCGTCACTTCGGCGCCACAGGCCTCCCACATGGCCTGGACCTGGGCGGTGGCCGCCGGGTCCGTGTCCGGCAAGGGGGTCAGGATGACGCGCCGGTTGCGGTAGAGTTCGGCAAAGGAGGCATCGACCCCACTCTGCTCCGTACCCGCGATGGGGTGGCCGGGGACGAACCGCGGAGGCAGATGACCAAAGACCTGACGGGCATCCGCGACCACGCTGCCCTTGACGCTGCCACCATCGGTCAGAATGGCACCAGGGGCCAGGTGATCGCGGATAGCGGCGAAGGTGGCGGCCATGGCACCCAGGGGCACGGCGATGAAGACTAGATCGGCGCCGGTCACCGCCTGGGCCGGGTCCTGGTGGTAGCGGTCGATCACCCCCAATTCGCGGGCCCGTTGCAGATTACCCAGTGACCGCCCGCAGCCCACCACCTCGCCCACGAAGCCGGCCCGGCGCAGGGCTCGGGCCAGGGAGCCCCCGATGAGGCCAACGCCGATGACCGTGAGCCGCTGAATCATGCCGACAAGGCCACCGCCAGGGCGGCGAGCAGGCGGGCATTTTCTGCCTTGTGGCCAATGGTGACGCGCAGGTGATTCGGCATGCCATAGTTGGCTACCGGGCGGGTGATGCAGCCGGCGCGCAGCAAGGCCTGATCGATAGGGGCCGCCGGGCGGCCCAGGTCAAGGGTGATGAAGTTGCCTACGGAGGGGATATAGCCGATCCCTAACTGACGGGCGCCCTCCTCCAGTTGCCGCATGCCGCTCCGGTTCAATGCCAGAGAGGCCCGAACATGCACCTCGTCGGCCAATGCCGCCAGGGCCGCCGCCTGGGCGATGCTGTTGACGTTGAAGGGCTGACGGGCGCGGTTGAGCAAATCGGCGATATGGGGGTGGCTGAGGCCATAGCCCACCCGCAGGGCCGCCAGACCATGGACCTTGGAGAAGGTGCGGGTGACGATAAGGTTCGGGAACCGGTCCAGCCAGCGGGTAGCATCCGGGAAATCCGGATCCTCCACATACTCGGTGTAGGCCTCGTCCACCACGGCCACGCAGGTCTCCGGCAGTTCCCCCAGAAAACTGGCTAGGCTGTCGGCATCGAGCCAGGTCCCGGTGGGGTTGTTGGGATTGGCGATCCAGACCACCCGGGTGCGCTCATTGACCAGAGCCGCCATGGCCTCCAGGTCGTGGCCATAATCCCGCGCCTTGGCGACGCGGGCCGTAGCGCCCACCGCCTGGGTGCCGATGGCATAGACCGCGAAGGCGTGCTCGGAGAAGACCGACTCCTGGCCCGGATGCAGAAAGACGCGGGCCACCAGATCGAGGACGTCGTTGGAGCCATTGCCGAGGGTGACGGCGGCCGCCTCTAGGCCGTGATGCTCGGCCAGGGCCCGGCGTAAATCGAAGCCGCCCCCATCGGGATAACGCCCCAACTCCGCCAGTGCGGCCATGGCCGCCTCTCGCGCCAGGATGCCGGGACCCAGGGGGTTTTCGTTGGAAGCCAGCTTGATGGAGTTGGAGATACCCAGTTCCCGCTCCAGCTCGGACAGGGGCTTGCCAGGGATATAGGGCTGCAGGCCCGGCAGACCGGGAGCCGTCAGTTTGAGAAAGGGGTTGACAAGGGTAGTCATACTTGGGCCTCGGCGGGGCGATTAGATCACGGCCTTGGGATAGGAACCCAGGACCCGGAACAGGCTGGTGGTCCGGCGCAGGGTCTCCAGGGCCGGCGCGACGGTCGCGTCTTCGCGGTGGCCCTCGATATCGACGAAAAAGACATAGTCCCAGAGTCCCCGCCGCGAGGGCCGGGATTCGATGCGCGTCATACTGATGCCATGAGCCGCCAGGGGTTCGAGCAGGCCGTAGAGGGAACCGGCCTCGTTGTGGCAGGAAAGGAGCAGACTGGTTTTGTCGTCGCCACTAGGGCGGGCATCCTCGGAGCCGATCACCAGAAAACGGGTGGTGTTGCCTGGTTCGTCCTCGATGCAGCGCTCCAGGATATCCAGGTCGTAGATATCCGCCGCGGCCTCCCCGGCCACCGCCGCCGCGGCGGGATGACTGGACGCCAGCCGCGCGGCCTCGGCGTTGCTGTCCACGGCGATACGCTCGGCCAGGGGCAGGTGGCGATCCAGCCAGCCCCGGCATTGGGCTAGGGATTGCTGGTGTGAAAACAGCGTTTGGATCGCGGCCAGGTCCGGCTCCCGGCTCATGAGGTGATGATGGATGCGCAGGCTGACCTCGCCGGCGATACTCAGGGGGGAGCGCATGAACATGTCGAGGGTGTGATTGATGACCCCTTCGGTGGAATTTTCCACCGGCACCACCCCGTAGTGGCAGGATTTGGCCTCGACCTCCCGGAAGACATCGCCAATACTGCCCACCGGCACCGTGTTAGCGGCGTGGCCGAAGTGCTTGATCGCCGCCGCCTGGGTAAAGGTCCCCGCCGGACCCAGGAAGGCCACCGCCAAGGGTTGTTCCAGGGCCAGGCAGGCGGACATGATCTCGCGGAACAGGCGGGCCATGGCTTCCCCGCTCAGGGGCCCCGGGTTGCGGGCCTTGATCCGCCGCAGCACCTCCGCCTCGCGGCCCGGGCGATAGAAATGGCTATCGCCGACCTCAAGCTTGATGACGGCCACTTCATGGGCGCAGGCGGCGCGGGCGCTGAGGAGGCGCAGAATTTCCCCATCGATGGCGTCAATACGCTGACGCACATCCGCCAACTGTTCTTCGGAGGTCATGGCCCCACCCTCCCCCGCCCGCGCTTAGGCCAAGGCATCAGGTCGCTTCCTTCTCGCAGCCCAGGCAGCGCACCGAAAGCACACCGGGGATGGTGCGTAACTGGGCCACCGTCTCCTTAGGCACCCATTGATTGACATCAATGAGGGTCACGGCGATGTCCCCCCGCGAGCGATTGAGCATGTCGAGGATGTTGAGGCCCGCCGCCGCCAGGTCAGTGGAAATTTGCCCGACCATGTTTGGCACGTTGCTGTTGACGACCGCGAGGCGGAAACCCCCATTGCGCGGTAGCAGGATCTCGGGGAAATTGACCGCGTTGGTGACGTTGCCCGCCTCCAGCCAGCCGCGCACCTGGTCGGCGACCATGATGGCGCAGTTCTCCTCCGCCTCGACCGTCGAGGCCCCAAGGTGGGGCAGGGTCACGACGCGGGGATGATCCTTCAAGAGGTTGCTGGGGAAATCGCACACATAGGCGTAAAGATGGCCAGAATCCAGGGCTGCCACCGCCGCCTTGTCGTCGATGATGCCATTGCGCGAGAAATTGAGCAGCACCCCGCCCTTGCGGATATTGCGCAAACGCTCGCCGTTGATCATGCCGCGGGTCTCGTCGGTTAGCGGTACATGGAAGCTGATGAAATCAGACCGGGCCACCAGGTCGTCGACGCTCAAGGCCTGTTGGACATCGGCGGCCAGTTGCCAGGCCCGCTGCACGGTAATGGTGGGATCGTAGCCGACGACCTTCATACCCAGGGCGCGGGCGACATTGGCGACCTGGACACCGATGGCGCCGAGACCGACCACCCCCAGGGTGCGGCCGGGCAACTCGAAGCCGACAAAGTGCTTCTTGCCGCTCTCCACCGCCTTGTTGATGGCCGCATCATCGCCCTCCAGTCCGCGGGCGAAGGCCCAACCCTGGGCAAGGTTGCGCGCCGCCAGCAGCATACCCGCGACCACCAATTCCTTGACGGCATTGGCATTGGCGCCGGGGGCGTTGAAGACGGGCACCCCCCGCTCGGACATGCGCGCCACCGGGATGTTGTTGACGCCCGCGCCGGCGCGGCCCACGGCCCGCAGGGAGGCCGGGATCTCCATGTCGTGCATACTGGCGGAACGGACCAGAATGGCATCCGGATGGGCGATCTCCGAGGCCACCTCGTACTTGTCGCGGGGGAGCCGATCCAGGCCGGCGACGGAGATATTATTGAGAGTCAGTATCTTGTACATGATTCTTTCAGCAACCTTTAGCCGTATTTACGCTCGAACTCGGCCATGAAATCGACCAGGGCCTTGACGCCCGCCTCGGGCATGGCGTTGTAGATGCTGGCCCGCATGCCCCCGACGGAGCGATGGCCCTTGAGGGTCAGGAGCCCGGCACCCTTGGCCTCGGCCAGAAAACTGGCGTCCAGTTCCGGATTGGCGAGGGTGAAGGGGACATTCATCCAGGAACGGCAATCCGGACGCACCGGGTTGGCATAGAAGCCCGACGCATCGATGGCACCATAGAGGAGCTTGGCCTTGCGCTCGTTGATGACCCCCATTTGCTCCAGTCCGCCCAGTTCCCGCAGCCATTGGAACACCAGGCCCGCCAGGTACCAGGCATAGGTCGGCGGGGTGTTGTACATAGACTCGTTATCGGCGTGGATCTTGTAGTCGAACATGGTCGGCGTGCCCTCCATGGGCTGGCCGATCAGGTCCTCGCGGACGATGACGATAGTCAGGCCCGCCGGGCCCACGTTTTTCTGGGCACCGGCGTAGATGAGGCCGAAGCGGGAGACATCGATGGGACGGGACAGGATGGTGGAGGACATGTCCGCCACCAGAGGGATCTCGCCAGTGTCCGGGACGTAGGGGAATTCGACGCCTTCGATGGTCTCGTTGGGGGTGTAATGGACATAGGAGGCATCATCACCCAGGAGCAGGTCAATCTGGGCCGGCACGCTGGTGAAGCGGCCCTCGATGCCCCCTTCCGTAACCGCCACGGTGCAATAACGCTTAGCCTCCTGGATGGCCTTCTTGGACCAGGAACCGGTCTTGATGTAGGCCGCGTCCTGGCCGTCGCGGATCAGGTTCATGGGCACCATGGCAAACTGGCTCGAGGCACCACCCTGCAGGAACAGAACTTTGTAATTATCGGGGATCGCGAGCAGAGCGCGCAGGTCCGCCTCCGCCGCTGCGGCGATGGACATATATTCCTTGCCGCGATGACTCATCTCCGCCACGCACATGCCGCTGCCATGCCAGTCCAGCATCTCATCCCTGGCCTGGGTAAGGACGGAGTCCGGCAGCATGGCCGGACCAGCGCTGAAGTTATAGGGTCTTGCCATGGTCGTAACTCCGTATCAATAGGAATATCATAAAGTTGTTAAACAAATTGCCCGGCGGGTGCCAGCCCCCTCAAGCCAACTCCTCGGCGCCCTCGTCCTCGCCTTCGCCACCTTCTTCGCCTTCCTCGGCGCCCCCTTCCAGGGCAAGAATACGTTCCACGCCCGCCAGGCGCTCGCCCTCTCCGACGCGGATGAGCTTGACGCCCTGGGCGGTGCGGCCAACGGTGGGGATCTGTGCCACTGTGGTGCGCACCAGTGTGCCACCCACGGTAATGAGCATGATCTCATCCTCGGGCAGCACCAGCACGGCACCCACCTGGGCCCCGTTGCGCGCGGAAGTGCCGATGGCGATGACGCCCTTGGTGCCGCGCCCCTTGGTGGGAAAATCCTCCACCGGGGTGCGCTTGCCATAGCCATTCTCGGTCACCCCGAGCACGGTGCAGGCCGGATCGACCACGAGCATGGCAATGACCCGCTGGCCTTCGTCCAGAAGGATGCCGCGGACGCCATGAGCACCGCGCCCCATGGAACGGACCTCGGTCTCCCGGAAGCGTACCGCCTTACCCGCGGAGCTAAAGAGCAGGATCTCCCGCTCGCCGTCGGTAATGGCCACATCAACCAGGCGCTCATCCCCGTGCAGATCCAGGGCGATGATACCCCGCGACAGGGGCCGCGAAAATTCCAGCAGGGGCGTCTTCTTAACCGTACCCGCCGTGGTGGCCATGAAGACGAAGTGGCCCTCATCATACTCCCGCACCGGCAGGAAGGCGTTGATGCGCTCGCCCTCGCCCAAGGGCAGAAGATTGACCATGGGCCGGCCCCGGGCGGCCCTCCCGGCCTGCGGCAACTCATAGACCTTGATCCAATAGACCTTACCCAGACTGGAGAAGCAGAGGACGGTGTCGAGGGCATTAGCGACGAACAGCTTGTCGATAAAGTCCTCATCCTTGGTCGCCGTCGCCGAACGCCCCTTGCCGCCGCGCTTCTGGGCCTGATACTGGCTTAGAGGCTGGGCCTTGGCGTAGCCGGCGTGCGACAGGGTCACCACCATCTCCTCGGGGGTGATCATGTCCTCCAGGGTCAGGTCGCTGTGATCCGTCTGGATCTCGGTGCGGCGGGCGTCGGCATACTGGTCGCGGATCAGCACCAGTTCGTCGCGAATCACCGCCATGAGACTGTCCGGGCAGGAGAGGATGGCGAGCAGATCGGCGATGGCCGCCAGGATCTCCTCGTATTCCTTGATGATTTTATCCTGCTCCAGGCCCGTCAGGCGATGCAGGCGCAGGTCGAGGATGGCCTGGGCCTGGGCCTCGCCCAGTCGGTAACCCTCCGCGCTCAGGCCCAGCCCCGCATCCAGGTCGTCGGGACGGGTCTGGCTGGCGCCGGCTCGGGCCAACATGGCCGAGACCGCCCCCGGCCGCCAGAGGCGCTCCATGAGCCCCACCTTGGCCTCCCCTGGGCTGGCGGAACGCTTGATGAGGTCAATGACCTCGTCGATATTGGCCAGGGCCACCGTCAGACCTTCCAGGATATGGGCCCGGCCCCGGGCCTTGCGCAACTCAAAAATGGCCCGCCGCGTCACCACATCCCGGCGGTGACGCAGGAAATATTCCAGCAACTGCTTGAGGTTGAGCAGGCGCGGCTGGCCGTCTACCAGGGCCACCATGTTGATACCGAACACCGACTGCATGTTGGTGTGCTGGAAGAGGTTATTGAGCACCACGTCCGGGTAGTGGTCGCGTTTGACCTCAATGACCATGCGCATGCCGTCCTTGTCCGACTCATCCCGGAGCTCGGCGATGCCCTCAATCTTCTTCTCCTTGACCAGTTCCGCCATCCGCTCCAACAGCCGGGCCTTATTCACCTGGTAGGGCAATTCGGAGACAATGATGGCCTCGCGGCCGCTGCGCTTCTCCGTCTCCACATGGGTGCGCGCCCGCATCACGACCCGCCCCCGCCCGGTCCTATAGGCCTCGCGGATACCCCGCACGCCATTGATGATGGCGGCGGTCGGAAAGTCCGGCCCCGGGACCAGTTCCATGAGTTCCTCGATCCCGATCTCCGGCCGCTCGATCACCGCCAGACAGGCCTCGATCACCTCGCGCAGGTTGTGCGGGGGGATGTTGGTCGCCATGCCCACCGCGATACCGGAGGAACCGTTGACTAACAGATTGGGAAAGCGGGCCGGCAGGACCTTGGGCTCGTGCTCCGACTCGTCGTAATTGGGCGAGAATTCGACGGTTTCCTTGTCCAGGTCCTCCAGCAGACTATGAGCGATACGCGACATGCGCACCTCGGTGTAACGCATGGCCGCCGGGGCGTCGCCGTCCACGGAACCGAAGTTACCCTGCCCGTCCACCAACATGTAGCGCATGGAAAAAGGCTGCGCCATGCGCACGATGGTGTCATAGACCGCCGTATCGCCATGGGGGTGGTACTTACCGATGACGTCGCCTACCACGCGCGCCGACTTCTTGTAGGGCTTGTTCCAGTCGTTCCCTAGTTCACTCATGGCAAAGAGGACGCGCCGATGAACGGGTTTGAGCCCGTCGCGCACGTCCGGTAAGGCCCGGCCCACGATCACGCTCATGGCGTAATCCAGATAGGACCGACGCATTTCGTCTTCCAGATTGACGAAGAGAACTTCTTTGGCAAACTCCGGCATAAGGATCGCTAACCTACTAGAGGTGATGGCAAACAGGGACTAAAGGCGATGGTGGGCAGGTGTGCCCGGCCCCGGGGGACGCGGCTTGTGCCCATCGAAATAAACTTATTAATTCTATCACGCGGGGGCACTAAGCCGCACTCCGAGATAGCTTTTTGATTAACCTGCGACCCGCCCGGGCGGCACTTTGGCGGATGGGATGTCGAGGGCGCGAGCAGCGCTGGATAGCCGTGAGAGGCCGCTGCCTATGCCTCCATCCAGCTCGGAATTTCTCCGTTGCCGAGGTCGAATAAGGGCCAGGTCGCGGTCATGGGTGCAGGGTTTCACAAGCCACAGTCGATCAGGTTAGGATGCCGGGTGAGATCGCCTGCCCCCCGACCCCGGTGGGGATGGCATCTCCGGCCACCTTGGATTTTCGAGGTCTCCTCCCGCCTTCGCCCCCGTATCTTGCCGCTGCCATGCCTGTCATCGACGAAAATTCGACCTTCCGCCAGGCCTGGGATGCCTGCATGGTCCTGCTGATCATGGCCACCTGTGCCATCGTCCCCTTCCAACTCGCCTTCCATCACCAGGTCTTGCCGTTCGGAAGCCAGTTGGTTTATGGAATCGATGTCTTCTTCTGGCTGGACATCCTGTTTAACTTCTTCACCTCCTATCGGCGCCCCGGGGAGAAGATCATGGAGGTGAGCCAGACCGCCCGGCATTATCTGCGGGGCTATTTTGCCCTGGATCTCATCGCCACCTTGCCGCTGGACGCCTTCTTTCTCGGCCAGGAGCACTTGGCCATCGCCGGCCTGCCCCTAGTCCTGGTGCTTCGTCAGTTGCGTCTCCTGCGCCTGATCAAGCTTTTTGTCATCTTCAGGCGCTGGGATCGCCGAGCCTGGAGCAAGGCCGGTTACCTGCGTTTGACGCTCTTGATCATCGTCTTCCTCATCCTGATCCACTGGATTGCCTGCGTCTGGTTCCTCGCACCCTACCTGGCTGACTTTCCGGAAAATTCCTGGGTGACGGCCGAGGGCATTGCCACGGAGGACCTGACTACCCAGTATATTCGCTCTCTCTATTGGGTCGTCACGACCGTCGCCACCGTGGGCTATGGCGATATCCTGCCAGCCAACGATTTTGAATACCTCTTTGCCACGGGCGTCATGCTGCTCGGGGCCTTTATGTACGCCTTCATCATCGGCAACATCGCCAGCCTGGTCCGCAACCTGGACGCCGAGCGGGCGCGGTATTTCCAACGGGTCGAGTCCATCGGCAACTATCTGCATGAACGGGGGATCTCGGCGCGGCTGATTGAGCAGGTCCGCGATTATTACGACTATCTCTGGGCCCATCATCGAGGGTTGCGGCAGGCCTCCTATCTGGATGAATTGCCACCGCCCTTCCGGCTCGAACTCCTGGTGCATCTGACCCAGGACCTGTTGGCCACCGTGCCCCTCTTCAGCTATTGCGCGCCGCCCCTGCGCAACGCCCTCCTCCTGGCGCTTCAGGCCTATACCTATGCCCCCGGCGTCAAGATCGCGACGGCGGGCGAGGCAGGTCGCGAGATCTTTTTCCTCAGCCACGGCAAGGCGGCCATCCTGTCCGAAGATGGCAAAGAGCATCACGGCATCCTGGAGGATGGCGATTATTTCGGGAATCTCTCCTTGCTCCTTGGCGAAAAGCGCACGGCCTCCGTCCTGGCCCTGACCTATTGCGAGGTCCTGGTCCTGCCGAAGAAGGCCTACAACCAAATCCGGCGGGAATATCCCGCCTTTCAAGAGGTTCTTAAGGAGGTCGCCGCCACCCATACGGGACGGGTCGCCGCCCTGCTGCTCAAAGGGGTCGTCTTGTAACCCAAGGAGGCGATTTCCCAAGGGCCCGGGTGGGCTGCATCCAAGGATCGCGAAGCTTAGACCCGAGCCGTGACTCAGAGCATGGGACGCAGGACCGTCTTCTCCAGACGGCGAGCCGCAAGGACGATAATCGAAACCAATACCAGGTAAACCATTCCGGCCATGAGATAGGCCTTGAAGTATTGAAAGTTCCGGGTGGCCAACTCCTGGACCTCGGCAAAGAATTCGGTGTACTGGATCAGGAAGGCCACGGAACTGTCCTTCAGATTCAGGATGGCCTGGTTAGTCAAGGCCGGTACCGACAGGCGGAGGACTTGGGGCAAGGTGATGTGCCTGAACACCTGCAGGCCCGATAACCCTTGGGCGCGGGCAGCCTCCAATTCATCCTGATTGAGGCCGTTATAGGCCGTCCTGAGGTAACGGGCATTGTAGGCGGCCACATTGAGGGTGAAGCCGATGACCGCGACGGCCAGGGGCGACAGGCGCAACCCCCATTGCGGCAGGCCGTAATACATCAGGAACAGGAGCACGATCAGGGGTGTCCCGATGAAGAAGGAGATGTAACCATCGGTCAGGCGGCGCGTGATCGATTTAGGGCTCAAGGTCAAATAGAAAACCAGGACACCCCCAACCAGTCCATTGAAGGTGATGATGAACGCCAGCAACAGGGTGTTGCCGAGTCCCGCGAGAATCTGGGGTCCGTACTCTAGGACCTCCCGCAGGAAGGCCAGCCAGGCGGTCATGGCTTTTCAGCCCCGCGGCCAAAGAAGGCGCGAATATGCGGGTCGTCATGGTCCTCCAGCAAGTGATCGGCATCACCCTCCGCCCGCACCCGGCCATGGTCCAGGAACATCACCCGATCGGAGATGTGGCGGGCCAAAAAGACATCATGGGTGACGCAGAGCATGGTCACATTATCCAGATAAAGCTGGTTGATCAGGGCCACGACCTCCCGTGCCATGCGTGGATCCAGGGCCGAGGTCGGTTCGTCAAAGAAGAGCACCGCCGGGTCCATGGCCAAGGCCCGGGCGATGGCCACTCGCTGTTTCTGTCCACCAGAGAGTTGGGCTGGAAACTTCCGCTCGTGGTCCTCCATATTCATGCGGCGCAGTTCATGCCTGGCGCGGGCGGTGGCCTCGCTATCGGGCAGACCCCGGAGTTTGCGCAGGCCCAGCTTGATGTTGTCCAGGGCACTGAGATGACGGTAAAGGGCAAAGTTCTGGAAGACGAAACCAATGCGCTGACGCAAGGCGCGCACATCCGTTTCAGGACGGGTGACCTCCTCGCCGCGAAAGAACACCTGTCCCGAGGTGGGGTCGGTCAAGCGATTGATACATCTCAGCAGGGTAGATTTGCCACAGCCGGATGGCCCCATGATGACCTTGACTTGCCCCTCCTCAAGATTCAGATCGACACCGTTCAGGACCGGCTTGCCCTCGAACTCCTTGACCAGATTTCTGACTTCCAGTAACGCCATATCTGACCTCAGAGTCGGATGAATCCCGGGACGGAGAAGCGACGTTCGATAAGCCGCACCAGGAACAGCATCAGTTTATAGATGCCGAAATAAAGCAGGCCGATGGCGAGATAGATTTCCAGCCCCCTCAGGGTGGTGGCCGCTAAGGCCATGGCCTGCTTCATGATCTCGGGCAGACCCACGGTATAGGCAAAGGGTGAATACTTCAGCACCGTCGTGAACTCATTGAGCATGCCGGGTACGGCGAAGCGCAGCATCTGCGGCAACTCGATGGCCAGCAGGATCTGGCGCCGACTCATCCCCATGGCCTCGGCGGCCATGATTTCGTCGGGATCGACGGACGCAAAGGCCCCCCGAAAGACCTCCGCCAGATAGGCCCCGGCAATGAGCCCCAGGCTGAGCATCATGGCGACGAGGGGTGGCACATTGAGACCCAGGCCGGGCAGGCCAAAATAGACGAGAAAGAGCAGCACCAATACCGGTACGCCGCGAAAGACGTAGGTGTAAGTCGCCAGCAGGTGATCCAGGGCGCGCAACCGCAGTCGCGCCAGCAGGGCGACACCCAAACCGGTGACCAGACCGGTGGCGATACAGGCGACGGTCACCAGAATGGTATAACCGGCGCCTGCCGCGAGTTGGGCCAGAATTTGCCAAAAATTCATTGGCCCTGGGTCTCGCGGGTCAATTGAGCCACTTGTCGGCGATGGCCTTCAGCTTCTCGGGCCCGAGTTCGGTCAGATAGCGGTCAAAATCTTCCCGCAAGGGGGAACCCTTGGGAAAGGCGAAGCCAAAGCGATCGAAGCCCGTAAACACATAGCTGTCCTGGATCGGCAACTGCCGGCGATACACCGAGGCCACGGTGCCATCCAGGAAGGCCAGATCAACCCGCCCGTTCTGCAGATCGGCCAGGACCTCGTTGTAGCTGGGATAAAGTTTAACTTTGTCGAGGCTGTAGAGGCC
>JBASIS010000268.1:0-8445 GCA_049654905.1 Chromatiaceae bacterium
GGTGCATGGGCTAGCCCTGTCCCTGGTGCTGAATCTGGAGCCGCCCGCCCCGGTGTCTGGCGCGGAGGAGGTGACGGAACTGGATCTGACCCTGTTCGCCGCGCCAGCGGCGAATGAGCCCTTGGCCTCCCTCGCGGAGCCTCCGTCGCCATCCGAGCCCGAGCCCGAGCCCGAGCCAACCCCAGAATCAGAGCCCGAACCAGAGCCAGTCGTTGCCCAGGAAGTCGTGCCACCCGAGGCGTTCACCCCTCCCCCGGTCGAGAAACCCAAGCCCAAGCCCAAGCCAAAATCGTCGCCAAAACCGGAGAAGAAACCCGAACCTCGCCAGAAAACCGCGCGCCCGGCCGCCCCAGCGCCACGGGCGGCCCAGGCCCAACCCAGCGCCCCCGCGGGAACGGCCGCGGTCGCGAGGAAAGAGGGCTCCTCCCGGGAGCGAGCGCAGGCGGAAGGCGCCTACCTGGCCGAGTTGCAGCGCGCTATCAAACGGCAACAACGCTACCCGGAGGCGGCGCGTCACCGGGGCGCCGATGGGACCACCACCCTGACCTTCGTCCTCCAGGCCGATGGCCGCATCGACCGGGTGCAGGTGGCCAAGTCCGCCGGGGATACGGAGTTGGATCAGGCCGCCGTGGAGGCCATCCATCGGTTAGGGCGTTTCAAGCCCATCCCCTCGGTGATAGGTCGCGATAGCTGGACCCTCAGGATTCCCATTCGGTTCGATTTGCGGTAGTCAATTCCGCACCTCGTCACGCCGGACCTCTGGCTTTAGCATCGCCCCCCCGGCGGGCCCGAGACCCCATCCCTGACGACCCCGCCCGCCGGCGATCAAGACCCCGTCTTGTCCAGGAGCGCCCGCACCGCATCCCCGATGTCGTCCGCGTAAAGATCGCGGAAGAAATGATCGGCGCCGTCGAGGACGATCAACTGGACGCGCTGGCCATCGGCCAAGGGTTGCACCTTTTCAACCAGTCCCGCGACCACCTGGTCCTCGCTGCCGGCGATGACCAGCACCGGGGCCTTGATCTCGGGAATCAGGCGGGGGGTGTCCATGCGCGGGTCCGGGGCATAGTAGGAGAGCAGGGCCGCGGCGGTCGCGGTGGTGTCCGGGCAATAGATGAAATCCAGATGCTCCATCATGGCGCTGGCCCGGCCTTCGCCCGCAAGCTGGCGGGCCTGGGCGAGCCGGGGGGCCAGCTCCTTGCCGTAGCGCTGGCGATAGTCCTGCTCCGCGTCGGCCTCGTTCCAGGTTTGGGGGGCGATCAGGATCAGGGCGCTGGTGGGTGCCTCGGGGTGCTCCACCGCGAACCGGGCGGACTGGTTGCCGCCGCGCGAATGCCCCAGGAGCGCGACCCTGGCGGCGCCCTGGCCCCGGAGCCAGCCCAGCCAGGCGCCGATCTCCGCGACCGCGTCCGTATGTTGGTGGCTATGGGGTGTGGCGCATTCGTACATGCCGTGGCGATTGTCGAGCCCCAGGCTCAGGGTCATGGACAGGGAGCTGATGCCCCGGTCCTTGAGGGCCGACTGCAGGCCTTGCAGGGTCTCCATGCCGCCATGGGCCAGGGTGCCGTGGGTCATGAGGACGACGGGGCCCTGGGGCCAGTTGGCGCCGGTGGTCTCCAGGTTGGCGTTCAGGGTCAGCCCCTGGTGCTCCAGGGTGACCTCTTCGCCCTGGACCGGCGTTAGCGACAGGGCCAGGAGCAGCGCCAGTCCGGGGGTGGGGAGCAGGGATTTCATGGGGTGGTCTCCGTGGTTCGATGGATGACCGGTGCTTGGGTAGCCCCGGGGGAGATGATATAGGCAACACTGCCCGGATTTAGGCTTCCCGGGCCGGGTGGTGTCTGGCGGGGGACGCCGTGAATACGTCCCTGTAGGCTTGGCGACCGCATCCCTGCGGTCGACACCCCCACCCGGCCCTCCCGCTGGCCGCCGGATCGTGACCGGCGCTGGGTAGCGGTGCAAGCCTGCGGCGGGTAGGGTGCCAGCTTGCCTGGTTAAGTGGGGACCCTCAGGACCTTTCGCCAGTATTTTGCCTATCCTTCATGTCCGTCAGCCGCTCTGGGGGCAATTCCCCGGATCGGCCCAGGACCTGGCCCAGTACCGCTCGGGAGCGATGGGCGATGAAATCCCGCGACAGGCGCCGCTCCCCAAACAAGAGCTGCCGATGGGCGGCGCTATCCTGGTACAGGATGTCGGCCGGCTGGGGGGAAAAGGCCCGCTGGCGGGTAATGCGGGCAATGCGCCCCAGGTTGACGCCGCGCCCGTCATCGAGCAGCACCAGGTGGGGGGCGAGCCCCCGGCTGGGATCGGGACGGGGGAAGTCGATGAGCGCCAGCAGCACGAAGGGGGTATCGGTGAGCCGTACCCCAAGCTGGACGGCGCTGTCATTCAGCTCCGCGAGGAAGATGGTCTCGCCGATGGCGGCTCGCAATCGCTCGATCTGCCTGCTATAGGCCGGGGAGGGCCAGAGCCCCTCGGGCCCCGCCTCGTCATCCGCGCCCGGGCGATCCAGGGGGCCTGTGACCAGGGGCGCATCCGTCACGACGGGCGGCCCCCTATCGCCACTTGATCAAGCCGGAACCCACCAGGAGCCGATGGCGGCGCCCTCGGGGGCGAGCGGCGTCTTGGCGTGGCAATCCAGAGAGAGCGGCTCCTGGCGCGGCATCAGAGCAACCCCTTGATCAGGTTGACGATCAGCGGATCATCGAATTCACGACCCCCGGTCGCTTTTAAGGCCAGCCGCCCTTGTCGATCAACCAGGAAGGTGGTGGGCAAGCCCTTCACCGGCCAGGTCGCCAGGGTCTGACTGTTGTTATCGAACAGTACCGGGAACGCTGGAGATCCCGCAAAGGAAAATACCGTTTCGGCTTCTTCGCCGACATTCACGGCGATCACCTCGAAATCATTGGGACTGAAGAGGTTACGGACGCGTCCCAGTGAAGGGAATTCCGCGCGACAGGGCGGGCACCAGGTCGCCCAGAAGTTAACCAATACCACTCGTCCCCGGTAGCTGGCGAGGTCGACAACCTGGCCATCCAGGTCTTCCAGCCGCAAAGTTGGCGCCGCGGGGAGAGCGGGTATCGGCGACATACCCGCGCCCTGTGCGTGCAGATTGGGGGCCGCGGCCAGGGCGGCCAGTGTCAGGAGGAAACGGCGGCGATCAATCATCGGCGCAGTGGAGCTGATCGAGTTGGAGTTCATGGTCCCCCTGGTTATCGCGGTAACGGGCTAGGATGCGGAAGGGGGGCTTGGGCGCCGACGCCAGCGTCGCCATCCCCATGATCCAGTCGCCCGGCTCAAAGGTGATTTCGGATTGGAATTGCGCCCAGCGAAAGGCGATGCGGGCCGATTCGGGGATATTGGCATCGCGCCAGTCGGCCTCCCATTCCTCCGGGGGACGAAACGAAATCTCCTCGCCATCGGCGCCCATCGCCCGCCAGGATTTCAACTGGGTCACGATGGTCTTATCACCCTCATTGAGCATGCCGAAAGAGAAACCACAGGCCTGGGCGTAGGGCTCAATGGCGCTACTGGTAAAGCCGCGCCCTTCGTAAAAGGAGATCCGGGAGGCCAGGCCCAAGGGATTAGCCATCAGACTCACCCTATCCTGGATGGCACGGTGCCGCCACTCGATATCCGTAGCCAGCGAGCCGGTTGTGAATAGCGCCATACCCAGTATCGCCAGGGTTCGCGGCATGCGACCGAGGCAGGCGACGGGATATCTCATTGCGTTTCGAACTCGGTAAAGGCGCGATTCATGTTGGCACGGTGGAGGCTGTCGTAGTTTTCCAGATGCCGGAAGGCGGGCAGGTCGGCATGGCGGGACAAGGTTTTGTCCATGGGCTCCATCTCCCTGGCCGCCGCGCCGATGGTGTCCACCAGAAAGGCGTAGTAATCGCCGGTCTCGCGTTGGGCCTGATCGAGGTCGCAAACGCGACCGTGCCCCGGCACGATGCGCTTCGGCGCCAGGGCCGCCAGCGTCTTGAAGGCCTGATGCCCCTTATTGACGCTGGAGGACGGCAGGATGCCGAGCAAGCGGTCGACATAAACCAGATCGCCGGTGAACACGACACCCTGCTTGGGCAGGAACACCATGGCATCGCCCGGATAGTGCGCATCGGTATAGCTCAGTTCCAGGGTTTCGCCGCCGAGGTCGAGGGTAGCGGCATCCCCCGTGAGGAGCTTGGGGGCCGGCAAGGGCGTCGTTCCCTGCAGGCGTTCGCCCAGGAAGCGATCCAGCCCGGCTAATTGCTGGGCACCCTGCTGTGATTGCGTGGCTCCCGTGCGCGCCATCGCCAGGATTTCGGCGCCCTGACTGGCGAAATAGGCGTTGCCCAGCCAGCGATGATCCTGACTACCCGTATTGACGACCCACCGCACCGGCTGGTCGGTCACCGTGCGGATGGCCGCATCCAGCTTCTCGGCGGCGATCCGACTGGCACCGGAATCGATCAGGATGACCCCGGTCGGCGTCACGATAAATCCGTAGTTGGCATTCAGGCCGTCATTCTCCTGGCTGCGTTGCCCGAGTGGGCCGACAATCGCGTAGACGCCAGGCGTCACGACTTCGGCCTGCGGAACGTAGTCGGCGGCGCTTGCCGGTAGCGGCAAGCACAGCGAGAACACCAGCGCGGACAGGTAGCCCACCAGAGACTGTATGAACTTCATTGCATCCTCTTGATAGCCTGAGGCCTAGGGGTAGATTGCCTAATCGAGGCGCCCGGGGGCAGCCTTCGAACAGTCCGGAATGAAAAATGCCACCGATCCAACATGCCGGTGGCCTTGGTGGCCAGCATGGCCAGGTGCGGTACTCAAAATACCAGCACCTTGTCGGCCCACAGAGTCCACTCGGTCAACTCGTCCAGCGTGCCCCGGTGAGCCCCCTTGATCAACTCGTCCGTAGTGATGCCCCGGGCATCCAAACAGGTACCACAGACGCCAATCTCGGCACCGGCGCGAGCCACCATGCCGAGCATATCACCGATATTGTAGAAGCCAGTGGGCACCTTCTGGCCCGACTTGGCGCAGGAGGCGGCATCCCCCAGCAAGAAGACGCGGACCTCGACGCTGCCTTCGGCTTTTTTTTGCAGGTTGCGCGCCAGTCGCAGCGCGTTGTAGCTTCTTTCGGTGCCATAAGGTGGGTCGTTGAGAATGAAGAGGGTGGCCATGCGAAATTACTCCAGTAGGGGTTAAAGGGGTTGTTGACGCTTGACCGGCCAACCCCGGTCAAGCCAGGCAGTGATGCCGCCCTGGACCACTTGGGCCTGTGTGAAGCCGTGCCGCGCCAGGATGGCGGCGGCCTTGGCCGAGCGGCGGTCGGTGCGACAAAAGAGGGCAATGGGGCGTTCTGGGTCGGTGCCCAACTCCGCCAGTCGCGCGGCAAGTTGCTCCAGGGGTAGATTGAGTGCTCCCGGGAGGTGGCCCTCCGCACCCTCAAAGTCCGCGGCGGTGCGCACGTCCAGGATCAAGAGGGGTTCGCCCGTCTCCAACCGCCTTTTGACCTCTTCGACTTGCAGCCAGGTTTGCTGGCGCAGGCGCGCCACCAGGCGGGGCAGAAAGGCCAGCGCGGCGAGCAGGGCCAGGGCGATCAGCCCCTTTTGGATAAGGCCCTCGCCGCCGGCCGCCGCCTCGCGCCCGGCGTATCCCAGCCAGGTGTAAGCGAGCGCCCCCGGCAGCATGCAGGTCGCGCTGGCCAGCAGGTAGGCCGGGAAGGGGATGCGGGTCAGCCCCAGGGCGTAGTTCAGCAGGTTGAAGGGAAAGACCGGTACCAGGCGGGTGAAGGCGACGAAGCGCCAGCCCTCGGCCTCCACGCCGGTCACCAGGCGTTTGAGGATACCGCCGGACCGGGCCTGGACCCAATCGGCGGCCAGATAGCGGGCCACCAGAAAGGCCAGCCCGGCGCCCAGGGTGGCCCCGGCGAGGTTGTAGAGGGTCCCCCAGAGCGGCCCAAAGAGGGCCCCACCGGCCAGGGTCAGCAGCGATCCGGGCAGAAAGAGGACGGTGGCGATGGCGTAGATCCCCATGAAAACCAGGGGGCCGGCCCATCCGGCGCTGGCGATCCAGGCCGTCAGGGCGGCAACGTCCAGGTGCTCGCGGTAAATCACCGCCAGGGCGATACCGGCGGCCAACGCCAGGGCCAGCAGGAGGCGCGGCGCATACTTCATGACCGGCCCTCCTGCCCACCCCTAACCGGAGTCCTGGTCTCGGCCTCGGCGTTATCCCAGCCGCGGCGATTGATGGCATAGCCGGTGACCGTTCCCCGAAAGGGCAGGGCCAGCATCCCCGGCAGGGCGTCCACCTCCCGCGGGTCGCGGTGGTCGGCGATGCCGATGGTCATCCCCAACTGCCCGGCGCGGGGCGCCTCCCGATAAGTGCCGAACAGCCGGTCCCACCCCGAGAGGTTGAAGCCGAAATTGGAATTGGTTTCGTCCTCCGCCACCGAGTGATGAACCCGGTGCATGTCCGGGGTAACGATAATCCAGCGGAGCCAGCGGTCGAGCCCGTTGGGCAGGCCGACGTTACCGTGATTGAACATCGCCATGCCGTTGAGGATGACCTCGAAGAGGATCACCGCCACCACCGGCGGTCCCAACGCCAGGATGACCGCGAACTTGATCAGCATCGACAGGATGATTTCGATGGGGTGAAAGCGCGCCCCGGTGGTCAGATCATAGTCCAGGTCGGCATGGTGGACCCGGTGCAGTCGCCACAGGGCGGGCACGGCATGAAAAAAGACGTGCTGGGCCCAGATCGCCAGATCCAGGGCGATGACCGCCAGGGGCACCGCCAGCCAGGGGGCGAGGGGGAACTGATTGAGCAGCCCCCAGCCCTGGGCGGTGGCCGTCGCCGCCAGCCCCACGGCCGCGACGGGGAAGAGGAGGCGTATCAACACCGTATTCAGCACCACCAGCCCCAGATTGCTGGACCAGCGCCGGGCCTTGGCGACCGTCAGGGCCCGGCGAGGGGCGCACCACTCCCACAGGGCCATGAGGGCGAAGATGCCAAAAAAGGCACCAAGACGGATGGCCGCCTCATGGGTCTGGATGAAGTTATCCATGGTCATCTGCCTCCAAATTCCTGGTCGCGATAGTGCTGTGAACCAAGTCTGGCAGAAGGGCGGCAATCATTAAACCAAAAAGTTGAACGTAAGGATGCCTCCGTGCGTCTGGGATCTTCGCGCGGCTCCGGGCCTTATCCGCAGCCTGACAAACTCCTGTTGCAGCCGCGCTCCATCAGTGGGTCCGGACGGAACGGGCTAGCTTGATGGCCAGCAGACCCCAGGGCGTGGCGTGCAAGATCAGATCGAAGATGTCGATTGGGCGCGCCAATTCACCCCTGGCCAGCATCCCGAGCTTTTCCCAGAGGTGGGGTTCCGGCACAAAGGGCGCGAGCCCCAGGGTCAGGGCGGCAACGACGAACAGGGCGATAGGCAGGCGGTCGATCCAGGCGAGCATAGGGTTAAGTCCGAGGCTGATGGGATGAGGACTCTGGACCCCGTTCGCGACGCGAGCCAGGTCGCCAGACTCGGCCGCACAGAGGCGATTGAAGCCGTTATACTGAGCGTCCCATCGTTATTCGACAAGGAAGTTGATCGCTCCCGCGCCATCCCAGCGAGTCCGCCCATGCCCCTAGCTCCAGCCCAAAGCAGGCCCTGTTCGCACATCTGGCGGTTGTAGCCCGCGCCCTGGGCCATGGGGCGCGCCTCGAATTGCTGGATTCTCTTGCCCAGGGGGAGCGGAGTGTCGAGGATCTGGCCAGGGTCGCCGGCCTCTCCCGCCAATACCTCCAAGCACCTGCAGCAGCTCAAGGCCGCCGGGCTGGTCCAGGCGCGACGAGATGGCAAGCATATCCGCTACATGCTGGGGGATGAGCGGGTCCTGGACGCCCTGGCGGTCCTGAGGGCGATCGCGGCGGCTCATATCAGCGCGGTGGAGGACCTGGTGGCCAGCTACCTCAAGGGCCGCGATGCCCTGGAACCGGTGCCCGCCCAGGAACTGCTGGACCGGGTGCGGGATGGCCTGGTGACCCTGCTCGACGTGCGCCCCCCCGAGGAGTATGACCAGGCCCACGTGGCCGGGGCCCTGAACGTCCCCCTGGAGCAGTTGCGGGAAAGGCTCGGGGAGCTGCCGAGGGACCGGGGGTGGTGGCTTATTGCCGGGGCCCCTGGTGTGTCCTGTCCTTCGAGGCCGTGGCGAAGCTGCGTGAGGCAGGGTTTGCCGCCCGGCGCCTCCAGGACGGCCTGCCCGAGTGGCGCCGGGCCGGGCTGCCGGTGGTCGGTTTCCACCGGCCTACGATGACCTGGCCAACAGGGCCCGACCCTCAGAGACTGTCTAGGAACTAATTTATCCCATAAATTTAACTGACTGCTAATTTATAGGGCGTTTGATTATTGCAAATTTGCCGCAGCAGTAATCGGCCAGAGGCGCAATAAACCTGTGCCGCGCTCGA
>JBASIS010000269.1:0-15972 GCA_049654905.1 Chromatiaceae bacterium
GTTGGGGTGCGTCAGCGGCGCAATCTGGGCAGCGCTCGGGTAGAGTAGAGCGTGTGCCGCTGTCCCCACAGGCATTGCATCTCCAGACCCAGCGAAGATCTTGGATCTCCGGCGGACCCCCAGCGTCCACGGGGATTTGCCAATTGAGGGTCACGCCCCCGGAGCGGTAAACGCGGCCGTCTAACACCGTATCCGTACCAGGGGCGTAGTCGCGGATTGCGATGGCGAGGTTACGGCTGGGGTAGCCTGAGCGCCATGCCCGGTTGTCCTCTCGACCATCGTCGCTAGATGCTTTCTTACGCGACAACTCCTCGAGCGTGGTCGTCACAAAGGGCACCACGTCCGTGGGGAATCCATAACCAGGAAGGAAGGCGAGATCCGCAAGCTCGCCCAGCAGGTATTCTTTTCGTAGCCGTGTGAGCTGGATGGCTACTGCCCGCTCAGCGACACTGTCGCCGTCATTCGTTCGGACGATCTGCTCTTGGGCCAAGAGGGCTTCAAGGTCGCGCCGCCACCTTGAAGCCGCGCGCCGCAAGGCTTCGGCTGTCCGCGCGAGCAGGCGTTTAACACCCAGTCCGGCAAGCAGGGTACGGCGGGTGATGGTCTCCACGCCCGCCCGCAGCCAGTCATCAGCCACTGCCTCGGCCTCGCACCAGTCTGTAAACCGATCGGCGGGGCAAGATTCGCCCTCTTGCGCTTCAAAGAACCACCCCACCTGTAGGCGATGGACGCGGTCGCTCCGGGTGTACAGGAAACGGGCTAGCGCGAGCGCATTGACGTGCCGTTGCACGATAGGTTCACTCTGCAGGGCAACGCGCGGCAGGGCCAGTGGGGTGGAGAACGGCCAGGTGGGGTCCAGGAACACCGCTTCCCCGTGCGGGGTTGCCTTGCACATGGTGAAGCTGAGGGCCCTAGTCTCACCGCGCCGACCCGCACGCCCGGCCCTCTGGAGAAAATTGGCTGGATGGGGTGGTACGTTGTTCATCGCTATTGCGGTCAATCCGCCAATATCCACACCCATCTCCATGGTCGTGGAGCAGGACAAGAGGTTAACCCGGCCATCTTTGAAAGCGTTCTCACGGCGAGTGAGCTCGGCCCCACTGAGTTGTGCCGAGTGTTCCTTCGCCAAGAAGAAGGGGCTGTAACGCGCCATGCGGTCGCTGATGTTAATCCAGGCACCCAATTCTCGAAGGGTGCGGACCGAGGGATCCTCTTCGAGCCACTGATCAGCGTCTTCCAGAGTCTTTCCTGACCAGAAGGGGTGGGGCAACCGAGGCATGTGAACCCGCAGTGCCACGGCAAGCTCGTCGGCTGTCAGCAAACCGGGTAGATACGGGGTAAGGCCACGGAATGCGATCGGGAGAAGGCGACGTGTCACTGGGCAGAGCCAGGCCCCTCCGACTTCGGCAAGATCGGCCTGCTGCTCCAGCTCCAGCCGATACCCGTTCTCGCCCAAGGTCAGCACGGGACGCACCCCGTCCCATATCGCTCGCAGCATCTCATCGAGATGGTGACAGGCTTCAGCGTCACCTGGATCGAGGCGAAAGGCGTGGGCAAGGAGGCGTACCAGCCGATTCCGTTTCCACTGGGGTGCACAAGCGGATGGCCAGGTTCGTTGAAGTTTCCGGTCCCGCACTTGATCGGGCGTCAGTTGCCAACTGGGTCGGCCAGGGTACCCCAACCATCGCACCACATCAGGGGGAACCGCCACAGCGGGGCTCCCACTGCGAAGGAAGTAGTCGATGGCCACTTGAAGTAATGCCCGCCAGTCGTCCGCGGTCACGCCCAGCCCGCGCATGACCGCTGGTGGCTCGGATTTCTCGATGCCTTTGTACCGGAGCTGTACGAGCCCCAAGCCCTCTAGGGAGAACTGTCGTCTTGGACGGACAAAGAATTCCCGAAGGAGACACAACCGCGCGATGCCGCGCTCATTGAGCTGGCCGTAGGTGAGTTCCCGAAGACTTGGCATAAGGAAACGATGGAAGTCGTCAGACTGAAGGAGCTTTTCCTCAGCCTCCGTCCAGGAAATACGGTTAAGGGCCGGCGTGCTCAATTGGTCGAGCTCCTTGGACTTCTGCTGAAGGAGGTCTGCCAGGGCTGGGTGGAGCCGGACCGCAGCCTCAAGGGCGGCAACGTCCTGCCTAAGCTTCTCCAACTGCGCCGGATCAACGGGAGCATGGGCCGCTGCAAGTGAGTGGTAGAGCAGGCTCCGTACATAGTTCCGTTCGGCCTCCTGCTGTAGCTTCGTTGCGAAACGCGCTGTGCCTTGACGGCTGTCGGTGAAGCTAATTAGACGCCGGCCACCGCGTGGGCGCGCGTCCATCCCGTCGCGAAAATCGGGAAGATGCTCGAAAAGGGTGGGGATGGCGGTATTCAGCAGGAACGGCGCCCCCACGCGCATTGGCCGGAAGAGGGCGCGGCCGGAATTATCCCTTTCACCGCAGACACAGCAGCCGTCGTGCTCCGGCACCAGGATATGCACCAGAGCGCCATCCCCCCCTTCCCAGTGCAGACCGCCGTCTGCCGTGAGTCGCGGGGATGGGGCATCCATGCAACCGGAAAGCAGACGGCATTGAACCACGCACGGCACAGACTCCGCTTCACCATCCGTGTCGCCGCTGTCCGCATCAAGGGGCTCCAATTCCTGTTGGAACTCGTCCTCATCCCGCCGATAATCAATTGGGTCCAGCCAGTCCTTGCCGCTCTCGTGGCGTTCAACGGCTGACAAGTATTCTGCCCCACACTCTCCGCATTGCACTAGTTCATACGCAGGGAATCCGCAGTGCGAGCACTTTATGTGCCGCTCCAGGAAAACCGCGCCAAACGGCCAGCCCTCATTGTCCAACACACTCTGCATGCGCCCTGAACAACTCCGGTTTCCGCAGGCCCACACGCCACTCAACGTGCGGTGAAAAAAATGCCCACGGAGAGGGAGAAATGGCTCTCCATGGTCATTGACTGCATCTGTACACAAGTCGAGTAGGTGGAGAGTCTGTTGACGTGACAGGGCGCCATCCTTTTCCCAAACCAACCGCGCTAAGTCCGACAGCCGCTGCGGCCGTTCGACCAGAGCCTGGCGCATGGCCAGCGCGGAGGGCCAGCCCGCCAACGCTGAGTAAAGGTTCGCTGGTGAGAGTTCCCGCAGCGCGGCAAGGGTGTGCAGCGATTGTGCTTCCGGCGCTGCGTGCAAAGGAGGAACCTCGCGGAATCCCTCGATCACACGCACCCGTTCCGTGGAAACACCGGCAACATCAGCCAAAAACTCTGTAAGGTGCTGGCGGCTCTTCTCGCTGGCGTCCCCCAGCGTTGCCGAGGTCGCGATGAAATGGACTTGCTCCGCTCGCACCCCAAAGGCGTGTACCACCCGACGCAGCAGCAGTGCTAGCTCTGCGGCTTGCGAGCCGATATACGAGTGGGCCTCGTCGATGACGATCCAACGCAGGCCGCCCTGGGATTGGTCAAGGATGGGTCGGTCCTCACCACGCACCAGGAGGTACTCCAGCATAGTCGCATTAGTAACGAGGATAGGTGGCGGCTGTGATCTCAGGGTACGGCGATCCGGCACCTGACTTTGCCAGACACGGCGGCCCTGTTCTGGTGTGTCGCCGTTGTAGAGACAGAAGCGGAGCTTTCCATGGAAGGGCTCCGACCAAGCCACAAGACGGTCCTGCTGGCTCTTGATCAAAGCGTTCAACGGATAGAGAAAAAGTGCCCGCACCCCCACGAGGGGGTGGCCTTGGCAGCGCTCCAGTTCACGGCTGAGGTCATTGAGGATAGGGACCAGGAAGCACTCGGTCTTGCCTGAGCCGGTGCCGCTCGTCACCAACACAGAACGAACCGGGTCCGTCTCGCTTAGTGTCTGCCATGCTGCGAGCTGGTGGGTATAAGGCCGGCGGTCGTACGGGAAGCGATAATCCTCCGACAACCCCTGGGTATGCGCGTCTCGCAGCGCACGGACGAGATCCGGATGCAGCAGGCCGCCGGAGAGATCTTCGATCGTCGGGTCGGCCTGCTTCCAGCCGAAGATGGCCTCGAAAACGGGGTCCGCCAGGAACGAACCTTTTACCCCTGGCTGCTGGTTGAGGAATGTTTCGAGATAGGCCCGCAGGGAGGCGCTTCTGAGACCACGCAAGCCAAGCACGGCGCGTGTGGCGCGATTGCTGAGCTGACCGGCCAATAACGAATAGGAGAGACGTGTCATCGTTGCCATTTTCGATCCACTTATCGTTGTCGGCGTGCCGACCTGAAACGGCTGGCCTGGTTGTTCCCTAAGCATCCCCTTCAGGGGGTAGTGCGGCCAACCCCAAAGCAAGCGCAAAGGTATAGACCGCGTCGAACCACTCTTGGTCGAAGATCCGAATTAGACGCAGCTCCAGCACCAGGCGGCCATCGAAATCGCTCCCATGGATAGCCGCATCAGCCGCGACGAACGGGGCGCAGCGCACGGGACGAAATGGCTCGCTCCGGTCCCCGAAACGGAACTGCGAAAACGACATCGTCTTCGCTCGGTCCAATATCTCGGCCCCAATGGGCCAGGTCTCGCCCGGCCCATGGCGTGCCTGCAGCTCTCCCTCTGTGCCAGCGACGAGGTTGTTCAGCAGTGCTGGTTGGGCCCGGATCGCTCGCAGCAAGCTATGTCCTAACGGCTTCCAGGGCACAAGGTGTTCCTGTAACCAGTCGCACAAGGGATTGAAGGCTTGATGTCGGGACTGGGCGCGGTTGCGGAATCCATCGAGCACAGCTACGACCAGCTCCCCATCCGCATCCGCGTCGCCAAGGGCATCCTGGACGGTCGCCAGGTAATCCGCAGACGCCGCAAGCCAATCTTCCACCGGTATCAACCACCACAGGAAGGGGAGCCCCTCCGCCAGGGACCATACACGTTCGAACGCGTCGTCGCCCGCGCGGAGCAGTGCCATTGCCAAGGTGCGCGGGTGACCTGGCAACTCACGCAAGATGTGCAGTGCGCTTGGGCTGAATTCACGGGTGAGATCGATGTAGGCGAACAGCCGTGGCCAATCGGGGCCATCAGGGTTTGATCCTAGCACCGCTACAACCTCGCTCAGGTGCTGCTGGCGCACCCCTTTATCGGGTTCGCAGATTGCCTCCGCTAATGGCGATTCCACCCCCAGGCCGCTCTCGTCAACGGCCGCTACCGGCCAAAGGAGAGGACGAAATCGAACCCAGTCCCTTTCGCGCCCGATCACCCACCACGGACCAGGGTCGAGGTCTTCGGGCAAGATCCAACAGAATGGCTCATCAGGGCAGCATTCGAGCTGCCGAGCAGACCGCGACGGGTCCCATAGCGGAAGTGCGGACAGGGCCAGCCGTTCCTGCCATCCTGAATCCAGGCGGTCAGGGGAATCGGTCTGAACGTACACGCGATCCCGCTGTGCACCCGGCACAATGGTGGCGTCGAAAAGCATCACTAGAACTTGCGCGAGTCGCTGTTGGTTGAGGGTTACGGCAACCCGAATTCCGGCATCTAGGTCACCTTGGCTCGCAAGCAGGGCAGATAGTCGGTCCTGCCAGGCATGCAGGCTGAGATCAAGGCGGCCATCCTGCAGCGGTGGCAATCTGCTGCGGAAACCGAAACGGGTACCGATAAGCTCACCGTCCAGGTCGTAGCGGCCTGAGCCCGCCGGATCGATCACGACGAGGCGGAGACCTCCGCAACGATCCACCGGTACGGCTGCATCGCGGGTCAGGGCGCGGCCGCCCATCAGAAAAACAGCCCCGCGTTGGGGATAAGGAACATTGAAATTGACCGGCTGCCCGTCTCCCCAACAAATCTCCACAGCAAGCAACGGCAGATTGGTACCGGCGATCGCGGGACAGACGACCGTTGCCTCGTCTGGCCCGCTCGCCGTTGCGTCGATCACGCTTTTTCCGTAGGCATGCACGGAGGCTTGTCCTCCCCCGAGGCCGCTGAAGCGATAACTTCCGGCGCCCCCCGACTGGGCGATTGTCCGCTCGATGCGCAACCGGCGGGGCACAACGGCAACCTGCCGCCGATAGCGTTCGGCGCCCTGTGTGTCCATCTGCCTTAACCAGAGAAGACCTGCCCCTTCGAGATCATTCCTCCAGGGTCCGGTTCCACCCACCCGGCGCCATTGGCGTTGACCTGCGGGGGGTCTGGGAGACCCATCGGTATCCTCAACCTTGATAGCGGGTAGTCCCTGGTAGATCACACGCGGCCCCAGGGTCCCAGCAAGTGTGTTTCCAAAGATAAAGTATGACTCGTCGGTATCGTGGGAGGAACCGCATGTCACGCGGTAACAGTCCCCCAGCAAGGAGGTGAACAGTGCCGCTGTCCGAACCTCATAGACCAGAAGGTCCAGGCCAACGGTTTTACCGACTAATCGACAGGTGTCGACCCCCTCCACCTCCGGGCGAAGCGATGCAGGGATCACAACCCAGGCCATCTCGGAGCGGGTTCGAGCGGTCCCCTGGCTCTGCCACACTCGCCCGCCGGCCATTTCGATAAAGACCCAGGGCAGACTATCAGCCCACGGCTCGGCCAAGCTAGCGTGCAATGGAGTCAGATGCTGACCGTCGTCTAGCGCCAGATCATGAGGCGAAACAAGTGCGCTGCCCGACAGGCGAAGCCCGTCACGCCGTAACCATTCACGGCGGTATAGCACCCGATCACCGTCCCCGCGCCCGCGGGTCAACCAAGCGACTGCCTCGCTATCGGACCCGTCGCACAAAAGGACCCGCAACCGAGTCGGAAGCGTTTGGTCCTGGCCCAAGTTGATCCAGTGACGTAGGATCGCACCGTCAACCGTATCAGGTAGATTGAGGACCTTCTCAACAGCCCACTCACCGGGGTTGGTCTCTCTTAGAAGGCCTCGCCACCTTAAGCGTGCCGTCGCCGCTTGGGCAAGCCCAGTGACTCGGCTCATGAGGGGAGCCAGGATGGCGTTTACCGTTGCGTCATCTGCGCTGAGGGGTAGCCGCAGGCGCCAGTCTATGATTTGCTTATCCAGTGCGGCAATCGGGTCCGGCACGTCGCCCACTGCCTGCCATAACTCCACCGCCGCCAGGACGAGTCTGCTACCGAGCTGAAAGACCACATCCTGACGATGGGTAGCGGGTAGCCGATGGGAAAGCTTCTTGGCCCGTGCGTAGGCATCCCCCACCCCCAGGCACCCGGCCCGGTGATAATCCTCTAATAATTCGGTGAAGTAGGTGTGAAGCCGGGCGTTTTGCTGTAGTAGAAGGCGTAGCGGCAGCCCGCCCTCGCAAGCAACGGTCACGAGAAACAATCGCATCCCGTCATGACCGTGCATGAGCGGCCGTCGCCACCAGCGCAGCCCGTGCTCGACCCAACGATGGATCATCGGATGGGTGGGCTGTGTCACGCCGAGTGGACGGAATACCGTCTCCCAAGCCCAGGGGCCCCCGGCATGCTCGCGGCGGAATGTTTCAGCCGCATACAGGCAGAACAGCGGATCGAAGTTCTGATACCGCTCCCCTCGCGCAATCCCCTGGAGCATCTGTCGCACGAATCCACCAAACCTGGCGAGTTCATTCCCTTCGAGGCGATAACCAAAAAGGGGGCGGCCATCTGGACCAGTCATGCCCCTACGGCCAAAAAAGGTTTGCAGTGCCTGAGTCTGGTTCATCGTGTTGCTGCCCCCTGCAATCGCTCCCCCCACCCGGTCAAACAAAGGGGCAGTTTAGAACTAGTCCGCCGCCCTCGCGCATTTTTTCAGCTCGACCTTTGCCTGCATTTCAAGCCATCATGGGCCTGACAATTAACCGTATGCCCCCTTCCCGACGCCGAGGCGCCAAAGGGGCCAGGGTCAAATGCTTCGCGCACGGTCGACTGGCTGCTTACCGTCCCGTTGCAGTCACACCCGAATCGGAACGGACTGGCCGCTCTTGACCGGGAACTGACCCATGAACCCAGAGCCTCGGGCCCTTGTCCGGGCCGCATGCTGCGATTCGGGCGGCTCACTGTATCCCGCGCACGCCAGCCTCAGCTCCTCACCAAACGGTCCAACAGCAGGGATGCGAGTTCCCGGCGCCTGTCAAGTACGGCGAGTACCAGGACGCTGTCGGGCTCTATGCGGAAAACGATGGGCCATGGGCGCTCAACGAGCCCCCAATATTGATGCAAACGGAGGACCTCAGCTCTGGTACCAGGCGACCGCGTTCGGCGGCAGTCGTCAGCAACTCAGCCCGCTCCTGCAACCGATCGACTACCGACAAGGCGTTCTAGATGCTGTCCGCGGCGATGTAGGCGACGATGGCTTCGAGATCGCGCCGCGCGGTCCGGGTCCACAGCACCCGTCGCTCAATCATCGGCCGGTTCGCCTCCGGCCAACCGACGTCGCAGGTCGGCGAACACCTGCTCCTGCGGCACAACCCGGCCAGCCGCGACGTCGCCCTCGCCCTGCACCATCAGCTTCAGCATCACCAGGGCCCGCTGCCGTTCCTGGTGCTGCTCGTAGTCCTCGACCACGGCACGTGCACGCCCGTTCTGGGTCAGCACCAGCCTGGTCGGCTCCCCACGGATCTTGTCCAACAGGCGGCTGGCATCGGCCTTGAATTCGCTGAGGCTCAGTATTGTTTCGCTCATCGCAACGACCCTATTCGGACCGCCTTTAGCTGGAGTCGAGGCTGGCCGTCAGGGAACGGCCTGTCAAACGCCATCCCCAGCCAGCCTGGGTCCCTGCTAGCCGCCAACCACGACCGGTATCTTGCCGATCCGTGCCTGCCATTCGGCGGGGCCGGTCTGATGCACCGAGCCACCACGGCTATCCACGGCGACGGTGACCGGCATATCGACCACATCGAACTCGCGGATGGCTTCCATCCCCAGGTCCTCAAAGGCCACCAGGCGCGAACCCTTAATGGCCTTGGCGACCAGATAGGCCGCGCCGCCGACGGCCATGAGATAGACAGCGCCATGCCGCTTGATGGCCTCGATAGCGACCGGACCGCGCTCGGCCTTGCCCACCATGCCGATGAGACCGGTTTGGGCCAGCATCTGCTCGGTGAATTTATCCATGCGGGTGGCGGTAGTGGGGCCGGCGGGGCCGACCACCTCGTCCCGGACGGGATCGACGGGCCCGACGTAGTAAATAAAGCGATTGGTGAGATCCACGCCCTTCGGCAGCGCTTCGCCCCGGCTGAGCAACTCCGTCAGGCGCTGGTGGGCGGCGTCGCGGCCGGTCAGCAGCTTGCCGCTGAGCAGCAAGCGGTCGCCGGGTTGCCATTGGGCGATCGTCTCATGGGTCATTTCGTCCAGGTTGACGCGGATGGCCTTGGCATCCGCCTGCCAGACGACATCCGGCCAGTCCTCCAGGCGCGGCGGGATCAACTCGGCCGGACCGCCGCCGTCCAGGGTGAACTCGATGTGGCGGGTGGCGGCGCAGTTGGGGATCATGGCCACTGGCAGGGAGGCGGCATGGGTTGGATAGTCCTTGATCTTAACGTCGAGGACCGTGGTCAGACCGCCCAGGCCCTGAGCGCCGATGCCGAGGGCATTGACCTTTTCGTAGAGCTCCAGGCGCAGCGCTTCCAGGGCGTTACGCGGGCCATGGGCCTTGAGTTCATGGATATCGATCTCCTCCATCAGGGCCTCCTTGGCCAGCAGCATGGCCTTTTCGGCCGAGCCGCCAATGCCGATGCCCAGCATGCCCGGCGGACACCAGCCCGCTCCCATGAGGGGGACGGTGCGCAGCACCCAATCGACCAGGCTGTCGCTGGGGTTGAGGATGGCGAACTTGGATTTGTTCTCCGAACCGCCGCCTTTGGCCGCCAGCTTGACGTGGACCTTGTCCCCCGGCACCAGGCTGACATGGACCACCGCCGGGGTGTTATCGCGGGTATTGCGCCGCTCGCCGTAGGGCGGCGCGACCATGGAGGCCCGCAGCCGGTTATCCGGATGCAGGTAGGCACGACGCACCCCCTCGTCCACCATTTCCTGGAGACCCAGGGTGGCCTCCCAGCGCACCGCCATGCCCACTTCCAGGAAGACGACCACCATGCCGGTATCCTGGCAAATGGGCCGGTGGCCCTCGGCGCAGAGCCGCGAGTTATAGAGGATCTGGGCCATGGCGTCGCGGGCCGCGGGAGATTCCTCCCGTTCGTAAGCCGCGCCCAGGGCGTGAATATAGTCCAGGGGGTGGTAGTAAGAGATAAACTGGAGGGCGTCGGCGATGCTGGCGATCAGGTCTTCTTGGCGGATACTTGTCATTATGGATGAGCCTTTGGTGGTGGCGCGGTAGAGCGCCCATTATAAGGAGTCCCGGCTTGACTTGCCGGCGTCACGCCAGGGTCAGGCGCCGCCCCGCCCCAAATTGGTCCTTGCGCCCTCCCCCAGGGCTCTGTATCATCCCGCCCCTCAGACGACAGGCGCGTAGCTCAGTTGGTTAGAGCACCACCTTGACATGGTGGGGGTCGTTGGTTCGAGCCCAATCGCGCCTACCAATTCCTAGGCTGCCCGTTCAGCGACTAGCCCCATCCGGGGCCGTAGACGTTGGCGGGTAACTTGATGTTTTTCGGCGGCCGGCGTCATGTAGTTGGCCATGAGCTGAATCACGTGATCCCTCGTACCGATCACCACTGAGCAGGCAGAGTGCCCATGCCCCGGATCACCCTCCCCGACGGTTCCGTTAAGTCTTTCGACGCCCCTTTGACTGTGGCCCAGGTCGGGGCCAGCATAGGCCAGGGCCTGGCCCGTGCCGCCCTTGCCGGCCGGGTCGATGGCCGCCTCGTCGACACCTCGTATCTCATCGCTCAGGACGCCAGTCTGGCCATCGTCACCGCCCGGGACGAGGAGGCCTTGGAACTGCTGCGTCATGACGCCGCCCATGTCATGGCCCAGGCCGTCCAGGAACTCTATCCCGGTACCCAGGTGACCATAGGCCCCGCCATCGACAACGGCTTCTATTACGACTTTGCCCGCGCGGAGCCCTTCACCCCGGAAGACCTGGGGGCGATCGAGCAGCGCATGCACGAGATCGTCGCCCGCGACCTGCCCCTGGAGCGCGAGGTCTGGGACCGCGAGGACGCCAAGACCCTCTTTGCCGGCATCGGCGAGGATTTCAAGGTTCAGATCATCGAGAACATCATCCCCGAGGGGGAAGAGGTCACCATTTATCGCCAGGGCGACTGGTTTGATGTCTGCCGCGGCCCGCATCTGCCCAGCACGGGCAAACTCGGCAATGGCTTCAAGCTGATGAAGGTGGCCGGCGCCTACTGGCGGGGCGATTCCAGCCAGCCTATGTTGCAGCGCATCTATGGCACCGCCTGGCGTGACCGCAAGGAACTCAAGGATTACCTCACGCGCCTGGCTGAGGCGGAGAAGCGCGACCATCGCAAGCTTGGCAAGGCCCTGGATCTCTTCCATACCCAGGAAGAGGCGCCGGGCATGGTCTTCTGGCATGACAAGGGTTGGACCATCTACCTGATCCTGGAGGACTACATCCGGTCCAAACTCCGGATGCATGGTTATCTCGAGGTGCATACCCCTCAGATCATCGATCGCAGCCTCTGGGAGCGGTCTGGCCACTGGGAAAAGTTTCGCGCCGATATGTTCGTCACCGAGGCCGAGGAGCGGGTCTTCGCCATCAAGCCGATGAACTGCCCGGCCCACATCCAGATTTTCAATCACGGGCTCAAGAGCTACCGCGACTTGCCCCTGCGCCTGGCGGAATTTGGCTCCTGCCACCGCAACGAGCCCTCCGGGACCCTGCACGGCCTGATGCGGGTGCGTAACTTCGTCCAGGATGACGCCCACATCTTTTGCACCGAGGACCAGATCCTCTCCGAGGTCCTGGACTTCATCGACCTGCTCTACGGCATCTACCGGGATTTCGGCTTCGACGAGGTGCTGGTGAAGTTTTCCACGCGCCCGCCCAAGCGCGTGGGTTCCGACGCCACCTGGGACAAGGCGGAGCAGGCCCTGGAAAATGCCCTTCTCAAGAAGGGCCTGGCCTTCGACCTGCAGCCTGGCGAAGGCGCCTTCTACGGCCCCAAAATCGAATTCTCCCTGCGGGACTGCCTGCAACGGGTCTGGCAACTTGGTACCATCCAGCTCGACTTCTCCATGCCGGAGCGCCTGGGTGCCCATTACATCGCCGTTGATAACAGCCGCCAGACCCCGGTCATGCTGCACCGCGCGGTACTGGGTTCCCTGGAGCGATTCATCGGCATTCTGATCGAACACTACTCCGGCGCCTTGCCCCTCTGGCTGTCGCCCTTGCAGGCCGTGGTACTCAATATCACCGACCGCCAGGCGGACTGGGCACGGGAAGTAGCTAGCACTTTGACGGATAAGGGCTTCCGGACCCATCTGGACTTGAGAAACGAGAAGATCGGCTTTAAAATCCGCGAGCACACCCTGCAAAGGGTGCCGTACCTGCTGGTAGCAGGCGATCGCGAGGTCGAGACTCGCACCCTTTCGGTACGCAACCGCAAGGGTCAGGACCTGGGTACCCTGAGCCTGGACGAGGTTATCGCCCGTCTCGGCGAGGAAGTGGTCCAAAAAATTTAATCAAGGCCGGCGGACACCTGGCCCTGCCAGTTCAGGGCCTTAGGTTTCGCCGGCTGTTTTTTTCCCTGACTGGAGGAACCTGCGATAGCTGCGCCAAAGAGAAACCGCGTTAACAAGGAAATCAACGTACCCGAGGTACGACTCATTGACGCGGAAGGTCAACAGGTTGGTATTCTAAGGACTCGCGAGGCCTTGGACCGGGCGGCGGAAGAAGGTCTGGACTTGGTCGAGATCGTTCCCAACGTGGAACCGCCGGTCTGCCGCCTCATGGACTTTGGGCGCTTCCTCTTCGACCAGAAGAAGAAGCGGGCCGAGGCGAGAAAGAATCAGAAGCAGGTCGAAATCAAGGAAATCAAATTTCGTCCAGGGACGGAGGAAGGAGACTATCAGGTCAAACTGCGCAACCTGACACGTTTCCTCAACGAAGGGGACAAGGCCAAGGTCACGATGCGTTTCCGCGGGCGTGAACACGCCCACCGCGATCTGGGGCTCGAATTGCTCCAGCGCGTGGAAAAAGACCTGGGCAGCATCAGTATCATCGAGCAACAACCCCAGATGGAAGGACGCCAGATGGTGATGGTACTGGGCCCCAAGAAAAAATAGCGGCAAGGCGGGTCCCGATGTCGGGACCCTCGCAATCGGGGATGCCCGCGGGCCGTCAGGTGGATGGCCCGGGGCATTTCCGATGCCGATCGCCGCCATCAGCAATGATCAATAGCGGAGTGTTGAAAAATGCCCAAGATCAAAACCAATCGCGGGGCCGCCAAGCGTTTTTCGTTTACCGGTTCCGGAAAAATCAAGCGGAATGCCTCCCACCGGCGGCACATCCTCACCAAGAAGCCGACCAAGCGGAAGCGCCACCTGCGCGATCCCGCCATGCTCCACCAGGCCGACATGAAGATGGCCATGAGGATGATGCCCTACTGTTGAGCCCTCCCGAACCCTCCTGGGTTTAGCGAGCCATCGACAGTCCTAATATGATTTGAATGATTTCCGGAGAAGCATTCCATGCCACGCGTAAAACGCGGCGTCATCGCGCATGCACGCCACAAGAAGATCCTGGACGAAGCTAAAGGGTATTACGGTGCCCGCAGCAAAGTCTTTCGCGTTGCCAAGCAGGCCGTTATCAAGGCCGGCCAGTACGCCTATCGTGACCGTCGCCAGAAGAAGCGTATGTTCCGCGCCCTCTGGATCGCCCGCATCAACGCCGCCGCGCGCGAGTGTGGCCTGTCCTACAGCCGACTCATCAATGGCTTGAAGCTGGCGGGCGTCGAACTCGACCGCAAGGTCCTGGCCGACATCGCCTATCACGACAGCGAGGCCTTCGCCGCCCTGGCCGCTCAGGCCAAGGACGCCTTGCCGCCCGCCGCCGCCTGACCGCGCCCTTGGCCCAGCCAAGGGCGTGCGTAACTGGGGTGGCTTGCCCCCCCGCCAGGCGTAGGGCGCTAAGCCGCTCGGGAGGGGAAAGGCCAGGGTCTTTCCCCTTTTTTATTCCAGTTCAGACTTCCCCCCAGGGGTCAGCATTCCGGGCAACAACCATGAGCGAAGACATCAGGCTCGGCATTGAGCCGCTTCAAGCGGAGGCCCTGGGCGAGATCGCCGCGGCCGCCGACTTGCCCGCCCTGGATCGGGTTCGGGTGCATTACCTGGGCAAGGCCGGCCTGCTGACCGCCCAACTCAAGCAACTCGGCCGGCTGCCACCGGAACAGCGCCCCAGCGCGGGCCAGGCCATCAATCAGGCCAAGGTCCAGGTCCAGGAGGCCATCGATGCCCGCAGGGGTATCCTGGAACAAGTAGCCCTAGGGTTGCGGCTGGCCGGCGAACGCATCGACGTCAGCCTGCCGGGCCGGGGGCAACGGCCGGGTGGCCTGCATCCCGTCACCCGCGCCCTGCGGCGCATCGAGCGCCTTTTTGCCAATGCCGGCTTCGAGGTCGCGGAAGGCCCGGAGGTGGAGGACGACTACCACAACTTCGAGGCCCTCAATATCCCCGCCCATCACCCGGCGCGGGCCATGCACGACACCTTCTATTTCGACCACCACCGGCTGTTGCGCACCCACACCTCGCCGGTGCAGATCCGGGTCATGGAGAACCAGGGGCCCCCACTCAAGATCATCGCCCCCGGGCGCGTCTATCGCTGCGACTCGGACCTGACCCACACCCCCATGTTTCATCAGGTGGAGGGGTTGCTGGTGGACGAGGAAGTCAGCTTCGCCGACCTTAAGGGGGTGCTCTACGACTTCCTCACCAACTTCTTCGAGCGCGACCTGGAGTTACGCTTCCGCCCCTCCTATTTCCCCTTCACCGAGCCCTCGGCGGAGGTGGATATCCAGTGCGTCATGTGCAACGGCGCCGGCTGCCGGGTCTGCAAGCAGAGCGGCTGGCTGGAGGTGCTGGGCTGCGGCATGGTGTATCCGGAGGTTTTCCGCCACGTCGGCATAGACTCGGAACGCTATCTCGGCTACGCCTTTGGCATGGGCGTCGAGCGCCTGGCCATGTTGCGGTACGGCATCAACGATATCCGCCTCTATTTCGAGAATGACCTGCGGTTTCTCCGGCAGTTTGCGTGACCCGACGCGGGACAACATTCCTTTTATTTGGATGCGGGCTGGCACCCTGGGTCGCCCGCCAGGTAGGAACAGATGAGATTCAGTGAAGCCTGGTTGCGTGAGTGGGTGAATCCCGCCGTGGACACCGCCACCCTCGCGGATCAATTGAGCATGGCCGGCCTGGAGGTGGACGCCCTGATCCCCGCGGCGCCCGCCTTTACCGGCGTACGCATCGGGCGGGTCCAGTCGGTCGAGCCCCACCCGGACGCCGCCAAGCTCCGCGTCTGCCGCGTTGACCTTGGCCAGGGCGAGCCGCAGCAAATCATCTGCGGTGCTCCCAATGTCGCCGTCGGGCAGCGGGTCCCGGTGGCCACCCTGGGCGCCGTCCTCCCCGGGGGACTCAAGATCAAGCGCGCCAAGCTGCGCGGCATCGAATCCCACGGCATGATCTGCTCCGCGGCGGAATTAGGCCTGGCGGAGACCTCGGATGGCATACTCCCCCTGCCCGACGATGCCCCCATCGGCGCCGACTTCCGCGCCTGGCTGACCCTCGACGACACCTGCATCGAGCTGGACCTGACCCCGGACCGCAGCGACTGCCTGAGCCTCGCCGGCGTGGCGCGCGAGGTGGGCGTCATCAACCGTTGCCCGGTGTGCGTCCCCCCCATCCCCGCGGTCCCGCCCAGCCGCGAGGATCGCTTCCCGGTGGAACTCCTGGCCCCGGAGGCCTGCCCGCGCTACGCCTGCCGCGTCATCCGCGCCATCAACCCAAGCGCCGAGACGCCCCTCTGGATGCGCGAGCGCCTCCGCCGTTCGGGCCTGCGCGCCATCAGCCCCGTGGTGGACGTCACCAACTATGTGCTCCTGGAACTCGGCCAACCCCTGCATGGCTTCGACCTGGCCAGGCTGGAG
>JBASIS010000270.1:0-3879 GCA_049654905.1 Chromatiaceae bacterium
CCATGATGGAGAGGCAGCGGAATTCGCAGGCATCCTTTTGCAGGTTGAAATGGCGGGCGGTGAAGCAGCGCGCGGAGAAGGCCAGCGGCAGGCGGCCGTAGGCATAAACCTCGGTCTCGATGGGTAGGACCAGGCCGGCGCGGATCGCGGCCAGTTCGGCCCCGGGGATTTCGGGGGCGACCACCCAGCGGCTGGCGCCGCTCGCGATCAGCAGTTCCAGGGTCCGGGGGTTGAAGATATTGAGGGTCGGCCCGGCGACCCAGTTCGTCACCCCAGCCTCCGCCAGCAGGCGCACGGCGCCCATGTCGTTGGCCTCGACCCGAAATTCATCCTGGCCGACGATCTGGCGCAGCGTCTTAAGATCGGACTCGGACTCGATCAGGCTCTGGGAGGCCAGCATCACCTCCTTGCCCGCCGCCGCGAGTTGACGGCCAACCTCAAGCCAGTCGTCCAGGCGCAGTTCATGGCGGCGCGAGCAGACGGTCTCGCCCAGATAGACAGCGTCCACCGGGCTGGCGGCGATCCCGGCGTAAAAATCCAGGACCTCCTGGCGGGGCCAGTAATAGAGCAGAGGACCGAGGGCAAGTTTCATCGGGCGAGGCTCCGGGGGAGACGGGGTCATTTCCATGGCCGGTGATAGGCACCGAGGGTATGGCTCTGGCCCTCGGAGACCTTGTTGAGTTCGGCCATCCAGGCCGGGGCCACCTGGAAGCGCTCCGGGGCGGCCATGACGGCGTCGATGGCCGCTCGCCACACCCGGGTGACCTGGGCGACATAGGCGGGGCTGCGCTGGCGACCCTCGATCTTGATGGCGCGAATACCCACGCGCGCCAGTTCGGGCAGCAATTCCAGGGTGTTGAGGCTGGCGGGTTCCTCGATGGCGTAATAGGTCTCGCCCTCCACCTCGAAGCGGCCTTTGCAGAGGGTCGGGTAGCCGGTGCGCTCCCCCTCGGCGAAGCGGTCGATGAGGATGCCATTGAGGCGGGTCTCCATGCCCTGGGACGTCTCCTCCCAGCGTACCCAGCGGCCCGGGGAGCAGGCACCCTGGCAGTTGGGCGACTCGCCGGTGGCGTAGGCGGAGAGGGCACAGCGCCCCTCCACCATAACGCAGAGGCCGCCGAAGCCGAAGACCTCGATCTCCACCGGGGTGCGGGCGATGACGCTCTCCACCTGCGCCAGCGACAGGACCCGCGGCAGGACGGCGCGCTGAATGCCAAAACGCTCGTGATAATAGTTGATCGCCTCGTAGCTGGTCGCCGAGCCCTGGACCGAGAGATGCAACCTCAACCCCGGATGCCGTTTGGCCGCGTAGTCCATGAGGCCGGGATCGGCGAGGATGACGGCATCGACCCCAAATTCCGCCGCACGATCCACCGCCGCCGTCCAGCTCGGCCAATTGCCGGCCTGGGGATAGGTGTTGAGGGCCAGCAGCACCTTGCGACCCCGGGCATGAGCGTAGCTAAGGCCTTCCCGCAGGCGCGGGGGGTCGAAATTCAGGCCGGTGAAGTTGCGGGCGTTGGTGGCGTCCTTGAAGCCGAGGTAAACGGTGTCGGCGCCATTGTCGATAGCGGTTTTCAAGGCTGGCAGACTGCCGGCGGGGCAGACGAGTTCGAGCTGGGGGGATGCGGACATGGGAGAAGCGACCGGGAGAGAGAATCGGTGAATTATATCTGCCCCGCGCCATCGGGTCATGACAGGCTTCAAGCGCAAGTGAGGCCCCCAGGCCTTTGGCTTGGCCTATGCCCTGCTAACTCAACCGCCAGCCCTTGGCAGACCCGCCAGGATGAGCGCGCCTGGTTGGTTGCATCCGACAAAATCCTGGATCATGCTTGGGGAAGGATTGGGAGAGGATCAATGCCGCAACACCACCTTGTTTTCGCCAGCCTCCTGGCCAGTGCCCTGGCGGGCGGCGGCTGCGCTCATCAGGAAGAGGCCCTGGAGACCCTCCCGAGCGAAGGCACCGCCGAGGCACGCCGCTTTCGTCCCCCGGAAGATCCGCGCTACGCCATCCCCCCGGCCCGGCAGCGTGCCATCACCATCTTTCTCGACTCCCAGACCTACGAATACCGCGAGGATGACCGGATTTTCGCCAGCGGCTCCATCTCCTCCGGTTCGTCCGAGCACCCGACACCCGCGGGGAGCTTTCGTGTCCTGTCCAAGGACGAGGACAAACGCTCTGGCAAGTACACCAATTACTTCGACCAGAACACCCCCATGCCCTATTCCCTGCAATTTCATGGCCCTTATTTCATCCATGAGGGCTGGCTGCCGGGCCATGCCGACTCCCACGGCTGCGTGCGGCTGAAATACGAGGACGCCAAACTCCTCTTCAGCCGCGTCCAGGTCGGTGATCCGGTGCTCATCAAGCGCGAGGGCCGCGCCCAGTCGGCAAACCCCTTTGGCGACACCTATCCCTTCCCGCTGTTTTGAAGGCCCAGGTAGCTGCTGATTTCCGGACGACAAGAAAAAAGGGGGGGCGAGGGAGGGTCGCTTGACCAAGGCCGCGATCAAGACGGCCTGGGGAATCAGTAAGCCAGCTCAGACCTCGCCAAACAAGTCCCCGGGGGGACCGGCCTGGATCTCGGCGGGGCGCGGCGGGCGGATACCCAGATGCAGGTAGGCGGTTTGGGTCGCCATGCGGCCGCGTGGGGTGCGCATCAGATAGCCCTGCTGGATGAGGAAGGGTTCCAGGACATCCTCGATGGTGCCGCGTTCCTCGCCGATGGCAGCGGCCAGACTCTCGACACCGACGGGGCCGCCATCGAACTTCTCGATGACGGCCGCCAGCAGGCGGCGGTCCATGTGGTCAAAGCCGAGGGCGTCCACCTTCAGCATGGAGAGGGCGCCATCCGCCACCGCGGCGGTGATGCGACCGTTGGCCTTGACCTGGGCGAAGTCCCGCACCCGCCTTAGCAGACGATTGGCGATACGCGGCGTGCCCCGGGAGCGGCGGGCGATCTCGGCGGCGCCGGCCGCCTCGGTCTCGATGCCGAGGATGAGGGCGGAGCGAGCGACGATGTGGGCCAGGTCTTCCGCCGAATAAAACTCCAGACGCTGGACAATGCCAAACCGATCCCGCAAAGGCGAGGTCAGGAGGCCGGCGCGCGTCGTGGCGCCCACCAGGGTGAAGGGCGGCAGATCGAGCTTGATGGAGCGCGCCGCTGGGCCATCGCCGATCATGATGTCGAGTTGGTAGTCCTCCATCGCCGGGTAGAGGACCTCCTCCATGACCGGGCTCAGGCGGTGGATCTCGTCCACGAAGAGGACATCCCCCGGCTCCAGATTGGTGAGGAGGGCGGCCAGGTCGCCGGGCTTCTCCAGCACCGGGCCCGAGGTCTGGCGCAGGCCCACCGCCATTTCATGGGCGATGATGTGGGCCAGGGTGGTCTTGCCCAGGCCGGGGGGGCCGAAGATGAGGACGTGATCCAGGGTCTCGCGGCGCTGGCGGGCGGCGCCGATGAAAATCTCCATCTGCTCGCGCACCGCCGGCTGGCCAACGTAATCCGCCAGCTTGCGCGGGCGGATGGCCCGGTCCAGCGCCTTGTCTTCCGGGGCCGAGTCGGGGCTGATGAGGCGATCGGGGGCAGGTGGGGAGGCGGACATCAAGGCTCGGGGATTGGGGGTCAGGTGGCTGAGGCAGGGCGGGTCAGGCGCCGCGGATGAGGTCAGTTTGACACGGCGGACCGGCGATTGCACTCAGGGCCCGGGCTCCAGGAAGACCCGGACCCGGCTGGAGCGGCCCTCGGCATCCACGACGGCGAGGCTGACGAAGCCAGGGCCGGCGGGGCGCCAGTGGGTAGCACGGGCGTAGGGCTCCCGGGCGATGGGGGCGCCGTTGGCAAACCAGGTGAAGGGGGGCTGACCGTCGCGGACCTTGAG
>JBASIS010000271.1:0-3570 GCA_049654905.1 Chromatiaceae bacterium
TTGCGCGTCATGCCGGTGATCCAGCCATTTCGCAAGTCCCAACAACGCCCTACAATCAAGTATTGGCGACGTTTGCGGGATTGTCAAAAATGCCTCTATGGCGGTTTTCGTGATGGGGTATCGAAATATGCCATCGACTCTTATCAGCGTGAGTATGGCTGGGAAGAATGCTATTTCCGTGAGTTAGTCGACGACCTGACTGGCAAGTTTCTTGACCACTATCAACCGGGGCATGCTCGCTGTTCCTGGATGTCCTCAGCCGCAAGATCGTCGGCTGGGAGATCTGTGCCACCGAACGGGCCGAGCAGGCCGCCCGGTGCTGACCCGGGCCTACCAACGGGAAGGGATAACGCACGAGACACTGGTCCTGCCTGCCGATTATGGCAGCTCCATGAAGGGGGCGACCCTGCTCGCCAGGAGAACAACGACACCCTTAACGCGACCCGATTTGTGCCACATCTTCCTTGACAACGACCGCAAGGGATTCGGATGGAGATGTGTTTCAACGGGTAGCTCATATGTGCTTGTATGTCGTGTGGCCGCTGGCGAGCCGTGGCCGCAAGAGCCGCGTTGTTTTACGACTCGGCCCCAGGAGTTCTTGCGCCCACACCTGCCGGAAGAGATTTCCAATGCGTTTCCGAATCAAGCTCTTTGATCTTGCGCGCGATCACATTGCCGATATCTTCAATCTCGAAGAACGCCACCGAAGCTTGTGGTTGTCCATGAAGGTGGAACACCTGCCGTTGGTACGCCTCGCCCCAGGGACGGTAAGCGTTACTGCCACCATACTCGCCGTTGTTCGCAATAACGACATATTGAAACATGTGGTAGTGCAGCGCCAATGCCATTTGATCGAACGTGCCCACGTCCTTGTTCAGCGCTGGGATCGCGAATACATCAGAGTGGTGACGAAGGTCTGCGGCTAACGACAGATCTGTCGCGTCGTAGCAGACGGCCGCGGTAAGCCACAGCGGTGGATCGGCGAACATACTCGACCAATCGTAGCCCACCAGCCACTGGCAAGGGCGCCATCCTTGCACGACAACTTTCGTATTGTTCAGCTTCGTCTCTTCTGCGGCGAGGTGATGCTTTCCCTGCCGTCGAATGAGAGTCTGCAACCCGTGAGCTGCCGACCAGGTCGGCATTATCCAGAGGGCGGAATTGACCAGCGGCTGACCAGCGAACAATTCTTGGTAAGTCAGTCCCGCCAAGATGATGGCCCTGTGCTTGCGGGCAAACGGAATGAGGTGTGTCTTCACGTCAAGTGGATGCACGGCAAGTTCCGGCAGAATCAGCCAGTCCAGGCGACCATCGAGGCCCATGTGCGTCTCACGCAGATCGAGCATTCGCTCGATCGCTGCCAGGGCGGCAGACAAGTGATTACGGTGCGTCTTGCGAATGCCCCGACCGGACAAACTGAGATCGTCAACCCCCGCAGCGGTGATGATGTCGCTGGAGGTCGGCGTAACGGTCTGCACCACACAAGCCCGCAGCGGTCGCGCCTTCGTCGTCCCGTCAGGCCGCGAGGTATTGAACGGCAGAAGGAGAACACCGCTTGAACCACCTTGCATCCGATCGAGTTTCGATTGGCGCTCTTCAATAAGGGCGAGCAACGCGAGAACGCCGCCTTCGGTCTTTCTGTCCATTTCTGAAGTTCGACACCCTGGCCATCGAAGCAACGAGAAAAGCAACTGCTCAATCCAGTCCGAGATCGGCAGCCAGTCATCGCCAAACGCTGAGTGCCCGTTGAAGAGACCGTAGAGCCTTTGATACCAATGGCTCTCCGCTGCTCGGTACGTCGTCGCAGCCTCCTTCCAACTGGGCGGCCGCACAACCTTTGTGAAGTCTTGGCGCGCTGTCAGAATGAATCGAAGAAGATATCCAAGCTGAAATCGCCAACGGTCCTCGGCAGCGCACCACGGGGGTGGGCGGTACATGGACCCTGCGGGCGTTACTCGGCTTGGCGTGACAGAGACCGTGTCTTCCTCGGATAGTCCCTGCGCAGAATCCTGAGCCCTTATGCGGATGTCTTCAGGGGTGATGACGTCATCCATTGCCGCCTCGGGCAATGCCTTCAGAAACTTTGAGGCGAAGCGAAGCACGGCGAGCTCGTTCCGTAGCGAACCGTTGGGCGTGCCTTGAAGAACTATTTCGGCGAGCGACATCCCTGACTCGGGCCCAGCACGCAGCCGCAAGCAAAGATCATCACGCAAGCGCGGGGTGACGCTGGAAGCAAGGTCGGGCCGCGATTCAAGTATCTCCAATGCAAAGGACGGATCCCGCTCGCCGATCTGCTCGAGCCGGCTGGATGTGACGCCATCGCGCACCAGCTCAATCGCTGCTTCTCGTCCGCGAAACGATCGACGCGCCAAGACGGCTAGCGTAGAAAAGTCCGCTCCCTTAATTCGGTCGCCCTCGTTTCTGAGGAAGCGGATCAACTCGCGGTAATATTTTGTCTCTGGGTTGGTTCCTCCCCGTTGGACTGGTGCATCCGTGGGGTCGTTTGCCGCAAGATACAAGAGTGCCTGCTGCCTGAGATACCAAGGCAGTGCCGCTGCGGGTAACTCCGCAAGGCGCACCGCCTCCCGCCGCAGGAGCTTTCGATAGGCATCGATGTCGATACCTCTTGGCAGAGGCTCGCCATTTTCAACGAAACCGGTCTCAGTGGCGCCAGCCCGCAAAACTTCCGAGAGGCAGTACCACGCCACCCGTCGCGGCGCCCCTCGAGGTCCTCCTCTACCGGTTAATGGTCGTAACAGGGCGAGCACACTTTGAAGAACATCCTCTGCTGGCCAAAGGTCCAACCCGATTCGAAGCAGGCGCACATTCGAGGGGTCTTCGACCCACCTTTCGATGAGGCCAAAGGCGAACGATCTGGCTTCATCATCAAGCTCGCTCTGAGTGCGAGCTACACCGGAGCGACTTGCCGCGTCCTTGTCCGCGTACCCCTCGACTGACGTGTCCGGATCTACGCGGTCCGCCAGGAGCGGTCTCAGGGAACGATAGGTGCTTCTGAACCGCACCGCGGCGAAACGCTCAACTGTGGCGTCACGTACGTCTGTGACGGGTGCGAATGCCCAGCTTTGTCCATCGATTCGCTGTGCCGAATAGCGCAGCTGAGACTGAATCAGTCCTTGGACAGCATTAAGGATGTCTTCACCGCCAATTGCATCGAAGCCGCCGGAGATCGCGCCCTGAATGCGCGCCATCTTCCGGCTCTGCCGCACCAAAGGTCGTTCGTCCCCTCCGAAGGTCGCGGCCTTGGTCTTCTCCGCAGAGGCCTGCAAACCCTGGGCGTGCTCATCAAGCAAACCCTGAAGCCAGATTGTTGAAAGGTGCTCGATGTCTGAGAGCATATTGTTTCCCGTGACCCGCAAGACAATGCGGAGATCATCAACGTACCGGCAAACATCCTTAACGACGATTCCCGGCTCGATCTCCTGAGAGACTGTCTAGGAACTAATTTATCCCATAAATTTAACTGACTGCTAATTTATAGGGCGTTTGATTATTGCAAATTTGCCGCAGCAGTAATCGGCCAGAGGCGCAATAAACCTGTGCCGCGCTCGA
>JBASIS010000272.1:0-40278 GCA_049654905.1 Chromatiaceae bacterium
ACCGTGGCGGGACTCGTCTCGGCAAATTTCTGCAGGATCTCACTAAACATGGTCGATCGGATGCGTGTATAATATTGAAATTACTTATATATTACACAATGTTGACGGCACCTTAAAAGGGCTGCACCAAGGTGCCCCATCTGGCCATCGTGCCGTCCATCCTGCACTACACCGAGCCGGGTGACATCGTGCTCGACGGCTTTGCTGGCTCGGGCATGACCGGTGTCGCTGCCCAGTGGTGCGGAGCGGCTCCATCAGCCTATCGATACGAACTGGAAACCGAATGGAAGAAGCAAGGGAAAGCCGCGCCGAAGTGGGGAGCTCGGCGCGTCATTCTCAACGATCTATCGCCAGCCGCGACCTTCATCGCCGCCAACTACAACCTACCGTTCGACGTGGAGGCCTTTGCCAAGGCGGGCAAGCAACTCCTCAAGGAAGTCGAGCAGGAAATTGGCTGGATGTATGAGACAACCCATACGGACGGCAAGACCAAGGGCAGGATCGAATACACGGTCTGGAGCGAAGTATTCACGTGCCCTCACTGTGCAGGCGAGGTGAACTTCCTCGAAGAAGCGCTCGATGGCGATAGTAAGCGGGTGAAGGATACATTCCCGTGCCCGCATTGCGGGGCAGACCTAAACAAGGACAAGCTTGACCGAGTTTTGGAATCCCGCGTTGATCCGGCCTCCGGTGAAGCGTGGCAGCGAGTCAAGTTCCGTCCGGCACTCATCTCTTTCGTCGCAGGCGGAACGCGCCGAGAGAAACCGCCCGATGAAAACGACTTGGCAGTTCTGGCGAAGATCGAAGCACTCCCGCTGCCCACGGATTTGCCGACAGCCCGATTTCCAATTGAGCAGATGTATCACGGGTCGCGAATCGCCCCGAAGGGCTTCACGAATATCCACCACTTCTTCCTGCCGCGAGCCGCTCAGGCGATGGCGCTGCTATGGCGAAAGGCGAAGGATCAGTCGGATTTCAGAATTCGGGAGATGCTCCTGTTCTTTGTCGAACAGGCGATTTGGGGGTTGTCGGTTCTGAATCGTTATCAGCCAATTCAGCAAGGTAGACCTGGCGGATCGCAAGTAAACCGCCAACTGACCGGCGTCTACTATGTCGGCTCCCAACATGCGGAGTGCAGCCCTCAATACAACTTGGGTCTGAAGTTAGATCGCCTTGGGAAGGCCTTTCGCGATTACAAGACCGCAAGCGGATATGCGGCGATCAATACTGGAACTGCCGCTGGTATTCCGTTGCCCTCAAGTTCTATTGACTATGTGTTCACTGATCCACCATTCGGCGAGAACATTTTTTATGCCGATTTGAACTTCCTCGTTGAGTCTTGGCACCATGTCACGACAGACGCGAGGCCGGAAGCCATCGTCGACAAGTTCAAGAAAAAGGCGCTTCCGGAATACCAACACCTGATGCAGCGGTGCTTCGCGGAGTACTACCGCGTGCTCAAACCCGGCCGCTGGATGACCGTGGTCTTCTCCAACAGCAAGGCGGCGGTCTGGAATGCGATCCAGGTCGCCTTGCAGCAGGCGGGCTTTGTGGTGGCCGAGGTCACCGCGCTCGACAAGGTGCAAGGCAGCTACCGCCAGGTCACTTCGACCACGGCGGTGAAGCAGGACTTGGTGATCTCGGCCTACAAGCCCAACGGCGGTCTTGAGGATCGGTTCAATCAACAGGGGCCAACCGTCGACTCGGCGTGGGACTTCGTGCAGACGCACCTGAAGCAGTTGCCAGCGGTCAAGGTCACCTCGGGCTTTCCGCAGGAACTGCTGAACATCGTCGAACGCGACCCGCGGCGCATCTACGACCGCATGGCGTCCTGGTTCATCCGCCATGGTGCCATGGTGCCCCTCTCGACCCCCGAGTTTTTGGCCGAGCTGTCCGTTCGCTGCCGCGAAATGGACGGCATGGTGTTTCTGCCCGATCAATGGGTCGAGTACGAGAAGGCGCGATCGCGGATTCCGCAGGTGAAGCAGGCCGAGTTGTTCGTTGCCGACGAACGCAGTGCCATCGACTGGCTGACCCACTTCCTGCGCAAGCGCCCTTCCACCCGCTCCGAAATTCACCCCGAGTACATCCCGCGGATTGGCGCGGCCAAGCGCAAGGGCGAGATTATCCCGGAACTGGCCCAGCTTCTGGACGACAACTTCATCCAGTACGACGGCACCGGCGAGGTGCCCAGCCAGATTCATGCTTACCTGTCCAGCAACTGGCCGGACCTTCGCAATCTCGACAAGTCGCACTCCCGACTGGTGGCCAAGGCCAAGGACCGCTGGTATGTCCCGGACCCGAACAAGGCACAGGATTTGGAGAAAAAGCGCGAGAAGGCCCTGCTCAAGGAGTTTGATACCTATCGGTCGTTCACGGGCCGCAAGATCAAGGAGTCCCGACTGGAAGTGCTGCGGGCGGGCTTCCGCGCCGCTTGGGGCAATATGGATTACCCAACGATCATTAGCGTCGCCAACAAGTTGCCTCCTGAAACGCTTCAAGAGGACGAGAAGCTGCTGACCCTCTATGACCTGGCGATGACAAGAATGGAGGAAAATTAAATGGCCATCATCGAGGGGTTTCGGGTTCAGAACTTTCGCGCATTACGCGATGTGTCACTGGGCAGGTTGTCTGGGCAAGCCGACGGCGAACCATTGACGCCGTTTACCGTGGTCATTGGCAAGAATGGTGTCGGCAAGAGTTCGTTGTTTGATGCCTTCGGTTTTGTCGCCGATTGTCTGGCATCGGATGTGGAAACGGCCTGCGACATGAAGCAGCGGGGCGGGTTCGAGCGTCTGCGTTCCAAGGGCGTGGTCGAACCGATGCGCTTCGAGATCTACTACCGCGAGGCCCCCAACGAGCGGCCGATTACCTACGAACTGTCCATCAACCTGGATGGCTCGGGGCGTCCGTTTGTGGAATCCGAACTGCTGAAGCAGCGCCGCAAAGGGCAAAAGCATGGCCGCCCGTATCCTTTCCTGCGCCTAGATCGTGGTAAAGGCATGGTCTGGGCAGGTGAAGAAGCCGTGGAAATTGAAGGCGAGGAGGATCGCACCCAGGCGGTGGTCGAGCTAACCGACCCGCGTCAACTGGGTATTGCCACACTGGGCACGCTGAAAGAGCATCCGCGCATCAAGCGGTTCCGGGATTTCTTGAAGGGCTGGTATCTGTCGTACTTCTACCCGGATGCCGCGCGCAGCCTGCCCAGTGCGGGCCCGCAGCGGCACCTGAATATCCATGGCGACAATATCGGCAATGTAGTGCAGTTCATGGAGCGCGAACATAAGGATCGTTTCAAGAGCATCCTGGCGCGCATCGCCAGCAAGATTCCCGGGATAGCCAAAATTGATACCGAGGTGACGGCAGACAAGCGGGTTTTGCTGCGTTTCAACGATGGTGCTTTCGACGACCCCTTCTTTGCCCAGCAAATGTCGGATGGCACGCTGAAAGTGTTTGCCTATCTGTTGCTGCTGGAAGACCCGGAGCCGCCACCCTTCATCTGTATCGAGGAGCCGGAAAACGGCTTGTATCACAAGCTGCTGGAGTCGCTGGCGCAGGAGTTCCGTACCCATGCGACCGGCAAGAAGAACGCGCCGCAGATATTCGTGACCACGCATCAGCCCTATTTTGTCGATGCGCTGTCGCCGGAAGAAGTGTGGATTCTGGAGAAAGGGCAGGATGGGTTTTCGACCATTCGCCGGGTGTCCGATCTAGATATGGTCAAAAACCTTGTCGCCGAAGGGCTGCCACTCGGCGGACTCTGGTACAGCGATTATCTCGATGCGAGGTGAGCATGCACATCGAGATCCTGGTGGAAGACAGCTCCGGGGAGAAACTGCTGAATGCGGTGCTGCCCAAACTGCTCGGGGAACAAGGCGACCCGCATAGCTGGCGGGTGCATGCCTACAAAGGCATTGGCCGCATCCCGAAAAACCTGAGTGCAGGCGCCGACCCGGCGAAGCGGATTTTGCTCGATCAGTTGCCGCGACTGTTGCAAGGCTATGGCAGAACAACCGGCATCGATGCGGTAGTTGTCGTTCTGGATACTGACAAACGCAATTGCGTGGATTTCCTCGCGGAACTCAAGGCGCTGGCGACGGGTTGCAAGCCGGCACCGAACACCCTGTTCCGGCTAGCCATCGAGGAAGTGGAGGCCTGGTATTTGGGAGACTTACAGGCGTTAGTACAAGCCTATCCGCGTGCCAAGGCAGCGGCCTTGAACCGCTACGTCCAGGATAGCGCCTGCAATCCCTGGGAATTGTTGGCGGACGCGGTTCATCCTGGTGGCTCGGCGGCGATCAAGAAAGCGGGCTGGCCGTTGCCGGGCCAGGTCAAACACCAATGGGCAGAGAGGATCGGCCCTTTGCTTGACCCGGATCGTAATGTCTCACCCAGCTTCGTTAAGTTGCGAGATGGTCTACGCCGTTTGGTGGCAGGGGCTGTTTGAACATGCACCAAGATGAACTGCTGGCCCGGCTCAACGGTATCGAATGGAACGATTTTGAGTGCAAGCGAGCACAACGCGGAGTGCCGGAAGACGCCTACAAAACAGTGTCCGCCTTTGCCAATACCGCGGGCGGCTGGCTGGTGTTCGGTGTCAGCGAGGCCCACGGCCGGCTGGAAGTGACGGGGGTCGAAGAGCCGGACAAGGTTCAGAATGACTTTCTCTCCGTGCTGCGTGGCGGGCAGAAGCTCAACCGCATCATCGCGGTCGATCCTCATCGCTTTGAGATTGACGGCAAGCATGTTTTTGCCTTTCGAGTAACGGAGTCACCCCGTTCAGAGAAGCCGGTCTACCTCAAGGGCGACCCACGCCAGAGCTATGTGCGACGCGGTGCGGGTGACGAGCAATGCACGCAAAATGAGCTGGAGCGCTTTCTGCGCGACGCCGCACAGGATCGTTTCGACGGCACGGTGCTGTCGGATCTTTCCGCGGAGTCTTGCTTCGACTTGGCCACCGTCAAGTGGTATCAAACGCAGTTTGGGCGACGCAACCCAGAGCATGCCGAAATCGCTGACCCTATCGCGTTCTTGCTGAACTGGAATTTCGTGGTCGAGCAAAGCGGCAAGCTCTATCCGACCCGTGCGGGCGTGTTGCTGTTTGGCGCCGGCCGCTATGTGCGCCAGATTCTGCCCAGGCCCGTGCTCGACTACCAGCGCATCGACGCTGCCTTTGAACAGTGGTCAGCCGATGAGCGCTGGCATGACCGCTACGTGTTTGAGGAGAACATCTTTCAGACTTGGCAGGGCCTGGTGGCGCGCTACATGCGCATTGCCGAGCACCCGTTTTCGATCGATCCGGCCACCCTGCGTCGCAACGATGATCCGCCTGACTATGTGGCCTTTCGCGAAGCAGCCATCAACCTGCTGATTCACCAGGACTATGCCGACCAGGGTCGCAAGGCTTCCATCAAGCTCTTCAAAGATCGCACGGTGTTCTGGAACCCGGGCGATGCCTTCGCTACCGAAGCGGAGTTGCTGGACCCCACGGAAAAGGAAGTGCGCAACCCGGCCATCGTGAAGGCGTTCCGCCGTGTCGGCCTGTCGGACCAGGCGGGTACCGGCATTCGCGCCATTTTCCGCAACTGGCACGAACTGGGGCGTACCCCACCGCGGTTGACCAACGACAAGGCCCGCAAGGAATTTGAACTGGTGCTGCTCAACAAGCCCTTGGTCACCGATGCTATGCGCCGCTTCCGTCAAAACCTGGGCACCGACTTGACGCCCGAGCAGGCCGATGCGCTGGCCCTGGCGCTGTCTTTGCCAGCAGGCGAGCCGCTGACCCTGACCGCGATCCGCAGCCTTGGCATCAGCACCACCCAGCAGGCCCGGGCGGTGGCCGACCAACTGGTGCAGCAGCAGCTTCTTGAGCCTTTCAGTGCAAGCCAGTTTCAGCTGCGGGAAGCGATTCGGGAACGCTTTGCACAGGAGGGGGAAACTCAGCCAAAAGGGCAGTTTGGGACCATGCCGGGACCAGGTCAGGACCAAGTCACCCCCGAAGTCACCCCCGAAGTCACCCCCGAAGTGCGGCGGATGCTGGCCATCATCACGGGCGAAATGAGCCGTGGCGAAATCATGGCGAAACTGGGTCTCAAGGATGAAAAGCACTTTCGCAGGCACTATCAGCAGGCCGGGATCAGTTGGGGCGTCATCGAAATGACGATTCCCGACAAGCCGCAAAGCAGTAAACAGCGCTATCGGCTGACCGCCCTTGGCAAAACGCTGCGCGACGAGGCCAATGAATGACTCAATCCGCGCGCAACTTCGCCACCGGCGACGGGTGCTGGTTCGCCCGGCAGGCATCACCCTGCCGCGTGATCGAGCGCCAGGACGTATGGGGCGAGGTTGCCTACCGCGTCTGGCTACCTGCCAAGGACGCGGTGGTACAGGCTCGATCGGCTGATTTGACCACCCTGGACAAGGCCAGCCCTTGGTGCCCACGGCCAAGCGCGTGTGGGACCTGCTGTTGACCGAGACCCTGGACATGCACGCCGTGACCAGCGCCGAGGCGTCGGTGCAGGGGTTCGAGGCATCTCATCTGGCCGCCAGCACCCAAGGCGAGCGGATCTTTACCGAGCTGCTCAATGAGCATCGTGCGCGACTGAAGGAAGAACGGACGCGCGCGCTGTATGCCTTCGCGGCCCGCGGTCAGGCGATCGGGCGCATCGGCCTGCCCGCCGTGCGTGAGCATCGGCGCCAGCGATTGCAACAGGAACAGGAGGCGCGCCTGGCGGCCCTGGATGACATGGAGGCCAACGTGCCGGATTTGCAGGCCGTGATGATGGTGCGCATCGCCGATACAGGGATGCCCGGAGGACGGGGGGGATGAGCCAGTGGACGGAACGTATTCTCAGCCACTTCACGGCCGATCTCGCCCGGCTATGGGTGGCCTGCGACCCGGACGAGGTGCTGCTCGACGAGAAGCTGTTGTCCGAACTGCGCGGCCGTGGCTTCGCATTGCTGCTGTACCAGGACCCGTTCGCGTTTCGAGCCGAGTACGAGGAATGCTATCGCGCCGCCTGGGATCGCGGCGAACCGGGGCCCGCACCCGCGCTGATCCTCCATCTGCCCGGCGCCGACCCGCAGGAAGCGCCGTGGGACATCGTCCACCAGGGGCGCGTGGTGCGGCTCAGCCTGGCCGAGCTATTCCCGCGGCTGGCCTACAGCACCGTGCGGCAAGTGGAGCCGGCGCATTTGGCGACGCTGTTTCACGCCCACCAGACGGAGTTGCAGTCGGCGCGCGGCGAGAAGGAGTCCCAGGACTTCATCCTCGAACATGTCTATCAGTTGACGCCGAGATCCATCCGCAACCCGGTGGACTTCTGGCGCGAACTGCTGCGGCTGCACTTCGCCAACCGCGCCTTGCCCAGCCTGTTCGCTCAACACGCGGCGGGCATCATTCAGGGCAAGGGGCTGTACGCGGACCTGCCCGTCGCCACCTGGCTGGCGTCCAAGGGTGCGCTGCTGCGCGTGGTGCAGGCCATGTGGTACCGCTACCTGTCGAGCTTGGGACTGGAGGGCACACGGGCTGGCGAACCACCGCCACCCGATTACATCGCCAAGCTCGAGATCCCATTCGACCACTCCGATGTGCAGGTGCTGGTCGATTCCATGTTCCTCGACGGCAGCTTGCATCCACTGGCGGTGCACAGCGTTCCGGCAGGGATACCAAGCTGGATCAAGGCGGGGATTGTCCAGGACCCGGCAGCATTGCAGGACTTGGTGCTCAAAGGCATCGATGGACTGCTCGACACGACCCCAACGCTAGACTCCTCGCACAAGGACTGGAGCGAGTTCGCCAAACGCTACGGGGAGGTCCTGGCCCGCACCCATGGGCTGCCGGGACCTGCCGGTAGTGACCACCTGCCCGCGATTCGCGACCGCCTCGAGCTCCTCCAGACGCAATCGGACGAGCGGCTGTACGCCTGGGTGGCGGCCAAGCACTACGCCGACCTGATCCTGCAACCGGTGACCAAGGGTCCGGTCATGGTGCATCAGATCCCGCGGTTCCTGGGGCAGCGGCGGGCCAAGGGTGAAGCGCAGGTGGCCCTGCTGGTATTCGACGGCCTGGCCATCGATCAGTGGGTGCAGATTCGTGAGCGCTTGATCGCCACCACCAAGTGCTTCGCGTTCGATGAAGGGACGGCGTTCGCGTGGCTGCCCACCGTGACCTCGGTTTCGCGCCAGGCGCTGTTCGCGGGCCTGAAGCCGCGCGAGTTTGCGGACTCCATCGACCGGACCGACAAGGAGGAATTCTTGTGGAAGACGTTCTGGCAGAACGAAGGCGTCAAGGCGCATGAGGTGATGTATCGCCGGGCGTTGCGACAGATCCATCAGCTTGACGCACTGGAAGCGGAGCTGATTGACCGGTGCCCGAAGGTGGTCGGGCTGGTGATCGATGAGGTGGACGACCGGCTCCACAAGGAGCGATCGAAGCAAGATGTGGCGCTGTGGATCGGGAACTGGTTGACGACCGGCTTCGTCGACCGGCTGTTCTCGCTGCTGCTGGACCAGGGATACCACCTCTACCTCACCGCAGACCACGGCAACGTCGAGTCGATCGGGGTCGGCAGACCCAACCAGGGCGTCATTGCCGAGACGCGCGGCGAACGCGTCCGGGTTTATCGGAGCGAGCCCTTGCTCGCCGCTGCCGCGGCGGCCTATCCCACCGCGCGCCGCTTGGAGGTTCCTGGACTGCCCGCGCACTTCCTGCCGTTATTCGCCGGTGGACGAACCGCCTTCGTGCCGGCAGGCGAGCAGGTGGTGGTCCACGGCGGGGTGTCGATCGAAGAATTGATCGTGCCTTTTGTGAAAGTCAGCTATGGGATGGGAACCGCATGAATGCATCAGCCCCGCACATCGGCTTTGATCGGTTCATTCCGCTTGATTGGGCGGCGGCGGCGCTGCAGGTACGGGCGGGCGCAGCCGGGCTTGATGAGCTGAATGCCCGGCTCGATGCCGCCGAACTGGGCGTTGAAGCCAGGAAGAAAACCCGCACCGTACTGAATCGATTGTGGCTGGAGCCGCGCGCCGGGCTGGTCGATTACGCAGAGCGCGGCGTGGCCATCCATCAGACGCGGCCGGACCTGCCCGTCGCGGCGCTGTGCTGGGGCATGGCCGTTGCGACCTACCCCTTCTTTGGCAAGGTGGCTGAACTGGTGGGCCGCCTGTCCGCCATCCAGGGCGATTGCGCAGCCGCCGAAGTGCACCGGCGCATGAGTGAAACCTACGGGGAGCGTGAAGGCACCCGGCGCATGACCAATATGGTCATCCAGAGCCAGGCCAGTTGGGGCGCGGTGGAGCGTGTGGAAAACGGCAGGCGCGTGATCCGGCTTGCGCCAACCGCGATCGATAACGACGCACTCACGGCATGGCTGATCGAGGCGGCGGTGCGCTACGCCGGCAAGTCTGTTGCCGTACCCAGCCTGCCGTCGCTGCCGGTGCTGTTCCCGTTCAGCTTGACGCGGCCCCTGGCCTATGTCGTTTCGAACAGCCCGTACCTTGAACTCCGTTCGGAAGGGCCGAGTAACCCCTTCGTCGCTGTGCGCGGCACGATTTGAGGCATTAGGACCGGATCGAGGAGGGCGGCTGGGAGTTAGGCTATACCGCACACATCAGTTGCGAGCGGGTCTTTAGATTACACCCTGCGTGACCGCCCGGTGGTGGTGCTGTCCAACAACGACGGCTGTTGCGTGGCGCGCAGTGACGAGGCCAAGGCCCTGGTCAAGCTGTGCGCCGCCTATACGACGCGATGACTGGCCCTAGGCCTCGCCTGAACGACTTCCGGCTCAAAATCGGCATGGCTGTCACCCCTTAAAGGAACTGGCCATGCGCCCCAGAATGTGATCATAAAGATGACGCTGGGTTTCTGGGTATTCCATGTAGAAGGTCTTGAACTGGTCATTGGAAAGCAGGGTCTTCTGATAGAAGATCTTGTTGCCGATGTAGCCGGAAATGACAAACCAGTTATTCTTCTGGCGTTTATAGGTCACCTTCTTGGTGATTTTTCCGGTTGCGACATCCTGGGATTCCTTGTGAAAAAGGTCCTTGATGGATTCCTCCAACACATTGTGGGTACCGTAGATTTTAAAACGGGCTTGCTGATCGGGAGAGACAAAGACCTGACCGTCGCCATTATCGGCTTCACCCTGTGGAATCAGGAGGTTGGCGGGATACTCGATGGCGTAATCAAAACGGGGGTTATGGTAGGTCTGAAAATTTTCAGCGGCGGGAGCGAGAGGGGCAAGCAGGAACAAGGCAAGCAGGAAATAGCGCATGGTATTGGATGTTCCGGATAACGGCTGGTTTGATTGGCTACAACCAACCCTTGAGCTTGACGTACAGGATGGGGACGACGGCGGCGACGGCGATGAGACCCAGGGCCATGGGATAGCCCCAAGCCCAGCTCAGTTCCGGCATGGATTCGAAATTCATACCGTAAATGCCGGCGATCAGGGTCGGGGGCAGGAAGATGAGGGCGGCGACGGAGAAGATCTTCAGCAGGCGATTCTGCTCCATGTTGATGAAACCCTGGGTGGCGTTGAGCAGAAAATCCGCCTTCTCCGAGAGGAAGTCGTTGTGGGGCATGAGCGAATCAATATCGAGCAGTAATTCGGCACCCAGCTTGCGATACTTTTTGGGCATCTGGGGCTGACGGATCAGGAAGCGGATATCGCGCTGGGCGTCCATGAGGCAGAGGCGAATCTTACCGATCAGGTCCTCCTGATCCGCCAGGCCGTCCACGGCATCCTCCAGGTCCTCGCTGCGCCGGCCCAGAACCTCCTTTTGGATGTCCGAGAGGGTGAGATAGGCCTGTTCCGTCTCGTCTCCCAGGCCCTCGACCTTAATGTCCTGCAGGGCCAGGAGGATCTCCAGCGGATCAGCCAAGGGTTTCATGCCGAGCTTGTTGCGGCGGCGCAACAGGCGCGGGTGGGGCAAGACCTGGGAACAGAGGGACACCAGCCGCTCGCCGTCATGAATGAAGGCGGCGTTGGTATTGCGCGGTTCACCATCCGGCCGGTGGAAAAAGAGACAGTGGAGCTGGAACCCCTGATCAAAATCCTGGTGATGGGAGCCCGATTCCAGCTCATCGAGCTCGCGCATTTTGGGCAGAGGCACCTTGCAGAACGGCTTGACCAGGGCCAGCTCTTCCGACTTAGGCTTCACCAGTTCGATCCACTGGGCCTCGGCCAGCCATTGACCCTCGGTATCGGCCTCGGGCTTGAGGGTGATGAGACGGGAATCCTGCAGCCGGTATGCCTTCAGCATGTCGGAGTCTCCCCACCCTGCCCCGCGGGGCGGGCCAGGCGCGCCTGATCCGCGGCGAAGGGTTCCTCGCGGTTGCACCCGCGGCCGATGGCGGCCAGAGCCTCCAGGGCCCAGGCGGGGAGATCGGGATGGAGGCGATAGTGAATCCAGAGTCCCGCCCGACGGTCCAGCAGCAACCCCGTCTCCCGCAGGACGGCGAGGTGGCGCGAGATTTTGGGCTGGGGCAGATCCAGGGCTAGCGTGAGATCGCAGACGCATCGTTCCCCGTGCGGCAAGAGGAGCATGAGGATCCTCAGCCGGGTGAGGTCGGACAGGGCGTGGGTCAGGTGTTCCGGGGAAAGGGGCATGGCGGGCGCCTGGGTGGCCTGGGTCGATGGAGTAATTGTGCCACGCGGGGGCCCGGGGCCCAATGGTTGAGAGAGCGGGCCGGAGTGATGCGGGCTCGGCCCTTCGGCGCAAAGACCGGTAAAGAGGCGCCGACCCAGGGCCGGCGCCTCTTTAGCTAGGGTAATCAGGCCTTAGCGCCCCGACAGCATCATGCCTGTCATGAGCTTGTTGAGGCGGCCCACGAAGGCGGCCGGATCATCGAGTTGCCCACCCTCGGCCCGTTGAGCCTGGTCGAAGAGGATCAGGGCCAAATCGCCGAAGCGCCCCGTGTCGCTCTCGGACTCCAGACGCTTGACCAGCAGGTGATCCAGATTCACTTCGAGGGTCGGCTTGGAGGCGGGGGCGTTCTGCCCCACTGACTTGAGGACCCGGGCCAGGTTGGCGCTCATATCGTACTCACCCACCACGATGCAGGCGGGGGAATCGACCAGGCGAGTACTGGCGCGCACGGCGTCCACCCGGTCGCCCAGGGCGTCCTTGAGACGCTTGAGCAGATCGCCATGTTCCTCGGCGGCCTTCTCGCGCTGCTCCTTCTCCTCCTTGTCCGCCAGGTCGCCCAGGTCCAGGTCGCCCTTGGTAACGGACTGCAGATGCTTGCCCTTGTACTCGGTCAGGGAGGACACCAGCCATTCATCCACCCGGTCCGAGAGCAACAGTACCTCGACGCCCTTCTTGCGGAAGACCTCCAGGTGGGGACTGTGGCGGGCGGCGGCGGGGGTATCGGCGGTGATGAAGTAGATCTTGTCCTGCCCTTCCTTCATGCGCTCGATATAGGCATCCAGGGAAACGCTCTGGTCGTCGTCCTCCTGATAGGTGGTGGCAAAGCGCAGGAGGCCGGCGATGCGTTCGCGGTTGGGGAAGTCCTCGCCCGGGCCCTCCTTGATGACCTTGCCGAACTCCTTCCAGAATTCCTGGTACTTCTCCGCCTCGTCCTTGGCCATGGTCTCCAGCAGACTCAGGACGCGCTTGATGTTGGCACCGCGAATGGTGTCGATCTTGCGATTGTGCTGCAGGATCTCGCGGGAGACGTTCAGGGGCAGGTCGTCGGAGTCCACCACGCCCTTGACGAAGCGCAGGTAGTGGGGCATGAGCTTTTCCGCCTCGTCCATGATGAAGACGCGACGGACATAGAGCTTAACCCCGTGTTTCTGGTCGCGGTCCCAGAGGTCCCAGGGGGCGCGCTTAGGCACGAACAGCAGGGCACTGTATTCGTTGGTGCCCTCGACCCGGTTGTGGACCCAGGCCAGGGGTTCCTCGAAGTCGTGGGAGATGTGTTTGTAAAAGTCCTTGTACTCCTCGTCCGACACCTCCGCCTTGTTGCGCATCCAGAGGGCCGTGCCTTGGTTGACGCGCTCCCACTCGGGCGCCTTGGCCTCCTTCTTCTCCTCACCCTCTCCTTCTTCCTCACCATAGGTCTCCTTGAGCATCTCCACTGGCAGGGCGATGTGGTCGGAAAACTTGGAGATAATGGTGCGCAGCCGCCAGGGTTCGAGAAATTCCTTCTCGTCCTCCTTCAGATGCAGGGTGACGCGGGTCCCGCGTTCGGCCACCTCCAGGGTCTCGATGTCGTACTGACCGCGGCCATCGGAAGACCACCGCACCCCATGCTCGGGCGCGAGGCCAGCGCGGCGGGTGATGAGGCTGACCTTGTCGGCGACGATGTAGGCGGAGTAGAAACCGACGCCGAACTGACCAATGAGGGCGCTGTCCTTGGTCTGATCGCCGGTCATGGCCTCCAGGAAGCGGCGGGTGCCGGAGCTGGCGATGCTGCCGATGGTGTCCATGACCTCCAGGCGGCTCATGCCAATCCCGTTGTCGCTGACGGTCAGGGTCCCCGCCTCCTTGTCCACCTCGATCCGGATGCGCAGATCCGGGTCTTCCGCCAGCAGGCCGTCGTCCGTGAGGGCCTCGAAGCGCAGCTTCTCGCCCGCGTCCGAGGCATTGGACACCAGCTCGCGCAGGAAGATTTCCTTATTGGAATAGAGAGAACGGATGACCAGGTCGAGTATCTGGCTCACCTCGGCCTTGAATTCCAGGGTTTCCTTATGGGCCTCTACAGTCATGGGGATCTTTACCTTCTGTTAGGGTCGGGGGTGATGTCAGGTCTGGCGCCAGGGCGCTACAATAGCGGCCCGTACGGGGCGCCTCCTGACCCATAGTATCAGGGCGCCGGAATAAGGCCGATTCATACAACTTCAAGGGGTTTTCACCGATGGAGCCGCAAGTCGTCGCCACCAAGCCCTTCCCGGGCCAGCGTCCGGGTACCTCCGGGCTGCGCAAGAAGGTCAAGGTCTTCCAGCAACCGGGCTACCTGGAAAACTTCGTCCAGGCCATTTTCGATACCCAGAAGGAGCTCGCCGGTGGCGCCCTGATCGTCGGCGGCGACGGCCGTTTTTACAATCGTACCGCCATTCAGATCATTTTACGCATGGCCGCCGCCAATGGCGTGGCCAGAGTCCTGGTGGGGCGCGGTGGCATCCTCTCGACCCCCGCCGCCTCCCACCTCATCCGCAAGTACGGCGCCCAGGGCGGCATCATCCTGTCCGCCAGCCATAACCCCGGCGGCCCGGACGAGGACTTTGGCATCAAGTTCAACGCCGCCAACGGCGGGCCCGCCAGCGAGGCGATCACCGAGGCCATCCACCGGCGCACCCAGAGCCTGGACCGTTACCGCACCTGCGCGGCCCCAGAACTGGACATCGACACGATAGGCCTCGGCAAGTTTGGCAAGATGCGGATAGAGGTCCTGGACCCGGTGGCCGATTACGCCGATCTCATGGCCAGCCTCTTCGACTTCGAGGCCATCCGCCGCCTCTTCGCCAGCGGCCAGTTCCGCATGAAGCTGGATGCCATGCACGCCGTCACCGGTCCCTATGCCACCGAAATCCTGGAGAACCGCCTCGGCGCCCCCGTGGGCACCGTGATGAACGGCGTGCCCCTGGAGGACTTCGGCGGCGGTCACCCGGACCCCAACCTGGCACACGCCCAGGAGTTGGTGGCCCTGTGCCAGGGGCCGGAGGGGCTGGATTTCGGCGCCGCCTCCGATGGCGACGGCGACCGCAACATGATCCTGGGCCGCGACTTTTTCGTCACCCCCAGCGACAGCCTGGCGGTGTTGGCCGCCAATGCCCATCGGGTCCCCGGCTACGCGGACGGCATCGTCGGCGTGGCCCGTTCCATGCCCACCAGCCAGGCCGCCGACCGGGTCGCGGAACGGCTCGGCATCCCCTGTTACGAGACCCCTACCGGCTGGAAGTTCTTCGGCAACCTCCTGGATGCCGGCCGCATCACCCTCTGCGGCGAGGAAAGCTTTGGCAGCGGCTCGGACCATGTGCGCGAGAAGGATGGCCTCTGGGCGATCCTCTTCTGGCTCAACCTGCTGGCGGCGAGTCAGGAAGCCGTCGCCGACATCGTCCAGAAACACTGGCGGCGCTACGGTCGCAACTTCTACACCCGGCATGACTACGAGGCCGTGGACGCCCCGGCCGCCGAGGCCCTGATGGATCGTTTGCGCACCCTCCTGCCGACTCTGCCCGGCAAGCGGCTCGGTGACTTCAAGGTGACCTACGCCGACGACTTCGCCTACACGGACCCGGTGGACGCCAGCCGCTCGGATCGCCAGGGCATCCGCATTGGCCTGGAGGGAGGCTCGCGCCTCGTCTTCCGCCTCTCGGGCACGGGCACCGAGGGCGCCACCCTGCGCCTCTATCTGGAATCCTACGAGGCCGACCCGACCCGGCATGGCCAGGACACCCAGGAGGCCCTGGCGCCCCTGATCCTCATCGCCAACGAACTGGCGCAAATCCAGTCCCGGACCGGACGCGCCGCCCCGGATGTCATTACCTGACGACCCCATGACGGCCGGGGGCCAGGGACTCGGGAAGAGTCGCTTAGCCCCCGGCCCTGCCACAAAATTGAATAACCCGCCCAATGCCCCTGACCTGGGTCAAAAAACGCCGCGTCCCTCCTTGCCCCGGCCCTGATGCGGGGCTATGCTCCTTGCCATTCCATGAGCGGGGCGAGCCCAGCCAGGCAACCGGCTCCGGCCTCAACACCCGGTTCAACCCCCGCACTTGCATCCGCACAACCGCCCTCACAGGAGGCTGCCTCGACCATGAGCGCAAACCCAAGCCGTCGCGAATTCCTCCGGACCCTGACCCTGGGTTCCGCGGGCCTCTTTCTGGCCCCTCTGACCCTGGCGCCCCTCGCCCAGGCCCAGGCGGCCTATGGCAGCCTGCAAAGCCGCGTCGTCAATCACATCGCCAGTCTGCGCGCCCAAGGCCTGATCGGCGCCAGCGACCGGGTTTCCTGGTCCGTCTATGACTTTACCAGCCGCCAAAAGCTGGTAGCCATCAACGAGGATGTGCCCCGCCAGGCGGCGAGCATGATCAAGCCCTTCGTCTGCCAGGCCTGGTTCTATCAGGCCAGCCAGTCGAGCCGAATCAGCTACACCCCCGAGGTCCGCAAGACCATGGAGCGCATGATCCGCTCCAGTTGCAACAAGTCCACCAACCGCCTCATGACCCTGGTCAGCCAGAACGCCGGCAACCGGGGGCCCGGGGACGTGGAGCGGGTGTTGAAGCAGAACGCCCCGCAGATCTTCCAGGACACCCGCATCGTCGAGCAGATCCCGGCAGGCGGTCGCACCTACCGCAACCTGGCCTCCGCCGGCGATTACGGCCGCTTCCTGGAGGCCTTCTGGCGAAGCCAGTTGCCCTACTCCGACGAGATGCGCGCCCTCCTCTCCCTGTCCAATCGCGATCGCATCGTCGATGGCGTGGACGCCATGCCTGACAATGTCCGCGTTTACGACAAGACGGGTTCCACCGCCATGCTCTGTGGCGACATGGGCATCGTGGTGGCGCCGGGCGAGAACGGCGGCAGTTATCCCTACACCTTCGTCGCCATCATCGAAAGCCCGGTCCCCGTCAAAAAGTATTTCAGTTGGATGAAACAGCGCGGCAATGCCATCCGTTCCGTCTCCAACCTCGTTTACCAGGACCTGAAGGATCGATATCAGCTGGCCTGAGGGATCAAGGCTCGAAGCCCTGCAGGTCGCGGATCAGTTCCAGGGGATCGGTCAGGGCCGCCGGTCGCTCCGCAAAGCCCTGCCGCAGAAAGTGGGTCCAGATCACAAACTGAATGATGGCCCACAGCATAGCGCTGCCGTTGCGTGTATCTCGGCAGCGGGCGATCAAGGCCCGCACCCCATCCGGCCTGAACCAGGGCCGCAGGGCCGGATGTTCCGGGAGCAGGGTGTTCAAGCGGCCCAGCAGGTCAGCCCCCATCCAGTCACCCAGGGGGACATAAAACCCGCGCTTGCGGGCGAACAAATACTCCTCGGGTAGATCACGCCGGGCCCAGCGCTTGAGGAAGAGCTTGCCCACGCCCCCCGCGACCTTCAGCTTGTCGGGCAGGCCCAGGCCAAATTCCACCAGGCGATGATCAAGGAAGGGCACCCTCCCCTCCAGGCCCCAGGCCATCATCATGCGATCCGCCTTGACCAGCAGGTTGTCCGGCAGTGCCTGCGTGAGATCGATGTACTGCCTGCGCTGCAGGTCGCTCCAGGCCGCGGGCGTTTGCCGCCAGCCATCGACCACTAGCTGCCTGATCAGCGGCAACTGCGCCCGCATCGACCGGGTAAACAATTGCCGCGGCCACCCCCCCCGAAAGGTGCCTCGGGTCCGGAAACCCATGGAGCCGGGGTTCAGCAGGTTCTTGAACCACAGTTCCAGGGGCGAGCTGCGATAGCGGCCATAGCCCGCGAAGACCTCGTCACCGCCCTCGCCGGAAAACACCACCTTCAGCTCCTGGCCGGCGGCTTGGGCGAGCAGGGCCGTGGGCATGTTGGCGTTATCGCGCATGAGCTCGTCCGCCGCCCAGATGGTGAGGGGAAAACTTTGGAGGATATCCCTAGAGTTAGGGCATATCTCCCGATGCTGGCTGCCGAAACGCCGTGAAATCATCTGGGCCAGGGGGAGTTCATCCTGCACGGAGGTCCCCGGGAAACCGACGGAGAAGGTGCGGATCGGCCGATCGGAATGCTGGCTCAACTGGGCCAACAAGACGGCGGAGTCCACGCCCCCGGACAGGAAGAGCCCAAAGGGGACATCCGAACGCATATGTTCGGTGATGACCACCTCCATGAGGGCGTCGAAGCGAGTCGAGGCCTCCTCGAAACCCAGGTCCAGGCATTGCACCTGAAGGGGCGACCAGTAGCGGTAGCGGCGGGCGATGCGGCCCTGCTCGATCCAGACGCTTTCCCCCGGCAGCACCCGCTCCACCCCTTGCAGCAGAGTGGTCGCCCCCCCGGCAAACTGGTTCTGGAAGTAGCGGGCCAATCCCAGGGCATCAATATCGGGGAGTTCGTCCAGAAGGGGCAAGAGGCCCTTGATCTCCGACGCAAAGGCCACGCCGCTGCCGCGCACGGCCAGGAACAAGGGTTTGATGCCAAGGCGGTCCCGGGCCAGAATCAGGCGGTCATGGGCACTGTCAAAGAGGGCGAAGGCAAACATGCCCAGGATGTGCTCCAGGAAATTCTCGCCGTATTCCCGGTAGGCGTGCAGGATCACCTCGCAGTCGGAGTGGGTGAGAAAGCGGTGGCCCCGGGACTCCAGCAGGGCGCGCAACTCGATGAAGTTATAGATCTCGCCGTTGGCGATCAGGGTGAGGGTGCCGTCGGCGGTCTTGAGGGGTTGATGCCCGCCGGCCAGATCGATGATCGACAGCCGGGTGTGCCCCATGCCGAAGTGACCCGAAACAAAGGTTCCCTGGTCATCGGGTCCGCGATGGGCCAGACGCGCCACGGCGGTCTCCAGGGCCGAAATCCGCACGGGGGCGCTACGATTGAAGAGGCCAACGATGCCACACATGAGGGGTGTCCGTTTACAGGGGTCGAAGGTTGAGCGCCCAGGCGTAGGCGCTGGTGGCATGCTCGATTTCATAGGGCCAGGCGGCCTGCCGCAGGAAATCCGGTGCCGGCGGGTCGCGCAGGGTCGCCAGCATGGCGGCCGCCAGGGCCTGGTGATCGCCCACGGGCACCAGGGGGCCAAACTTGCCGTCCTGCAGGATCTCCCGGGGCCCGCTGGGACAGTCCGTCGCGACCGCGGGGACCCCCACGGCCAGGGCCTCGATCAAGGCAAACCCCAGTCCTTCCAACGTCGAGGTAAAGGCGAAGAGGCTGGCCTGGGCCAGATAATCCAGGGGGGCCTCCACGAAACCCGGCAGATCCAGTGCCGAGGCGATGCCCAGTTCCCGGGCCAGGGCCAGAAGCTTGTCGCGATCCTTGCCCCGCCCCAGAATCATGAGACGCGAGGGGTATTCAGGCTGGATAAGGGCAAAGGCGCGCATCAGGGTCGGGAAATCCTTCCGCTCGCACAATTCACCGAGCCCCATGATGATAGGCAGGCCGCCATCGCCGAACCAGGGGTGAAGGGGCGGCTGGCCCAGGCCCGCGAAGACCGCGGCGGGCACCACCGGGCAAGGGACCACCTCGATCAGATCGCGCGCCAGGCCGGTGTAGGCGGCCATATCCTCGGCCACCCCCCGGGAGGTCACGATGACCCGATCGGCATAGGGATAGAGCTTCCCCGTCGAAAAGCGCGTCTTTAGGGCATGAAACCAGCCGCGCCGGGCGCAATCGATAGACAGGGTCGTGCCGGTGCCGACCGCGAGAAAGGTGCTGGGGCGCGCCAGGCCCTGGGCCAGGGCGCGGGCGAGGATGGCGGTATGATTGATGCGGTCCTTGTCGCAATAGAGGCTGGCGGGCCGCTCGCGGCGCAGATAGCGGGCGACCGCCGGCAGACTGGAATAGGCGTGGGCTGTCCCTAGCTCGATGATACGAACCCCCTCCGGAATCTCCTGGAAGTCCGGCCCATGCCCTTGCACCTTGAGCACATCCACCCGGTAGCCCCGGCGGGCCAGGGCGGGGACCAGATTCCGGGCCAGCCGGTCCACGCCACTGTGGCCGGAGGTGGCAAAAAATATCGCGAGGTCAACGCCCATTAACAGTGCAAACTCACCGGAGGTTCGGAAAGAGATACGGAGGTCCCGCCGGAGTTGATTTTAGACCAGGCGCGGGCGCCGCGAAACCCGGGCACTCCCCTAGTGACAATCGCCGTAGGCGGTCAGGATAGGGGTATTGAGCAGGTAAATCATGGGGTCAGCATCCACCAGTTAGCACCCGGCTGCCGAGGCCACAAGCTTGTGGCGGCCCGGCTAGGCAACGCCGCCAATCATGGATATCCCCCTGCTTAGTGTCACGCCTTATTTTCAAGCATAATCGACCCAAAGCCCCACCCGGCAGGCGCCGCGGTTTGGTTCGACCGCGACAGCATCCATGCTTGGAGCACGGCTAGTTACCTGTGGTCGTCCGTTTCCACCAGAAGTTGACTGAACCCATGAATGACTGGATTCCCCTGTTAGGCGACTTACGCCACTACCGCCCGGAATGGCTGAGCCGTGATCTGATCGCTGGCCTGTCGGTCACGGCGGTACAGATTCCGACCGCCATCGCCTATGCTAACCTGGCGGGGTTCCCACCCGAGACGGGCCTGTACGCCAGCCTGATACCGGTGCTGATCTACGGTCTCTTCGGTTCCTCGCGGCAACTGGTGCTAGGGCCGGATGCCGCCACCTGCGCCCTGATCGCGGCCATCCTGGCGCCCCTGGCCGGGGGTGATCTGGGGTATTACCTGCAACTCTCGGCGGGACTGGCGATCATGGCCGGCCTCTTGATGGTGATCGGCGGCTTCACCGGCATGGGCTTTATCGTCAATTTCTTCGCCCGGCCCATCCTCATCGGCTTCCTCAATGGCATCGCCCTCAGCATCATCGTCGGCCAAATGGCCAAGCTGCTGGGTGTGGCCCTGACCAACCAGGACGTCTTTCCGGTCATCCTGGAACTGCTCGAAAAACTCGATCGCATCCACTGGCCCAGCCTCATGGTCGGCGCGGGCACCCTGCTGTTACTCACCCTGGTCCGCCGCTTCCTGCCCCGCGCCCCCGCGGCCCTGGTGGCCCTGGTCCTGGGGGGGCTAGCGGTGTACCTGCTGGGTTGGGGAGAGGCGGGCGTCCGACTGGTGGGACTGGTTCCCGCCGGGCTGCCGACCCTCGCCCTGCCCCAGATTGGCTACGAGGGGGGCCAGAGCCTGGCCGGTGGCGCCCTGGGGCTGGTGATCGTCAGCTTTACTAGTGGCATGCTGACCGCGCGCAGCTTCGCCGCGCGCACCGGGGACAGCATTGACGCCGACCGGGAGATGCGCGCCTTCGGCTTCGCCAACGTCGCCTCCGGCCTCTTTGGGGGCTTCGCCGTCACGGGCGCGGATTCACGCACCGCGGTCAATGTCGCCAGCGGGGGCAAGACGCAACTGGTATCGGTGGTCGCCGCCCTGGCGACCGGGGTGGTCGCTCTTTTTCTGACCCAGCCCCTGGGCCAGTTGCCCATCCCGGCCCTGGGGGCGGTGCTGATTTTCTCCGCCTGGGGCCTGCTGGACCTCGCCGCCTATCGCGAACTGCTGGTCATTGATCGCCTCGAATTCGGCCTGGCCCTGGGGACGACCCTCGGGGTACTGGTCATCGGCGTCCTGCCCGGCGTGATGCTGGCCATCCTTCTCGCCCTCTCGATCGTGCTGATCCGGATTTATCGCCCCCAGGATGTCCTGCTGGGGATCGTGCCGGGGCTGGACGGTTATAACGACCTGGAACTCTCCCGCGAGTCACGGCCCGTTCCCGGCGCCCTCCTCTATCGCTTCGAGGCCCCCCTGCTGTTTTTCAACGCGGAACTCTTCAAGAGCCGCGTCCTGTCCCTGGTGGACGCCACCGATCCCAAGCCCGCCTATTTTGTGTTGAGCATGGAGAGTATCAGTCAGCTCGACACCACCGGCGCCCTGGCGATCAAGGAAGTCCACGCCCAGCTACAAGGGCGCGGTATCCAGTTTATGATCGCCCGGCCCAAGCTCTACATGAGCCGCTTTGGGCATCCCGACTGGCTGGGCGACGCCTTCATTTTCCGCAGCGTCCGCGCGGCGGTCGAGGCGATCGAGTGGCGGCAGGCCGGCGCCGATCCCGCCACCCGGCCTCTCAGCCTGGTCGAGGTCATCCGCCAGGCGGATTAAGATCTTGATTATTTTGCCCTGGGCATTCTCTTCTTTGTCGCCAACCTGCTCTTTTTATGATGGCGCCGGATGGATCGGGGTTACGGCTTTTAAGGGTGCCGGGCGGGCGGGGAGGAAATCCTTGACAGACGGGGTGCCTATTTGACGAGCCCGGTGAAAAAGTCCAGATAGGCCCGCGAGGCCGCCTCGCGGCCAAAGGGCTGGGTCACCCGCCTCATGACCTCGGGATCGGGCCGGCGGTCGAGCGCCGCCTGGAGCGCCCGGGCGAGGGCTTGATCATCCCCGACCGGCACCAGCCCCCCCAAGTCCCCGCCCTGGAGCAGGTCATGGATCCCCTCGGTGCAGGCCGTCGCGACCACCGGCGTCCCCAGGGCCATGGCCTCCACCAGCACATTGCCCAGTCCCTCCCGCACCGAGGAGAGGGCGAGCACCTGGCAGCGCGCCATGCAGGGGAAGGGGTTGGCGACGAACCCCGGGAGCGCGACCCGCTCCGCGATACCCAGGCGCGCCGCCAGGTGCCCGAGGCGCCCCCGTTCCTTGCCCTCGCCGAGGATGAGCAGCCGGACGTCCCGCGTTTTAGCCAGTCTGACGAAGGCGCGCAGCAGGGTCGGGAAGTCCTTGACCTTGCGTAACCCCCCGACCGCCAGCACCACCGGTGGCTGGCCAGGTGCCAGCCAGGGATGATCACACGGGGCCACCGCCAGGGTCGCGAGGTCCGGCGGAATGATGGGGTTTTTGAGGACGGCGATCGGCACGCCGCGAATGCGGAAATAGTTCTGCAGATCCCGGGCCACGGCGGCAGTCAGGGCGGTGAGGCCATCGAATTGCCCGTAGGCCCGGCGGATCTGCCGCGTCTCCCGCCAGGTCTTGAGGAAATTCCAGCGATGGGCCGCGAAGCGGCCGGACAGGGGGGTGCCCACGGCGGCGACCAGGCGGGTCTCCAGCCCCAGGAGGCGCTTGACCGCCAGGGCCGCGAAATCGTCGGAGAGCTTGCCGGTCAGAAGGATCGAGGGTTGCTGCTGGGGTAGATAGCTCCGCAGCAGCGGGGTGGGATCGCCCACCACCGGGATGATGCGCACCCCCTGGCCCAACTCCTTAAGGTAAGGATGATCCGGGTTGCCCACCAGGAAATGGACCTCAACGCCCAGGGCGGCCAGGCCCGCGGCCAGGCTGGTGAAATTGCGCTCGACCCCCCCATCCTCGAAGTCGCTCACCAGCAGGGCGATCTTGGCGATCTTCATGGTGTCATACCGGCCGGCTGGCCCGGTGGGGCGGGGGGCGCCCACCGAAAGCTATAGAGGATGCCGCAGAAGAGCACCAGGAAGAGACCGAAGTCCAGGCGGATCAGGCGAAAGTCATAGAGGCAAAAGAGCAGGGTCAGGATGCCCCCCAGGAGCAGAAAGCCAAACAGAGGGGGATCCGGGACGCGCCGCCGCATCACCCCATAGCTCCGCACCATGAGGGCGAGGAAGAGGCCGGCAAAGGCCAGGCCCGGCACCCCGAAGCGCACCCAAATTTCGAGGGGCACACTGTGCAGATGGGCCCACTCCGGGGCATGGGCGCGGTCATAAGCCGACCAGTCCAGCACCCCGGCGGGGACCAGATCCAGGGGACCGCGGGTGCCGGGCCCCCAGCCCAGCAGGGGGCGCTCCCGGATCAGGGCGACCCCAATCCGGTAGAGATTGAGCCGGGTGCCAGAGGAGGAGCCATAGTCGTACTGCCCCTGGGCGTCGGGCTGGGTCAGGGCCGCGACATCGCCGGCGATCCGGTCGCCGCTGGTCCAGAGGACGGCACCTGCCAGGGCCAGCAGCAGCACGGCACCGAGGAGGGACAGGCCCAGGCGACGCCGCGTCCCGCTGCACGGGGTCCCGTCGGTCCGGGCGCGAACCAGCGGGGAGACCAGCATGACCAGGCCCAGGGCCAGCACCGCCCCCCGGGTCTGCAAGACCAGGAGGATGGCGAGGAGGAGGGCCACGCCCGTGGTCCAGAGGCCCCAGCCCAGGAGTGGCCGGGGCCGGCCCGCGAGGCTCAGCCCGGTAATCTCGCGCCGAAAGCTGAAGAATCCCAGCAGGGCGATGGAGACCAGGAAGCCGAGGCCGAGGGCGGTAAAGCCGAAGTCGCCCCGGGCCGCGAAGCCGACCTGCCCGCGCAGCAGGGCGAGGATGGCCGCCACATCGTCCCCATCCGCCCGCTGCACCATCCCGACCAGCAGCCCCAGGAGAGCCGCCACCAGCACCCAGCGAATGCGGACGGGATCACCGCGCAGCCACCAAGCCGGGATGAAGAAGAGGAGGGGCCGAATCCAGCCCGGTATGGCGGACCACTGCTGAGCGGCGAGGTCGGGAAACAGCAGCGCCGCCCGCCCGGCCAGGAAGGTTGTCAGCAGGACTCCGGCGAGCAGGAGCCAGAGGGCCGGGTCTCGCCGCCAGCTGACCCCGGCGCGGCGCCCCTCCAGGAGCCACAGCAGGCCGAGCAGGGCCAGGGCCAGATTGGCGATCGCCGTCATACTCCAGGCGGAGAAGGCGAAGAGGACCAGGAGCGGCAGGGCCAGGCGGTCCCGGCGGCCGGGGCCCCGCGGCAGGGCGGTCACGGCAGGGAGGGCCATCATGGGGTTAGCGGTCCGGGGATGAGGCGCTGGGCGTCCATGACGAGCAGGCCCTGGTGCCAATCCAGATGGTGCAGGGCGCGCCAGCCGCCACTCGCCGCGCCGGTCGTCTGCCAGACCCGCCGTTCACGATAGTGTCCGGGGGTGAGGGCCTGCACCTGATGCAGGACCAGGCCATAGCCGTAGCGTGGCACCGAATTCTGGGCCGGACGCAAGAGGCGGCCCTGCTCATCGACAAAGACCCGACCGCCGGGCCGACCGCCCCCATAGTCCCGCACCAGGGGGTTGCGGGCATGGGGGAGCCAGCGCTCGCTCAGGGGTGAGTCCGCATGGAAGGCCAGGAGCGAGTTATTGAGCCGCGCCCTGCCCTGCCGCGCGCTACAGAAGAGCCACCAGCGCCCCTCGTACTCGAAGAGGGTCGCATCCGCCGCCTGGAGCCCCTCGATCAAGGTCCTGACGCGGGTCCAACGGTCGGGGAAGGACTGGCAGCGATACAGGTCCACCCGGCGGGAGGCCGCCGACTCGGGGACCATATAGAGCTCATCCTCGAAGCTGAACAAAAAGGGGTAGGACAGATGCCGGTCCTCGTCCAGAACGGGCACGGCCGGTCCCAGGGGCGTCAGGTCTGGGCCCAATTCGAGGACGCTGATCCGGCCGCGCTGGGTGTGGAAGGGATATTCCTCCAGAAAGATAAAGCGCCGCCTGCCCAGTGACCAGGCGAAGGGGTCCGCCCAAAAGGTATCCGCCGGGGGCCAGAGGGGGGTCAGCCCCGCGGGGTCCGGATGACTCCAGGCCTCCCGTGCGCGCAAGCCCGCAAGCAGGAACCACTGAGGCCACTGGGTACGCTCATTCTGGGCATCGCGGCGTTTCTGGAGGGCGCGGACCAGACGGGAGTGAATGCCTAGCAAGGGTTGCATGGGGTTAGACTCTCGCCGACCTCAACCACCGTCGCCATCACCCTGGGTGACGTAGATCCGCTCGGCGGCCGCCGGCAGACCGCGGACCATCAGGGGGTGGGGTTGGCCGGCCTTATCCAGAGGCGGGGTAAAACCCATGGAGCCGAGGATGGCGGCGACGCCGTTCCCGCCGGCAAAGGTCTCGACCTTCTCCGCCCGCCAGTCGCGCAGCCAGCGCAGGGCGCCGCTCAAAAGGGCGCGGATCGCCTCGGTATCCTCGGGGGCGGTCAGCAGGTCCACGAACTTGGCCCGGCGCCGGCCCCGGGTTTGATAGGTGAGCAGTACCAGGTAGCCACGCAGCTCTTCCCCAGCCCCGGTCGTGAGGACCCGGTAGTCGCCTTCCGGGTGCTGTCGATACCGCCAGTCCAGCGTCCGGGCATCGCGCCGGCAGAGGGCGGCATACCGGCCTCGGACCTGTTCCCACAGGCGATCGAAACGGGGGTCGAACCCCCCCGTCAGGACCTCGATCGGCAGCCGGGACCGGGGGCCGATGGGCAGGGCCAGATCCGCCACCGTGCCGATCAGCCCCCCCAGCGGCCGGCCCAGGCCGCGGGCCAGGGTATGGCGTAGCGAGACCCGGCGCCGTAGGGAATAGGTGCCCGGCAGGGCGATGAAACCGATGCGGTGCAGAATGACCATCATGGGATCGGCGATGTGCTTGGCGAGCTGAATGGGCCCCGCGGCGGGGTGGTCAAGGAGGGCGGCGGCGATGCCCTGGGTGAAGTCGGGCCCCCTGCCGGCCTGGCGCCGCTGGTCGCGGAGGGCCTGGCGCATCAGGCCCCAGTGGGTGAGCACCTCCACGCACCAGTGGGCCGTGACCGGCTCTCCCCCCAGCTGCAGCCCGGCGGGAATGGTGGCCAGATTGCCAATGATCTGGCCGCGCCAATCGGCGACGACCCCTCGATAGCCTGGGGTTGGCAGACGGGGGTCCTGGTGCCACTGCCAGTCCCAGAGCCGTTCCGCCCGCGCCGCGGGCTCGGGACCGAAGACCTCCGCCATGCGGGCAATGATCTGGGGCCGATCCGCGTCCGTCCCGGGTCTGATCTCAATCATGGTCGACTCCGCCTGCTGTCCGGACGCGGCGCTAGCGATTCATACCGCGCACGGGGCTGGCCGAGTTGTTGAGGAGCGGGGTTAGATCCTTGCCGTTGACCACCACCTCGCCCCGGCTGTTGGCTTCCAGGGCGAAGCTGAGCATCTGGCCACCCTCCGCGGTGGGACGCTCGATGCCCACCAGCCGCAGGAAGGCCACCAGGGCGGCCAGGTTCTCGCGCTCGGCGGGGTCCGCGGCCTCGTCCATGAATCGGGCCAGGGCATCGAGATTGCGCAGTTCGATGTTCGCGGTCAGGCTCCCCTCGGGCAAGGCCTGGGGCGTAGCCGGGACCTGGGTCAGTGCCTGGCCTTGCAGCCGCATCCCGCCGGCGGGCAGATCGACCTTGAGGTCGTTGATGTCGAGCCGGACCGGCTGGGTGCCCATCAGCGTGAGGGCGGCCAGAGGATCGGGTGCCTCCCCCAGGGAGACGGCCAACAGCTCGGCCAGGGGCAAGCCGCTCAGGACCAGATCGAGATTGACCGTCCGTGGCGCCCAGGGTGGCAGCACCGGCTCCAGGCCCGAGACGCCCTCTTGTGAATAGGCCAAGGCCAGGACGGGCACCGGGGACTCCAACCCCTTCAGGGCCAGATGGAGCCTGAGGCCCTCGATGGCCAGGGGGGCCTCCGCGGGCAGGGTAGCCCGGAGGCCGTTGGTCGCGAGGGTGACTTCGAGGCCACCCATGACGCGGGGCAACCACTCCGGCAAGGCCGCGGGGCCGGCGGCTGGATGTTGGAGGGCAAACAGGACCGCCTCGACCAGGTTGGCGAGCGCCAATCGCTCGACGCCGACCTCGAAACGCGCCTCCCCCAACGCGACCTGGCTAGCCTCCGCCATCAGGTCCAGCCCCTTGATGTGGTATTGCAGCCGCAGATCCCGCCCCAGGGGCTGATCCAGGGGCGGCGCGACGGAGCCCGCCAGGCCGAACTCGCCCAGACGTAGGTACTCGCCCGCGCCATCGAGAGGCATGGCCAGATCGGTCAAGAGCCATTCGCCCCGCGCCTGGCCGCTGGCCCGCAGATAGGCCTCCACCAGGGCGCCGACCTCTTCCAGCAAGGAGACGGGTTCCTGAAGCTGCAGGGCCTCTAGCCGTCCCGAGAGGGCCTCCAGCATAGTGAGATCCATGTCGGCATAGTCGGCATCCAGCCGCCATCCGCCCAGATGGCCCAGTTCCTGGCCTTGCGCATCGCGCCCCGCCAGGTCAGCGAGCCTGAGTCGCAAACTCCCACCCCAACGGCCCGCGGCATTGGGTGTCAGCTTGACCGCCAGGGTAAATTCCCCAAGACTCAGGCTGGCCAGGGGGCTGGCCTCCTCGCCCGCTGGGGGCGTCGTGGCGCCGACCCCCAGGGCCTGGTAAAGGCCCGCCAGCCGTGCCGGCGGGTCCAGGCGCAACTCGACCCCCGCCAACCGCAGGTCGATCGCCGTCGTCAGGCCGGAGTCCGGGTCCAGTTCCAGGGCAAAGTCGCGCCGCGCCAGGGTCAGCCGGGCGACATCCCCTCCGGCATCCCCGGGAATCCAGAGGGTGGCCGGCCCTGCCAGGGTGAAGCGCCAGTGCCCCTTGATGGTCTCCGGAGGGCGGGCCAGCAACGCCAGGGTGCCAAGTTCGAGTTGCTGCCCCTCGGCCTCCGCCGAGGTGTCCTTCAGACGGGCAAAGGGGAGCCAGAGCCGCAGGGTGCCATCGGCCGCCTCCCGGACCTCGAGCTCGCCGCCGGCGGCGAGGCCGGATTCAGGCCCCAGCCCCTGCTGGACAAGGGCCAGGATCTTGGCCGCCCGATCGGACAAGGGGGGTGACATCCGGGGGTTACCTTGGGCATCGAGCGTGGCCAGCCAGAGGCCTGGGGCGCCTGGCGCCTGGCCAGAGGCACTCAGGCCCGCGGCCAGCACCCCGACCGGGCGTGACAGGAGGGCGGTGAAGCGATCCGCGCCCTCGCCACCATAGTGGCGCACCCAGAGGGCCTCGCCGGCGGGGTTGAGGCGCGCCAGCCAGGCATCGCCACCCCGGGTCTCCCCCCCCAGCCAATAGCCGCCCTCCTCGGCCGGGGCCAGGCCAAGCAGGGAGCGGACGGGTGCCACGCCATCGCCGGCCAGTCGCGGCTGCTGTTCGGAGAGGATTTCCCCCCGACCATCGACCCGGCGCAGCCAGACCTCACCACCCTCGGCCGGGTGCCCCGCCAGCAGGACGGCGCCATCCGCCAGACGCAGCAGGGCCACGACAGCGCCGCTGCCTGCCGGGCCATAGGTGCGCTGCCAGTCGATCCGTCCCGTCGCATCGACCCGGGCCAGCCAGGCGGCCTGGGCCGGCTCCAGGCTGGCGCCAGCCACCAACCAGCCATCGCCATCCCGGATCAGGGCCCGGACGGACCTGGCTCCCGTGGCTTCCAACCGCCATCCGGAGGAACCATCCGCCGGAACGGAGGTGAGGAGGCCGACCTCGGTCCCCTCCGCGCGCCGGGTCTGCCCTACGGCAAGCCCCATACCAGCGTCGCCTACCGCCAACCCCAGCAGGCGGTCGGTGCCCTCCGGATGGGCTTCGGCCGAAGTCGTGCTCCGGGACCAGAGGGGCTCGCCCGCCGCGTCCAGGGCCATCAGGAAACCCGGCCGGGCCGGGCCTAAATCGCCGGCCAACAAGAGGCCGCCATTCGGCAGGGCATCCACCCCCTGGACCTGGAGGTCGAAGGGACCGGCCAGGACTTGCGTCCAGATTGGCAAACCCTGGGGGTCAAAACGCGCGACCCAGGCCTCGCGACCCGCGGGCCCGGGTACCGTGCCCGCCAGGACATAACCGCCATCCGCCATGGCCGCCAGCCGAGGTTGTCCCGCGCCCGACCAAGGGAGGGGGTCTTGCCAGCCCCGTCCCCATAGCCGCATGCCCGGAGAACCGGACCAGATCCGGGGCGTTGGGGTGACCTCGGCCTGCTGGCGAGCCCCCGGCCCCTCTTGCGCCCCGGTAACGAGGGGTGCCATGACCATGAGGGCGAAGCCAATCAGCCAGCCCCCGAGAATGGCGCGGATGCGGTACATGGTGTCTCCTGAGAGCAGTGGGCGTGATACCGGACCATATTGCCCCAAGGCCCCGGGATTTTCATCTGCCCGGGCTAATATTTGGCTCTCTTGCCCAACGCGGACACCCAGACAGCGACCGCAAGCCGGAGTATGGCCTGTTCAGGCCCCTCCGAGGGCAAACCGCCCGGCATTTTCCCGCCTCGGCCCCTCGACCTCGCGGCGCCGATCTGTCAACCTAATCGCCATGAAAGCAAGGCACCCCTTTCGCGCCCCGGGCGGCACGGCGATACCGGATTCAGGCAGGCGGATTTCGGACCTCACCCATATCACGCTCGCCACCCTGGACCAGGCGGTGGACCTGGTGCGCGTCAATAAACTCGCCGATGGCTCCCGGGAGGCCGCCTTTCTGCGGGCCTACCCGGCCCTGCTGGCGGCGATCAAAGCGACCGATCGCGCCGCCGATGCCTTTCTGCTCGCGGCGACCTTCGCCCATGGGTCCCTGCCAAGCAGTCTGCGCATTGAGCAGGGCTGGTTGACCGCGGCGGTGCAGGCCTTCAGCCGGTCGCGGGGCGAGCAGGCGAACTTTGCCGAGCAGGACGTTAACGCGGTCGCTGGCTGCCTCCAGTCTTTGGTAGCGGCCTCCCGGGTGCTGCATTTCGCCAACCCCGCCCTTTACCCAACCTGGGATGCCCATGTCGAGGGCTTTCGGCGGGGCCTGGCGCCAACCCCCTATCACATGGCTCAAACCGCTAACTATGCCGCCTATGTCAAGGATATCCAGAGCGTCAAGCGCGAGGATGGCTTTCTCGGCTTCCACTTCGATTATTGCGTTAATTACCAGGAACGCCTGCGCCAACTCGCCATCCCGCCCTACCCCCTGACGGATATGAGGGTGGTGGAATCGGCGGTGCGTGAGATCATTCTCGCCCAGGGCGGGCAGTTATAAAGACGTGCCGAGTACCCTGATGCGGTTAAAGATTCGTACCCGCGCTGATCCTTCACCCCCGGCCATCAACCCAGGCCCTTCGGAGAACCCCATGCCACGCCACCTCGCTGCATCCCCGGCGGAGCAAACCCAGCCCACCCTCGGGGAAGAAAGCCTGCGGCTCATCCTCCTTGAGTTGCAAAGCGCCCGCGCCGAAACCCGTCACCAGTCAAACCGTCTGCGCCTCATGTCCCTGGGACTGGGGTCGATGGCGATCCTGGCGGGGTGGTCCGGCTACCAGGCCATTTCCAGCGCCGAGCCCCAGGCCGCCGTTACCGCGCCAGCGACCGCGATGAGCCCGGAGGCCCGTGCCGCCCAACGCCGGGAACTCCTGGCCATGCTGCCGGAGGCAACACGGGCGGAACTGGAGAAATTCGCTAAAGAGGCGGAATGGCTGGACCATTACATGCAGACCTGGGAGCCCGATCAGGCCGGCGCCCTGGTGGCCCTGATGCTTTTTCGCATGACCAAGACCATGGATACCCTGCCGGAGATGGAGCAGAACATGCGCGTCATGAGCGGTCAAATGGCAGCCCTACCCGCCATCGTCGGCGAACTCAATCAAATCAACGTCAAAATGAGCGTTATCACCAATAACCTGGACTCCACCATGGGCCGCGCCGGCCGCATGATTCCCTGGATGCCCTTCGCACCCTGATGTATACCCAACAACACCTGAGTTTTCCGTTTTCCGGGCCGAAGAGGGACGGGCTCTGGGTAATCAGCCCTCCCGCCGACGAATCACCCCCCCGCCCTGGTCGCCTGAGAACGCCGGCGGCTTATCCCCACTTTTTCCAGGCCCCCGGCCGCTATTGGGATGAATCTCCCGGTCCCGCCCTTAGCCCGACCCTCGGCACCTTCAGGTGCAGCGCCGCCTTAGCCAGCAAGTGGGCGGAGACGGGGGCAGTGATGAAGAGAAAGAGGGTGACCAGGATCTCGTGCAGGCTGACGCCAGGGCACTGGGTACTGAAATAAATCGCGGAGGCGATCAGCAGGCTCCCCACCCCCAGGGTCGTGGCCTTGGTGGGGGCATGGAGACGGGTGTAAAAATCGGGCAGGCGCGCCAGCCCCAGGGCGCCGATGAAAGTAAAAATAGCCCCCGCCAGGATCAGTAAGGACAGCAGCAGTTCCAGCATCTTTAGAGACTCCCGGGGCCGGGCTAATCGATAATATCCCCGCGCAAGAGATACTTGCACAGGGCCACGGTGCTGACGAAGCCAATAAGGGCAATCAGCAAGGCGGCCTCGAAATAGAGGCCGGAACCCAAGCGGATGCCCAGCAGGATCAAGAGGGCGATGGCATTGATGGCAAGGGTGTCCAGGGCCAGGATGCGATCCGGGGCACTGGGACCCACCAGGAGACGCCAAAAGCCGAGGGCGATCGCCACAGCCACCAGGGCAAAGGCTATGTTCAGGACGATGGCGAGCATGGTTCGAACACCTTTTTCAGGGGGGCCTCGTAGCGCTCCTTGATTTCCTGGACCAGGGCATCCGGGTCTGGGGCATCCAGGGCATGTACCTGCAGGCTAGAGTGATCCGAACTGAGTTCCAGGGACACGGTGCCCGGCGTCAGGCTGATGGTGTTGGCCAGCAGGCTGATACCGATCTCGCCCTTGAGATCCAAGGGCACCTCGAAGAAGGCCGGCCTGAGTTGCCCCGGTTTGCCCAGGATGAGCCGGGCCACGGTCAGGTTGGCCACCAGGATGTCCCACAGGACCACCCCGACGAAGCGCAGCAGGGTCAGGGGCGCATGAAACTGGAGGGTCTCTGGCCAAAAGCGCCGGGTAAAGAGGGGGATCAGCCAGCCCAACAGCAGCCCGAGCAGGATATGCCCCGGCCCCAGACTGTTGTTGAGCAGGAGCCAAACCAGGACGAGGACCAGGGTCAGCCGAGGCTGGGACAGCCAGCGCGGGAACGGGGTCATCGAGATTCTCATCAACCTCTCAAGGCTTGATATAGGCCGCGCCCTCGTGCTGAAGTTTGGCCAGCCGCACCACGCCGGAGGGGGTATACACCACCTCGCCGATGAACTGCTCCGGCTTCAGATTACGGTTTTTAAGGGTGATCTGGCATACCTCAAAGGTCACGCCCCGTTGGACGAGCGGCTTTATGAGGTTTTCGTAGGGATTGCCCTTGGGATCCTTGGCATCGGTCATGAGGAAATCCACGCCATTGGCATGTGATACCACGGAGATCTTGGCGAGGGGATCAACATCCAGATGATTTTGGACATTGCGCAAAGCCTTGGGCGCCACCGTCGCATCATCTATGTGATAAACGACGAGGTCCTCAGCCAGGACTACCGTAGACATCATAACCAAGGCTAGTCCCAATAATAGGTTGCGTATTTTCAGCATGGTGTTTCCTCTCTGGGGGTTAAGGTCATCTTTTTTTGGGCCATCGGCATTCTCCAGAATGCCTCGGCTCATTATTCATACTCGAGGCGGACAGGTCTTCGGCCTTTCCGGGCTCCGGCACCGACTGGAGGCGCTTGCCTTGAAGTTGCGGTCCTGCGGATCAAAGGACTTTTCCCGGTACCGGCCTTCGCAAGCCCCATCCCCATCCTTCCTCGGCATCGGAGGCAAAGTATAGGGGGTTGACCAAACCCGCGCGAACTGGGATGAGGAGCCGCTTGCCGATCGGTGCAGCTACTACCATGACCAGCCCGCAGGATCCCCGCCTCGCCATACCGGCGCCCCTGCCCGACTCTCGCTCAGCACCTCCGGGAGTTACCTGCACCTGGCCAGCGGAAAGCTATCACCAGCGCCACTCATTCTTCGGCCTGTAGCGGGAGGGCCATGGGCTGATAGGTCCAACCCCCGGATCACCCCTCTGCCAAGACAGCCTGGATATAGAGCCCCGGCTCCAGCAACTGATCCGCGATTGCGGTCATTACCTCCAGCCAGGTTCCAGCCCCAAAGGTCAGAAGCAAAGTTAGCATGAGGAGGCCGATGGCGGGGCCCAGGGTCACGGGCCGGTTGCTCACCACCACCGTCCCCGGGACAGCCGCCGACCGGAAGAAGAGGAGGCTCCCGGAGCGGGCCAGGGCCAGGATGCCCAGCAGGCCGCTCGTCAGGACGATCCCCAGGACCCAGGGCCAGGGCCAGGCCGGATGGTCCAGGGCTGCCCGCAGCAGCAGGAACTTGCCGATAAAGCCTGAGAGGGGCGGCAGACCCGCCAGCAGCACGGCGCACAGGAAAAAAAGGGCCCCAACCAGGGGGGCTGAGTGGATATCCGGCGCGGGCTCGAAGCGATCACCGATCGCCCCCCGCCCCTGGGCGATGCGGTCCGTCAGGAGAAAGAGGGCGGCGGCGGCAAAGGTCGAGTGCGGCAGGTAATAGAGACCGGCGGCGATGGCCTCCCGATCGCCCAGACCGAAGGCGATGAGCAGGGTCCCCACCGAGGCGATCACCAGGTAGGCGGCTTGATCCGTCAGGCGCCGGGCACCCAGGGCCCCTACCATGCCGGCCATCAGGGTCACCAGGGCCAGGGGCAGGAGCCAGTCCTGGTAGAGGCCCGTGAAGCCCGGGGCGGCGTCGCCGAGCATCAGGGTGGCGACGCGCAGGATGGCGTAAGCGCCCACCTTGGTCATGATGGCGAAGAGGGCCGCCACCGGGGCACTGGCGCGGCCATAGGTGGCGGGCAGCCAGAGGTGCAGAGGCAGGAGCGCCGCCTTGAGGGCGAAGACGCCAAACAGCAGCAGGACCGCCGTGCGCGCCGGACCCAGGTTGGCCTCCGGCGTCTGGGTCATGAGCAGAGCCAGATGAGCCAGGTTCAGGGTGCCGAAGAGGCCATAGAGGAGGCCGGCGGCGATCAGGAAGAGGGCGGAACCGGCTAGGTTGATCACCACATAGTGCAGGTTCGCAAGGATCCGGGCGGCGCCACCGCCATGCAGGGCCAGGCCGTAGGAGGCCAGCAGCAGGACCTCGAAGAAGACGAAAAGGTTAAACAGATCGCCGGTGAGGAAGGCCCCGTTGAGGCCAAACAACTGCAACTGGAAGAGGACATGAAAGTGTCGGCCCTGGGCATCCAGGCCCTGGCAGGCGTGCCAGAGGGCGAACAGGGCCAGCAGGGCCGTGATCAGCAGCATCCAGGCCGCCAGCCGATCCGCCACCAGCACGATACCGTAGGGCGCGGGCCAGTTGCCCAGGGCATGGGTCAGGATGGCACCGTCCAGGGTGGCATCCAGCAAGGCCATGGCCAACAGGACCTGTATCGCCACTGACAGGAGCCCCAGGCCGCGCCGCCAGCGCAGGTTCCCTTCCCGGAACAAGAGCAGCACCACCCCCACCACCAGGGGGACCAGGACGGGGGCTATGGCCAGATCACTCATGGTTCGCCTCCCCATCCACCTGGTCGGTCCCCAACTCCGCCCGGGCCTTGAGCGCCAGCAGGATGACAAAGGCCGTCATGGCGAAGCCGATGACGATCGCGGTGAGCACCAGAGCCTGGGGCAAGGGGTCGGCGTACCCGGAGGGGCCAAGGCCAATCACCGGCGGCCGGCCGATCACCAGCCGCCCGGAGGCAAAGAGGAAGAGATTGACGGCGTAGGAAAGGAGCGTAAGCCCCAGCACCACCGAGAAAGTCTGGGCCCGCAGCAGCAAATAGACGCCACAGGTGGTCAGCACGCCGACCAGGACGGAGATGATGGCCTCCATTCAGCCTTCCCTCCCCGTGGCCATCGCCTCCGGCGCGCCGGCTGGCCCGGTCTCCCGGGTAGCATCGTGCATCAAGCCCAGATGGATGAGGATCAACAAGGTCGCCCCCACCACCACCAGCCACACCCCCAGGTCGAAGATCATGGCGGAGGCCAACTCGAATTCACCCACCAGGGGCCAGTCGAAATGACCGAAGGTCGTCGTCAGGAAGGGATAGCCAAGGAGAAAGCTCGCCAGGCCCACGAGGGTGGCGATGAGCAGGCCAGCGCCGATCAGGGGCTGCATCCTGCCCGGCAAGCGCTCTTGTGTCCAGGCCACGCCATTGGCCAGATACTGCAGAATGAGGGCGATGGCGGTAACGAGGCCGGCGATAAAGCCACCGCCCGGTAGGTTATGGCCCCGGAGCAGAATAAAGACGGCCATCAGCAAAGTCAGGGGCAATACCAGGCGCGCCAGCGAAGACAGGATGATGGGATGCGCGTCCCGGTTCCAGAGCCGGCCCAGGTCATCGCCAGCCTGGCCCGCCAGCCGGAGATGCTCCAGCATGGCGTGGATCGCCAGACCCGCCAGGGCCAGGACCGTGATCTCGCCCAGGGTATCGAAGCCACGAAAATCCACCAGGATGACATTGACCACGTTATGGCCACCGCCGCCGGGAATGCTGTTTTCCAGGAAATAGCCGGCGATGCTCTCGTAGGGCCGGGTCAGCAGGGCCCAGGTCAGGGCGCTCATGCCGAGACCCGCGAACAAGGCCACCACCAGATCCCGGATGCGCCGGAGGCGATGAGACTCCGGGCGCGAGCTCTGTGGGAGGAAAAAGAGAGCCAGCAGCAGAAGGATGACGGTCACCACTTCGACGGACAATTGGGTCAAGGCCAGGTCGGGGGCGGAGAAGATGACAAAAATCAGGGCGACCATGAGGCCGACGGCACCCAGGAGGATGAGGCCGAGAAAGCGCTGGCAATGCCAGATCAGGGTCGCGAGGGCCGCCCCGACCATGATGGTACTGGCCACCAGGCTGACGACGTCGAGGGGCAGCAAGGGCAAGGGCCCCGTCAAGGAGGAGCCGGAGCCGAGCCAACCCGCGGTCCCCAGTACCAAGGCCGAGATGAGAAAGGTCAACAGTAGCCGTTGCAGGGAGGCCTTACCCAGCCAGGCCGTGGCACCCTGGGCCAGAAGCACCAGGCTGTGCAGCGCCCAATCATAGCCCCGCCGGGCGTCGATCCGATCCCCCACCCGATCCCACCAGGCATAGAGGGGCGTGCGCGCGGCGTAGATGAGGACGCCGCCGGTCATGGCGATGAGACTCATGAAGACGGCGGGGCTAAAGCCATGCCAGAGGGCCAGGTCATGGACCGGCGGCGGCCCTTGAAGCACGGCGGCTACCGCCAGATTCAGGATCGGCTCCACCGTCAGGGCCGGGGCCACGCCCACCAGAAGGCAAAGGACGACCAGCACCTCCACCGGTACCCGCATCCAGCGCGGCGGCTCGTGGGGCTGGTGGGGTAAGTCCACCGGCTCCCCATTGAAAAAGACATCGTGGACAAACCGCAGGGAATAGGCGACCGCGAAGGCCCCCGCGAGGGTGGCCGCCACCGGCACCAACCAACCAAGCCACAGGGTTCCGGCGACCGCGACGGCCTCCCCAAAGAACATCTCCTTGGACAGAAAGCCATTGAAGAGGGGTACACCGGCCATGGCCGAGGCCGCTACCATGGCCAGGGTGCCCGTGTAGGGCATGGCGCGCCAGAGCCCGTTGATGCGCCGCATGTCTCGGGTGCCGGTCTCGTGATCGATGATGCCGGCGGCCATGAAGAGGCCCGCCTTGAAGGTGGCGTGGTTGATGATGTGAAAGACCCCGGCCACCGCCGCCAGGGGGGTACCGATGCCGAAAAGGACCGTGATCAGGCCCAAATGACTGATAGTGGAATAGGCCAGCAGGCCCTTGATATCATGCTGGAAAAGGGCGATGACGGCCCCGGTCAGCAAGGTCATCATGCCAAAGCCCGTCACGAAATAGTTCCATTCCCAGGTCCCCGACAGGGCCGGAAAGAGGCGCGCCAGCAGGAAGACCCCGGCCTTGACCATGGTCGCCGAATGCAGATAGCTCGAGACCGGCGTGGGCGCCGCCATGGCGTGGGGTAGCCAGAAGTGGAACGGGAACTGAGCGGATTTGGTGAAGATCCCGAGCAGGATCAGGAGCAGGGTCGGCCCGTAAAGAGGGTGGGCGCGGATGAGATCCCCCGAGGCCAGGACGACGTTCAACTCATAGCTGCCGGTCATCTGGCCAAGGAGCAGAATGCCGCCGAAGAGGGCCAGGCCACCGGCACCGGTCATCGCCAGGGCCATGCGGGCGCCCTGGCGGGCATCCTCGCGCTGACGCCAGTAACCGATGAGCAAGAAGGAGATCAGACTGGTCAGCTCCCAGAACATCAGCATCTGGATCAGGTTCTCCGACAGCACCACCCCCAGCATGGCGCCCATGAACAAGAGCAGATAGGCGTAGAGGCGCCCCAGGTTGTCCTGTTCGGACAGGTAATAGCGGGCATAGAGGACGACCAGGCCACCGATGCCGAGGATGAGGCCGGCAAAGAGGAGGCCCAGGCCATCCAGGCGAAAGGCAATATCCAGCCCCACCGCGGGCAGCCAGGTGAAGCGCTCGATGCGCGTCTCCCCCGCCACCAGGGGATCCAGGAGGGAGAGGATCAGGATCACCGGGGCCAGCACGACCAGGAGGGTGACGAGAATAGCGGTGGGTCGGCCCAGCCTGCTGGCCCAGGCCACCCCCAGGGCGCCCAGGAAGGGCAAGAGGACGACAAGCAGGAGAGTCATGATGCGCGCCACCTGGCGTCGCCATCCTGGGGGGATATTGGGTCGATGACGCTGGCCCCGTCACCAACCCCGGGGTCAAATACCGAGCAGGCGGGGATCACCATTATGACCGGGGTGGAGCGGGAGGCGCCGAGGGTTGGGGTATGGCAGGGGCTGCGGCGGGCCCGGGCGGAGGACCCGGATAAACATAGCCCCGAAAGTCTGGATTTCGCCAATCCGCCGTGCCGAGACGCTCCGCCGGAGGACGCAAGCGCGAGGTATAGTCCAACACCGCCATTTCCTCGCGCGGCGCGAAGCCCTTGATTTGCTCAACCATTTTTGGGTCCGAGTTCCGGCGCCTGCCGTCCCGTATCGCATCGAACTGACGCACCAGGTAGTTGAAGTGCTGGCCCGCGATGGCCGGCGTATGCTCCTGCTCATCCCCCTGCCCCCGGTCGCCATGACACTTGGCGCAATTGTCCTGGTAAAGCTGGGCACCCAGTTCCAGATCGGTGCCCGGCCCCACCCCGTTTTGGGGATTCATGGGGAGTTGCGCCAGATAGGCCGCGACGTCGGCAATATTCTGGGGACCGCCCAGGACACGCGGCACCGAGAAGGGATACATGAGGGGGTTATCGCGGTTGCGCGCCCGGATGTCGGCCAACTGTTTGATGATGACGGTCCGATGTTGACCGGCAATCTGCGGATAGGTCCCATCGAGAGTTCCCCAGCCCTCGGGCCGGTGACAAACGGCGCAGGTGATGTAGGCCTTGTGGCCGTTGGCGGGGTTCGGGGTCAGCGCCAGCACCTCTTCGTACTCGGCCTGGGCGATCTCCGCCGGGGTGGATGCCGCCACTGGGCCCGCCACCAGGACCAACCCCAGGCTGGTCAGGGCCAGCCAGCGGCACCCAGGGACAATCCGCGTCTTCATATCTGCCTCCTAAAGGTCCGGAGAAGGAGCCCACCAGGGGGCTCGCACCCTGTGCCATCGCGGTTTCGGAAACCTGGCCGGCGACGCCACGGGCCAGGTTTGCTATTCCAGACTGACTATGACCAGACCCCCAATCTAGGGTTCCCAGCCAATCGCGCCCGGGGCCAGGCCGGGCTATTTGGACTTGAGAGTACCCGCCACGTTAGCGTGGAAGATAGCCTTGTGGACATCACCCAAACTCAGGACACCCACCAGGATGCCATTCTCGGCCACCGGGATGCGGCGGAATTTGTTGCGGACCATGATGGTCGTGGCCCGCAGCACATGCATATCCGGCGTCACCGCGATGGGATTGCGGGTCATGAGATCGGACACATAGAGGTCGAGAACTTCCGCGTACCGGCCCATTTCCAAGTCGAGATCCACGTTGCCCAGGCCCTCCTCCATCAGGCGCTCGAAGGTAGGGAAAAGATGGTGGAGCAGGTCTTTCTCGGCGATGAAGCCGATAAGAGTGCCGTCCTCCTCCGTGACCGGTAAACCGTGGTAACGGTAAAGGCACATCAGGGAGGCAACTTCCATCACCCGGGTATCGGGACGCACCGCGCGCACCGCCTTGTTCATGACGTCTCTGACTTGCATGGAATCAGTTCTCCGTTGGATTTTTATGAATATCAGCCGATCTGGCGGTCCCCCGCTCGGGATTCGCCGTCCCCCTCCAGCGATCGTCGCGGGATTATACCCGCCATGGCCGCCTTGTGTGATTCCTGGCGCTGTCATTTTTGGCCCCGGTAACCCAGGCCCGCCGCGCCGCGTCCAGGGTTGATTTATCCACAAGCACCACCGCTCCCAAGTCGCGCCAGCGCTCGGAAAAGGGGCTACCAGGGGACCCGGAAACCCAAAATCATCCACAGGCCATCCACAGCCTACTCACCGCCACAAGCCCCTTAACCACAATATCTAGTGGTTGACGCTGATCGCCAACCCTGGATATTGTGCCATCCCACCTTATCGACCCCGCTAGCCACAGCCCCGGTTAATCCGGAAGTGGTCGGTAAAGCCCCGACAACCCCCCTGCCACCCCCGACTGCCCCATCATTGAGGAGAGCCATGGCCGCCACCCCGACCGCCGTCGCACCGAATGCCGCCACCCCCCTGGCGGCCGAGACCCACGCCAGCCAGACCGAGAGCGGCCTCCCCGCCTCCGGAAAGTTTCAGGTGATCCGCCGGAACGGCCAGGTCACCCACTTCGACGCCACCAAGATCATGGTCGCCATGACCAAGGCCTTTCTTGCCGTCGAGGGCGGCAAGGCCGCGGTCTCCAGCCGCGTTCACGATCGGGTGCGCGAACTCACGGATCAGGTCGTCATAGCCCTCACCCGCCGGCTGCCCGGCGGAGGCACGGTCCACATCGAGGACATCCAGGATCAGGTGGAACTGGCCCTGATGCGCGCGGGCGAGCACAAGATCGCC
>JBASIS010000273.1:0-4231 GCA_049654905.1 Chromatiaceae bacterium
CACCCAGGGTGCGCAGGATGCCATGCTCGAGGCGGCGCTCCTCGAGACTGGCCTGGATGCCGGCAAACATGACCAGGAGCCCGGCGAGTCCCGCCGCGAGCCGCACCAGGACCAGCACACTCAAGGCCAGACTGGCGACCGCCCCCACCACCCCCGCCAGCAGCAGGCCGGCGAGCCGGGGTTCACCGGCCTGCCAGAGGATGAGGAGGGCGATGGCCAGAACGGCGGCCCCCACGGCGAGCAGGGTGGAACCCCGGGGCGGCCCCAGGTCCCGGCGCAGGGCCCGCAGGGGCGTGACCTTGGCCAATTGCAGCAAAGGCGGCAGGGCAAAGCCCAGGAGGGCGATCAGCCCGGTGGTGATGCCGGCGATGACCGGAGTTAAAGAGGGAGGCGGGAGATCGGCGGGGAACCAATCCGCCAGCACGGCCATCAGCCCCAGTTGGCCCAGCCACCCCAGCAGGCACCCCGCCAGACTGGCCAGGAGCCCGAACAGCACCAGCCGCAGCAGGAAGACCCGCCGCAGCAGGTGATGGGGCGCCCCGAGGCAGCGCAGGATGGCCACGGCGTCGATCTGGCGCTCGACGAAGCGATGGCTGGCCAGGGCGATGGCCGCCCCGGCGACGAGGAGGGTGACCAGGGTGGCCAGGCTCAGGAAGCGCCCGGCGCGCTCCACGGCGGAAGCAAACTCGGGGCGGGCGCTGGTGCTGTCCACCAGGCGCAGATGGGCCGGCAGGGGCTCAAGCTCCCGCTTGAAGCGCTCCAGGGCTCGCGCGTCCCCGGCCACCAGCAGGCGATGCTCCGCGCGGCTGGCCTCGGAGACGAGGCCCGTGCCCGGCAGGTCGGCGAGGTTCATCATGACCCGGGGGGCCAGGGCGAAGAGGGCGCCGCCGCGATCGGGCTCCTCCCCCAAGATGGCGCCCAGGGGCAGGCGACTGGCCCCCAGCCCGACCTCCGCGCCCAGGGGGACGTCCAGGAGCAGCAGGAGCCGGGATTCGACCCAGACCTGACCCGGAGGCGGACCCGCCGTGACGACCCGCTCGGGGGCGTCGAAGCCATCGCGCACCTTGAGCCGCCCGCGCAGGGGGTAGCCGGGCTCCACGGCCTTGACCTCCACGAGCTGCGGCCCCTGCTCGCCCATGACGATGCTGCGAAAGGCGATAATTTGGGACGTGGCCAGGCCCAGCGCCTTTGCCCGCTGACGATAGGTGGCCGGCAGGGGCGTGGATGACTCCAGGAGGAGATCGGCGGCGATGAGATCGCCGCCCTGACGGGTCATGGCCTGTTCGACCCGGTCCGTGAAGAAACCCACGGCGGTGATGGCGGCGACCGTCAGGATCAGGGCCGCGCCGAGTAGATGGAGTTCGCCACTGCGTCCATCCTGGCGCAGTAGCCGCAGGGCAATGCGCCAGGTCATCATGGGTTGGGCTCCAGGTGGCCGGCGGTCATGCGCAGCCGGCGGTCGCAGAGGGCGGCGAGCCGGGCGTCGTGGGTGACCAGCACCAGGGCGGCGCCGGCCTGGCGGCGCAGGTCGAGCAGCAGGTCGATGATCTGGTCGCCGGTGGCCTGGTCCAGGTTGCCGGTGGGTTCATCGGCGAAGAGTACCTGGGGCCGGGGGGCATAGGCGCGGGCGATGGCGACGCGCTGCTGTTCACCACCGGAGAGTTGCCGGGGGTAATGGCGGGCGCGGGGGGTCAGTCCGACGCGCTCCAGGGCCTCGCCGGCGCGGCGGGGGGCATCCGCCGCCCCGGTCAACTCCAGGGGCAGCAGGACATTTTCCCGCGCCGTGAGGGTCGGCAGGAGCTGGAAGTTCTGGAAGACGAAGCCGACCCGGCCCCCGCGCAAGGCGGCGCGGCCATCCTCGTCCAGGGTATCCAGGGACTGGCCGCAGAGCCAGACGGAACCGGCGGAGGCATTGTCGAGGCCAGCCAGGAGCCCCAGCAGGGTGGACTTTCCGGACCCCGAGGCACCGAGGATGGCCACGGCTTCCCCGGCCTGGATGTCGAGGTCGAGCCGTTCCAGGATGGTCAAGACGCCGGCTGGGCCTGTAACATGTTTAGCCAATCCCACTGCCCTGGAAACGGCCACCGCCGCGGGTGCTGACATGATGCCTCTACTCCTGCTGATTGGTTTGTGGTTGCCCTCCCTGGCCTTGGGGGAGGAGCCGACCCCCGCGCCCCCGGCCCCGGTCATCCTGGTGCTGGGCGATAGCCTGAGCGCCGGTTATGGCCTGGACCCGCGGCAAGGTTGGGTATGGCTCCTGGAGGAGCGCCTCCGAGAGCCGGGTCTGCCCCACCGCGTCGTCAACGCCAGCATCTCCGGGGAGACCACCGCCGGGGGGCGGACCCGACTCCCGGCCCTCCTGGACCAGCACCAGCCCAGCCTCCTGGTGATCGAACTGGGGGCCAACGACGGGCTGCGCGGGTTGGGGTTCGGGGTCATCCGGGATAATCTGACGGCGATCATACGGGCTGGGCGGGAAAGTGGGGCCCAGGTCCTGTTGAGTGCCATCCGCCTGCCGCCCAACTACGGTGCGGCCTACAACGACGTCTTTCAAGCTTTGTTCCAGGAGGTCGCCCAGGCCGAGGGGGTGCCCCTGGTCCCGGATTTCCTCGCCGGCATCGCCGAGGATCGTTCCCTCATGCAGGCCGATGGGCTGCATCCCACCGCCCAGGCCCAACCCCGGATCCTCGCCAATGTCTGGCCGGTGTTGGAGCCCCTGCTGTAAACCACCCCCCGGGTTTGGCGTCGGGGCGCCATTAATGCTGAAGGCGGTGGAGCACAGCCTGACCGCCGCCGCGGTTTATCAGCGGCTTTCAGGTTATGCTCGTCGGCTCTAAGTTGACGCTGGCGTTGACGGTCGCCCAATCGCACCCTTTTCTTAACAGCCGGACATACCTTTACGCTCTGCGCGGTTTAGGGGTACTGCTGGGTCTGTTTGCCGTAGGGCTGATCTGGGAGGGGCGGGTGTTAATCGGGGCGGCGGTGTTGGGATAGGGGACGGAGCACCGGTGGTCAAAACGGGCTGAAATGACCTCGCCAGCGGCCAGGACTTTAGTTGATTGGGGTGCGCTGGCGCTCACCCCAATCTACGAGCTGAATCCGAACCTGCCCCCTACTCCGCGCCCACCGTCGGTGCGGAGAGCAGGGTCTTCTGGGTCGGCACGCAAAGTTCCTCTTCCTTGACGGTGTCCAGCACCAGCGGGCCGAACTGATTGTTGACGTGCACCCCCGTCCGTTTGACATGGGCTGGCTCGCCCTTGACCGGCTTGACCGGGTAGCAGAGCAGGTGGTTGTCGAGAGCCTGAATCCCTTCACCGTCTAGGTTCACCGGATTGCAGAGCTGGCTCGGCGCCTTCAGCTCGAACGCTTTGGACGGGTCAGTGAACTGGTCTTTCACCGTCACTGTTGTGCCCTTGGGGAAGCCGAAATTGCACGGCCCGGCGGAAGCGCAATCCGCATCGCTGTTGCACTTAAGCGTCGAATCGCCTTCGCAGCGGTTCTTATTGACCTTGATGTCATAGCACTTGAAGTGATCGACGGCCGTGGCGGTCAGTGGATCGGTTGGGTCGGTCAAACTCTTGGCGCTTGGCACCAGCAGTTGGGTGGGCTTCTGGGTTTCCAGGAGCAGGGCGCCGAATTGGTTTTCGACCCGCACGGCGTACGGCTCGGACTTGGGGGCCGCGCAGGCGACGTCAGGGTTGCAGTCTTTTTTAGTGTCGCAGGCGGCGCCGGTGTCAGCGCATACCTTGGCGTTCTTGATCTGATACGCCACCAGGTGGGTGAGCGGGTCGGCGATGCCTTCGCCGTTCTTGTCCGCCGGGTTACACAGGACTTCCGGCTTCTCCACGGTGGTCAGCCGCTGTTCGAACTGGTCGGTCAAGCTGACGGTGCGGCTTGGGAAGTCGCTGCCCTTGGCCAGTTTGATCCAATAGCACTGGTAGTGGTCGGGTGGATGGACGACATTCAAAAGATCAAAATCATCAAATGACTGTCCGCTACGCACCAGGCGCACATGGTAGCCGTGGCGCTTGTCGCCAGCGAAGGTGCCGCCAATGAAGTTGCCGAGCCAGGCGAAGTAGGCCGGTTCCATCGCAAAGTTTGTCGAGGTCCTAACGGTGTCCGGTTCAAGGTCATAGGTAGGCCTTCAGCATAGGCACTAATTCGCGTTCGTAGAGCCCTGGCGAGGCTGTTTTGAGGAAACAGAGTTTGAAGAACCGCAGGACCTGGCGGC
>JBASIS010000274.1:0-12270 GCA_049654905.1 Chromatiaceae bacterium
ATATGGACTATTGTCGACAAAGGGGGTTGACATAACGGAAATTGAGAGTATTTTTGCCAATTCTGGGGCGGATTGTCGACAATCTGCCGCGGCTGACGGGCGTCCCGATGCGTCCGCGATCATAACAACACTCATTAATCGTTTACCGAGGAGAGATGGTCATGACTTACGACGAGGTCTATCAGCGTTCCCTGTCCGATCCCGAGGGTTTCTGGGGCGAGGCCGCCCAGGCGATCCATTGGGACAAGACCTGGGATCGGGTCCTGGATGACAGCAAGCCCCCCTTCTATCGCTGGTTCGCCGGCGGCATGTTGAACACCTGCTACAACGCCGTGGACCGTCATGTCGAGGCCGGGCGCGGTGAGCAGGCCGCCATCATCTACGACAGCCCCGTCACCGGCACCCAGCGCACCATCAGCTATGCCGAGCTGCTGGACCAGGTCTCCCGCTGCGCCGGCGCCCTCGCCAACCTGGGCGTGGTCAAGGGCGATCGTGTCATCATCTACATGCCCATGGTCCCCGAGGCCGCCATCGCCATGCTGGCCTGCGCCCGCCTCGGCGCCGTGCATTCCGTGGTCTTCGGCGGCTTCTCCGCCCGCGAGCTGTCCACCCGTATCGAGGACGCCAAGCCCAAGGTGATGGTCGCGGGTTCCTGCGGCATCGAGCCGAATCGGGTGGTTCATTACAAGCCGCTGCTGGATCAGGCCATCGAGATGTCCAGCCACAAGCCCCAGAGTTGCCTGGTGCTGCGGCGTCCTCAGGAACCGGGGACCATGATCGCCGGCCGCGACTTCGATTGGGACGAGGCCCTGGCTGCCGCCCAGCCCCATCCCTGTGTCTCCGTCGCCGCCACCGATCCCCTCTATATCCTCTACACCTCCGGCACCACGGGCCTGCCCAAGGGCGTGGTGCGCGACAATGGCGGTCATGCCGTGGCCATGCACTGGAGCATGAAGAATCTCTATGCCATGGCGCCGGGCGAGGTCTTCTGGGCCGCCTCCGACGTGGGCTGGGTGGTGGGTCACTCCTACATCGTCTATGCGCCGCTCCTCTACGGCTGCACCACCCTCATCTACGAGGGCAAGCCTGTTGGCACCCCGGACGCCGGCGCCTTCTGGCGGGTCATCAGCGAGCATGGGGTCTCCGTCATGTTCACCGCCCCCACCGCCTTCCGCGCCATCAAGCGCGTCGATTCCAAGGCCGAACACCTGGCGCGCTACGACATGTCCGGCTTCCGTGCCCTCTTCCTCGCCGGGGAGCGCTGCGATTCCGATACCCTGCAATGGGCCCAGCAGATTCTCCAGGTGCCGGTTATCGACCACTGGTGGCAGACCGAGACGGGCTGGGGCATCGCCGCCAACTGCCTGGGCATCGAGCCCCTGCCGGTCAAGCCTGGCTCGCCGACCAAGGCCGTGCCCGGCTACGACGTGCGCATCCTCGACGACGACGGCCATGAGCAGGCCCCGGGCGAGATCGGTCGCATCATGATCAAGCTGCCCCTGCCGCCGGCCTGCCTGCCGACCCTCTGGCAGAACGACGACCGCTATGTCGAGTCCTACCTAAGCGCCGAGCCGGGTTACTACCTGACCGGCGATGCCGGCATGAAGGACGAGGAGGGCTACCTCTTCATCATGAGTCGCATCGACGACATCATCAATGTCGCCGGCCACCGCCTCTCCACCGGCGGCATGGAGGAGGTCCTGTCCTCCCACCCGGACGTCGCCGAATGCGCCGTCATCGGTGTTGCCGACGCCCTCAAGGGCGAGATCCCCCTGGGTCTGGTGGTCCTCAAGAGCGGCGTCGAGAAGCCCGAGGACCAGATTGACCGCGAGTTGGTGGCCCTGGTGCGCGAGAAGATCGGTCCCGTGGCGGACTTCAAGAAGGTCATCGTGGTCGAGCGTCTGCCCAAGACCCGCTCCGGCAAGACCCTGCGTGGCACCATGAAGCGCATCGCCGACGGCCAGGCCTTCAACATGCCCGCGACCATCGATGACCCCGCCATCCTCGACGAGATCACGGCCAAGCTGCGGACCATCGGCTACGCCCATCAGGCCTGATGCCAGCGCCGACCCCGGCCGGCTAGGGCGGGTCGGGTGGCCGCGGGCGGGGGTGTCGATCGCAGGGAGGCGGTCGTCAAGCCTACAGGGATGTATTCACGGCGTCCCCTGCCCACGGCCACCCGACCCGGGCAGAGCACCGCACCTTGACCACTGATGGGCATCGCCACTCGCTCCATGCATGACCAGGACATCACCCTCGCCGACCAGATCTATACCCGGATGCGCCGGGAGATCGTGGAGGGCCAGATCCCGCCGGGCTCCAAGATGAGCGAGCCCGAACTGGCGCGGCGCTACGGCATCAGCCGGGGCCCGCTGCGGGAGGCGATGCGGCGGCTGGAGTCCTCCAGCCTGGTGGTGCGCCGGGCCAACGTCGGGGCGCGGGTCATCGAGCTGTCCAGCCCCCAGTTGCTGGATCTTTATTACCTGCGCGAGGCCCTGGAGGGCCTGGCGGCGCGTCTGGCGGCGGAGCGGATGAGCGAGGCGGAGATCGACGAATTGCGCGCCCTCATCGCCCTCCATGAGCGCCAGGTCGCCCAGGACCATGGCCTGGCCTATTACCAGAGCGAGGGCGATCTGGATTTTCACTTTTGCATCGTGCGCGGCAGTCACAACGCCCGCCTGCAGGACCTGCTGGAGAATGACCTCTACCACCTGGTGCGCATGTATCGCTGCCAGTTCGGCATGGTCGGGCCCCGCGCGCCCACCGCCCTGCGCGAGCATGGCCAGATCGTCGAGGCTATCGCCGCGCGCGATGGCGAACTGGCGGAGATCCTGATGCGCCGCCACATCCGCGCCTCCCGCCAGCAGGTGGAGCGGCGTCTCAGCGGCGAATGGCCGCAACCGACCCCTTTGACCCATTAATTAAAGAACCGTGAGAACCACCATGACCCCATCCCAGTCCCCCGGCGCCCGCCTGCGCCAGGCCGTCGGCGCGGAACAGCCCCTGCAGGTCGTCGGCGCTATCAATGCCTACCACGCCATGATGGCCGAGCGCGTCGGTTACCGCGCCCTCTACCTCTCCGGCGGCGGCGTCGCGGCGGGCTCCCTGGGCCTGCCGGACCTGGGGATCAGCAACCTGCACGACGTCTGCGAGGACGTACGCCGCATCACCTATGTCACCCAGGCCCCCCTGCTGGTGGATGCCGACACTGGCCTGGGCCCCAGCGCCTTCAACATCGAGCGCACCGTGCGGGAACTGATGCGCGCAGGCGCCGCCGGCTGCCACATCGAGGACCAGGTTCAGGCCAAGCGCTGCGGCCACCGGCCCGGCAAGGCCATCGTCTCCAAGGCGGAGATGGTGGACCGGGTCAAGGCGGCGGCGGACGCGGCCCGGGATGACTTTGTCATCATGGCCCGCACCGACGCTCTGGCGGTGGAAGGTTTCCAATCCGCCATCGACCGCGCCTGCGCCTGCGTCGAGGCCGGTGCGGACATGATCTTTCCCGAAGCCATGACCGAACTCGACCAGTATCGGGAGTTTGTCCAGGCCGTGGGCGTGCCGGTGCTGGCCAACATCACCGAGTTCGGCGCCACCCCCCTCTTCACTACCCAGGAGTTGGGTGCCGTGGGCGTGGGCCTGGTGCTCTATCCCCTGTCCGCCTTCCGTGCCATGAACCAGGCCGCCCTCAACGTTTACCAGGCGATCCGTCGCGATGGCACCCAGCAGGCGGTGGTGGACACCATGCAGACGCGCATGGATCTGTACGACTACCTGGGCTATCACGCCTTTGAACAGAAGTTGGACGCCCTCTTCTCCGCGGGCGGGGAAGACTGAGGCCAGGTCCCAGAACGGTCGGCGGGACGGGTTCCCCGGCGAACATAACCTCGATTGACACCACCGGAGTTTCACCATGAGCAAGCCAGAAGTTGCCCAGGCCCCCAAGGGCAAGAAGTCCGTCGCCCTGTCCGGCACCCCCGCCGGCAATACCGCCATCTGCACCGTCGGACGCACCGGTAACGACCTGCACTATCGCGGCTATGACATCCTGGAATTCGCCGACATCGCCGAGTTCGAGGAGATCGCCTATCTGCTGATCCATGGCGAACTGCCCAATGCGCACCAGCTGATGGAATACAAGCGTCTGCTTCAGTCCATGCGCGACTTGCCCTCGGCGCTGAAGAACGTCCTGGAGCAGCTCCCGGCCTCCGCCCATCCCATGGATGTGCTGCGCACCGGCGCCTCCGTGCTCGGCACCCTGGAGCCGGAGCGGGAGTCCCAGCCCGTGGCGGCCGCCCGCGGCATTGGTGACCGCCTCATCGCCAGCCTGGGCTCCATGCTGCTCTACTGGTATCACTTCAGCCATCATGGCAAGCGCATCGCGGTCGAGACCGAGGATGAATCCATCGCCGCCCACTTCCTGCACCTGCTCCATGGCCGCCCGCCCACCGAGTTGCAGATCCGCGCCATGCACACCTCGCTGAACCTCTATGCCGAGCATGAGTTCAACGCCTCCACCTTCACCGCGCGCGTCATCGCCGGGACCGGCTCGGATATCTATTCCTGTGTCTCCGGCGCCATCGGCGCCCTGCGCGGGCCCAAGCATGGCGGCGCCAACGAGGTGGCCTGCGACATCCAGAGCCGCTACGACAGCGCCGACCAGGCCGAGGCCGACATCCGGGACCGGGTTGCGCGCAAGGAGATCGTCATTGGCTTCGGGCACCCCGTCTATACCATCGGCGATCCCCGTAACGAGGTCATCAAGCGAGTCGCCAAGGCTCTGGCCGACGACACCACCGAACACCTGATGTATGACATTGCCGAGCGCCTGGAGACCATCATGTGGGACATCAAGAAGATGTTCCCCAACCTGGACTGGTTCTCGGCCGTCAGCTATCACCTGATGGGCGTGCCCACCGCCATGTTCACGCCGCTGTTTGTCATCGCCCGTACCAGCGGCTGGACCGCGCACATCATCGAGCAGCGCATCGACAACAAGATCATCCGCCCGAGCGCCACCTATGTGGGTCTCGAAAACCGGCCCTGGGTGCCCCTGGAGCAGCGCTGATCATGAGCACCGCCTACCGCAGACCCCTGCCCGGCACCGCGCTGGATTACTTCGATACGCGGGCCGCGATCGAGGCGATCCAGCCGGGCGCCTATGCCAAGCTGCCCTACACCGCGCGGGTTCTGGCGGAACAACTGGTGCGCCGCTGTGATCCGGTCACCCTGACCGCCTCGCTGACCCAGATCATCGAGCGCCGGCGTGACCTGGATTTTCCCTGGTATCCGGCCCGGGTCGTCTGCCATGACATCCTCGGCCAGACCGCGCTGGTGGACCTGGCGGGGCTGCGGGATGCGATTGCCGAGCAGGGGGGCGACCCGGCCCAGGTCAATCCGGTGGTCCCGACCCAGTTGATCGTCGATCACTCCCTGGCCGTCGAATACGCCGGTTTCGATCCGGAGGCCTTCGCCAAGAACCGCGCCATCGAGGACCGCCGTAACGAGGACCGCTTCCACTTCATTGAATGGACCAAGACCGCCTTCAAGAACGTGGACGTGATCCCGGCCGGCAACGGCATCATGCACCAGATCAACCTGGAAAAGATGTCGCCGGTGATCCAGGCCCGGGAAGGCGTCGCCTTCCCGGATACCTGCGTGGGGACCGACAGCCACACCCCCCATGTCGATGCCCTGGGGGTGATCGCCATTGGTGTCGGCGGCCTGGAGGCGGAGACCGTGATGCTGGGCCGGGCCTCCATGATGCGCCTGCCCGACATCGTCGGCGTGCGGCTGACCGGCCAGCGCCAGCCGGGCATCACCGCCACCGACATCGTGCTGGCCCTGACGGAGTTCCTGCGCCAGTCGCGGGTGGTGGGCGCCTGGGTCGAGTTCTTCGGCGACGGCGCCGCCAGCCTCACGATCGGCGATCGGGCCACCATCTCCAACATGTGTCCGGAGTACGGCGCCACGGCGGCGATGTTCTACATCGACGGCCAGACCATCGACTACCTCAGGCTGACCGGCCGCGAGTCGGAGCAGGTCGCCCTAGTCGAGACCTATGCCAAGACCACCGGCCTCTGGGCCGATGCGCTGGCCACCGCCGAGTATGAGCGGGTGCTGGAGTTCGACTTGTCCACCGTGGTGCGCAACATGGCCGGCCCGTCCAATCCGCATCGCCGCCTGCCGACCAGCGCCCTGCATGAACGCGGCATTGCCGTCGATCTGGACAAGGCGCTGGCCGAGGAGCAGGAGGGCCTGATGCCGGACGGCGCAGTCATCATCGCCGCCATCACCAGTTGCACCAATACCAGCAACCCGCGCAACGTGGTGGCCGCCGCTTTGGTGGCTAAGAAGGCCAACGCCCTGGGTCTGACGCGCAAGCCCTGGGTCAAGACCTCCTTTGCCCCGGGCTCCAAGGTGGCCAAGCTGTACCTGGAGGAGGCCGGCCTGCTGCCGGAATTGGAGAAACTCGGCTTCGGCATCGTTGCCTACGCCTGCACCACCTGCAACGGCATGTCCGGGGCCCTGGACCCCAAGATCCAGCAGGAAATTATCGACCGCGACCTCTTCGCCACCGCCGTGCTCTCGGGCAACCGCAACTTCGACGGCCGCATCCACCCCTATGCCAAGCAGGCCTTCCTGGCCTCGCCGCCGCTGGTGGTGGCCTACGCCATCGCCGGCACGGTGCGTTTCGACATCGAACAGGACGCGCTGGGCCATGACCAGGCTGGCCACCCCATCACCCTGAAGGATCTGTGGCCGAGCGACGAGGAGATCGACGCCATCGTTGCCGCCTGCGTCAAGCCGGAGCAGTTCCGCCAGATCTATGAGCCCATGTTCGCGATCCAGGTGGACCAGGGCGAGCAGGTCAGTCCGCTGTACGATTGGCGTCCGCTGAGCACCTATATCCGCCGTCCGCCCTACTGGGAAGGCGCACTGGCCGGTGAGCGGACCCTCAAGGGCCTGCGGCCGCTGGCGGTCCTGCCGGACAACATCACCACCGACCACCTGTCGCCCTCCAACGCCATCCTGGCGAATAGCGCCTCCGGGGAGTACCTGGCGAAAATGGGCCTGCCGGAGGAGGACTTTAACTCCTACGCCACCCACCGCGGCGACCACCTGACCGCCCAGCGCGCCACCTTCGCCAACCCGCAACTGGTGAACGAGATGGCCCTGGTGGATGGGCAGGTCAAGAAGGGGTCCCTGGCTCGTGTCGAGCCAGACGGCCAGGTCATGCGCATGTGGGAGGCGATCGAGACCTACATGGAGCGCAAGCAGCCGCTGATCATCGTGGCCGGTGCCGACTACGGCCAGGGCTCTTCCCGTGACTGGGCCGCCAAGGGTGTGCGGCTGGCCGGGGTGGAGGCGATCGTGGCCGAGGGCTTCGAGCGCATCCACCGCACCAACCTGGTGGGCATGGGCGTGCTGCCGCTGGAGTTCAAGCCGGGCGTCGACCGCAAGACCCTCGGCATCGACGGCACCGAGACCTACGACGTGATCGGCGAGCGTACTCCGCGCGCCGATCTCACCCTGGTGATTAACCGCAGGAATGGCGAACGGGTGGAAGTGCCGGTCACCTGCCGTCTCGACACCGCCGAGGAGGTCTCCATCTACGAGGCCGGGGGTGTGTTGCAGCGCTTTGCCCAGGACTTCCTGGAGTCGTCGAAAGCGGCTTGACGCTTACGCCTCAAAGCCCTTCCCCCCTCGCCTGATAGGGGCCAGGGACACAAGGTGGACGTACCCGGAAAACCACGCCCGAAAGCCCCTCTCCCCTCGCGGGAGAGGGGTTGGGGAGAATCAGCTACGGTTCGCCAAGACCCTGCGCAAAGACATGACGGACGCCGAGCTACTGCTCTGGCGTCATCTGCGCGCCCATCGCCTGGATGGACAGAAATTCCGCCGCCAGCAACCCATGGGCCCCTATATCGTCGATTTTGTCCACTTTGGCGCCCGGCTAATCGTCGAGGCGGACGGTGGTCAGCATGATGGCCGTGAGCAGGATGCCGTCCGGGATCGCTGGCTTGAACAGCAAGGCTTCAGGATCATGCGGTTCTGGAACAACGACATCCTTCAGAATCCAGAGGCTGTGCTTTCGAGCATCCTTGCGGCGCTGGAGTCGTCTGCTTCCCCTCTCCCCCGGCCCCTCTCCCGCGAGGGGAGAGGGGAGAGGGGAGTGAAAAAATAATCCGATGAGATATCAAGTCTATGTCTAACATCCCGCAAATCAAGATTCCCGCCACCTACATGCGGGGCGGCACCAGCAAGGGTGTCTTCTTCCGCCTCCAGGATCTGCCCGAGCCTTGCCGGGTGCCGGGCGCGGCGCGCGATGCCCTGCTGCTGCGCGTCATCGGCAGCCCTGACCCCTACGGCAAGCAGATCGACGGCATGGGCGGGGCGACCTCCAGCACCAGTAAGACGGTCATCCTGTCCAAGAGCAGCAAGCCCGATCACGACGTCGATTACCTCTTCGGCCAGGTGTCCATCGACAAAGCTTTCGTGGACTGGAGCGGCAATTGCGGGAACCTCTCCGCCGCCGTCGGGCCCTTCGCCATCGCCAACGGCCTGGTCCATCCTAGCCGCCTGCCGGAAAACGGCCTGGCCACCGTGCGCATCTGGCAGGCCAATATCGGCAAGACTATCATCGCCCAGGTACCCATGACCGACGGTGCCGTCCAGGAGACGGGTGATTTCGAGCTTGACGGCGTGACCTTCCCGGCCGCCGAAGTGCAACTGGCGTTCCTCGACCCGGCCGACGAGGGGGACGGCGAGGGTGGCGGCGCCATGTTTCCCACCGGCAACCTGGTGGACGACCTGGAGGTCCCAGGTGTCGGTACCTTCCAGGCGACCCTGATCAATGCGGGCATCCCCACCATCTTCGTCAACGCCGAGGCCATCGGCTACACCGGCACCGAGTTGCAGGAAGCCATCAACGGCGATGCGAATGCCTTAAAGAGGTTCGAGACCATTCGCGCCCATGGCGCGGTGCGCATGGGCCTCATCAAGGACATCGCCGAGGCCGCCCAGCGTCAGCACACGCCGAAGGTCGCCTTTGTGGCGGGGCCGGCCGATTACCTATCGTCCAGCGGCAAGCCGGTGGCGGCCGCCGACATTGATCTCTGCGTGCGCGCCCTCTCCATGGGCAAGCTGCATCACGCCATGATGGGCACCGCCGCCGTCGCCATCGGCACCGCCGCCGCGGTTCCGGGCACCCTGGTGAACCTCGCCGCCGGCGGAGGCGCTCGCACCGCCGTGCGCTTCGGCCATCCCTCCGGCACCCTGCGGGTGGGCGCGGAAGCGACACAGGTGAATGGCCAGTGGACCGTGACCAAGGCCATCATGAGCCGCAGCGCTCGGGTCTTGATGGAAGGATGGGTACGGGTGCCCGGCGATGCCTTCTAACTCGCCTCTCTAAAGGAGACTTTTCGCCCGGCACCTCGCCGGGCATTTTTCAGCCTTAGATGCCTGACGGCCGAGGGACAGCGGGCTTGCCGGTGCGAAAAGTCAGGGCTGATCAGGCTGCGGGCCGATGCGAGGTTGCATCAAGCGGGACGGGCGGGAGTGTCTCCCGGCCTTCGCGGCACAGGAGCCAATAGCTCAACCCCGCCATGAGCCCGGACAGGGCCATCCCAAGCAGCAGGGGGCGAGCGCTACCGTCATGGGCCAGGCTGACCAGGGTCCCGACGACGGCGCCGAAGCCAAAGCGGGCCGCCCCGGAGAATGCCGAGGCGGTCCCCGCCAGGCGCACGAAGTACACCATGTAACTGGCCATGGCGTTACCCAGCACCAGCCCGGTCATCCCCAGGTAGAGGAGTACCCCCAGCAGGATCGCCCAGAGGGGAGGTAAACCCACAAAGGCCAGGGCCAGCAAAATCAGGGCGGCGACCACCTGGACCCGCAGGCCAAGCCGCAGCAGGCGCTCCGCGCCCCAGCGCACCACCAGCCGGGTGTTAAACAGGGTCGTCACCATGGCCACCGCCACGTTGGCGCCAAACAGCACCCCAAACCAGGCCGTCGGTACCTCGTACAGCACTATGTATACATAGGGTGAACTCACGATGAAGGTCATCATGCCGCCGAAGGAGAAGGCCCCGGTCAGCAGATACCCCATGCCCAGCCGATGGCGCAGCAAGCCGTAATAATTGCCCAGGACCCGACCTAATTCCGGTGGGTGGCGGCGCTCCGGCGGCAGGGTCTCGGGGATCAGCCACCAGAAGAGCGCACTCGCCACCAGTGCTATGCCCAGGAGGGCGATGAAGACCCAGGGCCAACTAGCATGCGTCACGATGACCCCACCGATGGAGGGGGCCAGCAGGGGCGCCAGGGACATGATCATCATCACCAGGCCGATGACCCGGGCATAGTGGTCCCGCTCGAAGAGATCCCGGACCAGGGCCGGCACGGTCACCGCGATCGCCGCCCCACCCGCGGCCTGGACCATGCGTGCCCCCAGCAGGGTCTCCATCTGGCTGGCCAGGGCGCAGCCCAGGGCCCCGAGACAAAAGAGGATCAGGCCGCCGCCGATGGTGGCGCGCCGGCCGAGCATGTCCGACAGCGGACCCATGAACAACTGGGCCAGGGCGAAGATCGCCAGATAGAGGGTGACCGTGAGTTGGGCCATCTCGATGGTCGAGTCCAGATCCTGGGCAATGGCCGGCAGGCTGGGCAGATACATATCGATGGCGAAAGGCGTCAGCCCGGAGAGCAGACCCAGGGTGACGAGCAGCGACGGGCGAATGCGCATGGAACCCTCGGGGTAAGGGAGTTATGGGGGGTGTATATTGAAGGCTGCTAATCTTTCCCGCTAGCATACTCCGGTGTCAGTCGGGCTGGGGTATCCAGGAATTGCGTAACATCATGAACAAGAAGAGTCTCAGCGAAGACGCTGTCAGCACCAAATCCGTCCGCGGATCGGCGGAGGCCTGGTCAAGGTGAGCCCTTACACACCGCCCTTGACCATCACCCCGGACATCCTGGCCCTCGTGGAGCAGATCGGCGAGACCATGGGGCGCTGGTCCGTTACTCAGGCGGCGGACATGTCCCCGCGCCTGCGGCGGGGCAATCTCATCCGCACCATCCAGGCCTCTCTTGCCATCGAAAACAACAGCCTGAGCCTGGAGCAGGTGACCGCCCTGCTGGACGGCAAGCGCATATTGGGCCTGCCGCGGGAGATTCAGGAGGTCCGCAACGCCTTTGCCGCTTATGACCAGCTTGCGCATTGGGACCCAGGATCGCTGGAAGACTTGCTGGCCGCCCATGGCATCCTGATGAACGGACTGGTGGACGAAGCGGGGCGGTTACGGTCTGGCGGTGTCGGTATCTTTCGCGGCACGGAAATCATGCACATGGCCCCGCCCCCCAGCCGGGTCGATATCCTGATTCAAGACCTCCTAGGCTGGCTGGCGCGTGGCGAATGGCATCCCCTGGTGGCCAGTTGCGTGTTTCATTATGAATTCGAGTTCATCCACCCCTTCGCCGACGGCAACGGCCGCATGGGGCGACTCTGGCAAACCCTGATTCTGAGCCAGTGGCGGCCGATCCTGGCCTATTTGCCCGTGGAGACCGTCGTCCGCGACCAGCAAGATGCTTACTACCAGGCCTTGGGGGCGGCCGGCCAAGCCGGCGAGGCCGGACCCTTCGTGGCCTTCATGCTGGGGGCTCTGCTGACGGCCATGCAGGAGGTTGGCGCGGGATGATTATGAAGTGACTGCGACGGCTCAACTCAGGCTATTCGGCTGGACGAACAATTCCCCCTCGACGCCAAGCTCGACGAACTAATGGTCGTCCGCGTCCAACTGGAAGCCCCTCATGATGCTCCCTAAATACGCCACCCTCCTGCTCCAGATTCTGCACCGGGGTCCCGACCGGCCTGACCGCGCCACCCTGGCGGCCTTGGAACCGGCGGACTGGGACGCCCTGATCCAGGAGGCCATCCGGGTGCGCCTGGCCTTTCCGCTCAGGGACTACCTCAAGGCCAACCCCTGCCTGGGCGCCCGCGTCCCCGCCGCGGCGCTCCAGCTGCTGGACGACACGCTGCGCCAGACGCTGAACAGCAATTTTTGCAGACAGGGACAGCTTCAGGACCTGCTGTCCGCCTGCGCGGCGGCCGGCATCCCCCTCATGCTGATGAAGGGCCTGTGGCTGGTGGAGATTTGCCAGTCATGGTGCCTCCATAAATCACTCAGGCAGGGTCGACGGAGGGATCGTCGCTCCCGACGCGGACATGCCGCGCCCAGCGGCGGGGGACGCTGCGCAGGGCACGCAGGCGCTCGA
>JBASIS010000275.1:0-6722 GCA_049654905.1 Chromatiaceae bacterium
GCCGCCGAGTTCCCCCGGACCCACCGGGAAACGCCATAGCAGGGAGAGATAGAGGTTGGCACCGAAGGGCGAGACCCAGGGGCGGCCGCGCCGGCCGCGCCCGGCCGTTTGCCGCTCGGCCAGGCAGAGGGTGCCGCTGGGGGCGCCGGCCTGACCCGCACTCATGAGATGGGCGTTGGTGGAATCAATGTCATCGAAAAGGTCCAGCCGGTTGATCCGGCTCCGCCCCGCAGGGCTCATGGCGCCCAGTAATCGCTCTGGGTCCAGCAATTCCAGGGGGGCCGTCAGCCGATAGCCCTTGCCCAGGCGCGACTCGATCTCCAGGCCCAGGTGCTCGCTGGCCTTGCGCACCGCCTTCCAGATGGCGGCGCGGCTCAGGCCCAGAATGCTGGCCAAGGTCTCGCCCGAGTGATACTGGCCGTCCGCCAAGTGGCGCACCAGCCGCAGATAAGTCTCCACGGCGACCTCAGCCTCTCGGCCCCAGCCAGGCGGCGCGACGCCGGTGGCTGTCCTCCGGGGCATCCTCCAGCACCCAGAGTTCGCAGGTATCCAGGGGGGCTGGGGCGACCCGCACCCGGCGGACCTGAAGCTCGTCGCGGCGGAAGGCATGGATTTCGACTTCCGCGCCCTCCCCCAACCCCAGCAGCAGCTTGTCCAGGTTATCGCGGGTGACGCGCAGGCCATCGAGCGCCACCAGGGTATCCCCGGGCGCGAGCCCAGCTACCAGGGCCGGACCGCCCGTGAGGACATGAGCAATCTGGGGCTCGCCGCCATCGGGCCGCAGGCGCAGGCCCAGGGTCGGCGGCACCAGGGTAGTGCTGTCTCCGCTTGCCAGACCGCCGAGATCCTTGGCATGACGCGCCGCCCGCAACCTCATCCCGACGCCCATTGCCGCCAGGGGCCCGACCAGGTCCAAGTCCTGGGTGGAGTCCAGCGCCTGCTGGAAAAAGGGTCCCAGTGGCAGCCCCGTCACCTCCACCGCCAGGGCCTCAAGGCCCCGTTCCTCCAAGCCTATACCCGTCCGGCCATGGCGCTCCCAGAGGGCGCGCATCACCTCATCCAGGGACTGGGCACCCACCGTGTCACGGCGAATGAGCAGATCCAGGGCCAGGGCCACCAGGGCGCCCTTGGCGTAATAGCTGACGATGGCGTTGGGGCTGTTCTCGTCCGGACGGTAAAATTTGGTCCAGGCATCGAAGCTTGACTCCGCCAGGGTTTGCAACAGGCGGCCCGGGTTGCGCAGGACCCGGCTGATGGTTTCCGCCAGCAGTTCGAGATACCCCGCCTCGTCGATACAGCCGCTACGCACCAGGGCTAGTTCGTCGTAATAGGCGGTGATGCCCTCGAAGGCCCACAGCAGGCGCGTGTGGACCTCCTGCTCCAGACCCGCGGCCACGAAGGCCTGGGGGCGGATGCGCTTGACGTGCCAGAGATGGAAATATTCGTGACTACAAAGACCTAAAAAGCGCTTGTAACCCGGCGAGGGCTTAGCCATGTCTTGCGTCGGCAGGTCATCGCGCGCGCAGAGCAGGCTGGTGGAGTAGCGATGCTCCAGGCCACCATAACCCTCAGCCGTCACCTGAGTCAGGAAGAGATAGCGGTCGATGGGCAGCTCTCCAAAGAGGGCGGCATGGGTGGCGCAAATGCGCGAGAGGTCCCGCTGGAGGCGGGCCTCGTCGGCCCGATGTCGGCCCGTCAGGGAGAGCCAGTGGGGTATTCCTAGCACCTCGAAGGGAATCAGGCTGAAAACGCCCATTTCGACGGGGTGATCGATAAGGTCCTCGTAGTCATCGGCATCATAAATGCCAAAGCCGAAAGGCTCGGCTTCCCGAGGTTTGAGGCTGGTGGCCAGACGCCAGTGTGCATAGCTATCGCCACTCGGGCGGCGGATCTCCACCTGGCAAGGGAACCTGTCCAGGCCGCCGACCCGCAAAAAGAGGCTGGCACCGTTGAAATAGCCATGAGTATCATCCAGATGGGCCGACCGCACACTCAAATCTCCGGCGTAAACCTCCAGGCGCACCCTGACGGGATGGCCGCGCGGCACCAGGCGCCAGGTCTGTTTATCGAGCTTCTCCAGGGCCAGGGGACCCTCCTCATCTCTTGCCTCGATACAGAGGATGTTGCGGGCAAAGTCCCGGATCATGTAACTGCCGGGGATCCAGGCGGGCAAGGACAGCATCAGGGGTTCGGCGTGAGCTGGCTGGATACGCAGCTCCACGGCGAACCGGTGCGCTCGAGGCGCAATCGGCTGAACGAGATAGTAAAGGGAAGATTGTGGCATGGAGGGGCCCTGATGGTTCGGGTCTGGATGAGGTCTTGACCGGGTGTTGGCGGTTCAGACCCTCGGAGAGCGAGATTAGCAACATCCCTGCGGCACCGAGGCGGAGGCATTGAGGTGGACATCCAACTGAGGGAAGGCGATGACAATCCCACGTGCCCGAAAGGCTTCTTCCATGCTCCGCCGCAAGACACTGGCGCTCTTGGTCCGATTATCGACGTGGACCCAGAACCTGGCCCTTAACAGGATGGCGCTGCTGGCAAAATCAACGAACAGGACATCGGGCGGGATGACCTTGAGGACGATGTTGGCGGCATTCATGACATCGAGCATGGTCTCGATTACCAGGGGGATATCCGAGCCATAGGCGACACCCACCTCAAACTCATTGCGGCGAATATGACCATTGAGGGTCCAGTTACGGAATTCCTTGGAGACAATCTGACTATTGGGGATGGCAATCAGGGCATTGTCCTCGGTTTTGATAAAGGTCGCGCGGATATTGATTCTCTCGATTTTGCCATAAACAGAGCCGAATTCGATGGTATCGCCAGGACGGACCTGTTTTCCCAGCAGGACGATAATCCCGGAAAAGAAGTTCTCCAGAATGTCCTTGAGCGCAAAGCCGAAGCCAACGCTCAGGCCGCCCAGGATCCATTTAAGGTTATCCCAGTCGACTTGAAGGGAGGCGAATACAACAAAAACAAACAGTATCCAGACAAGATAGCGAATAACCAGGAAGGTTGAATTGATCGAAACGGTGTCAAACTGACGCGAGTCGGAAATGACGATCAGCATTTCGCCCAGCCAGTTCAACAGATATTTAACCAGCAGACCGGAGAGGACCAGCATGAGAATGGTTCTTAAACTGATCTCGATCGAGAAATCAGGAAACAGGGCGACATCGTAAAGATGCACAAAAAACCAATTGGCATTGAAAATATTAGCCGACCAGTGTATGGCGCCAAATGTCAGCCCAAGCCATAGAAATGGAATAACCAGCGTCGTAATAAAACTCGCCAGGGAGCGTTGGCTGCTGGATAGCCTGTTGGAAATCCGGAGCAGGACGCGGGTAAAAATAGTACCGGTGTAAAAGACACCCAAGGCCAATATCCCAAATACCACGATAAACATGGCGGGGTAAAGATAACCCAACCAGGCCGCGATGCCAGCACTCAACCAGAGACCGCCCCCAATCAACAACACAGAGGCGATATCCCGTTGCCGAGGGCGTCGGAAAGACCAAGCATAAAAGGCAATCCATGCCATATTCAGCGCCGCCAGTAACAGCAAGGTTGCGAGAAGCACTCGGTAGGGAGCCAGGAGATCGGTTACCAGATCGATCAAAAAAAGCGATAGCAGATTAAAGAGAAATGGATTTAGGGCGGTATCGGACTGGCCATGCCCCCTCGCCTTCCAGGCCATGTCCATGATCGCCAGGCTCAGAAGTAGCAGGGCGAATGAATAAAAAAGATTGCCATTGGTACTTGGAAGATTAATGGCCCCAACCCAAAAAAAGATACCAACCCACAGAATAATATAAGGTCTAAGATAGGGTTTGACAGGAAACCAGCGGTGACGGGCCATCACCAACGCTAGGATCACGGCCGACAGGCATGCTGCCATCAGTAGACGCCACAAGGCCGGCCACCACTGTTGATTGGGTATGACGACTAATAATTGCGTTGGCAGCACGACAATCCAGCTACTCAGGCTGCGAGATAGTTCACGCCACTGGAAGACATAGCCACCCTGTCCGGGACTATTACCCAGGAACAGAAAACGATTGGTATAAAATCCCTTGTAATTATCGAATATATCGCGCTCGGCCTTGATCATGATATCATTGAGCTGGGCGTGAAAATCAAGGCTACCGGTCAATACATCATCAATTTGCCTGATCCATCGGGTCTGGCTTGAAATCACCGAATCGAAATTCCTTTCTATCCACTCCTTTCTCCATTGCAAATCGCCGTCGGGAATTTCCAGGAGCTTTATCATCTTCAGGTTATTTGTCATTTGAATATTTTCAATTTCAAATTTCTGGCGATGGCTCTCTACATTGGCACGGATCTCCGCGAAGGATTTTCTTAAATCATCAACCTGACGGTAATAAAACGCGGCGAAATAGGGCGCGTACGCGGGCTGCCCCTCGATCAGCAGTAGCAACTCGTTCAGGCGCGTCATGGCATGCTCGAATTTTTGCTGGAATTCCTGCCTGCCCTCGGTCACGAAACGATCGAGCATCTCTATGCTAGCCTGGTTGCGCACCCCCTCGGATTCATTCGATATCATATCGAAATAGTTGTCCATTATCGCCTTGGCATTATAATTATCATCAATATCCAGGGACGGGAGACGATCTTCCGGGGATGTCCTTTCGGTTCCGGATCGGGAGGATGACTTTGGCGTACCCCCCTGGGCGTGATATTCCCGATAAATCCCGGAATAAGTACCGTCATTCATGATTTGGCGAAGGCCGCGGTTAATACTGTCAAGCAGCCATTTATTCCCCCTGGCGACGGGAAAGGCTTTATAAAAAGAGGGTGTATTAAAGTTCGGGTTATCGAGCAGCGCCAGTGAGCCCGGATAGCGAACCATGAGGGTATCGATGAATTCCGATTCATCGAATATAAAATCAACCTTCCCCGTCAACAGGGCATCAACCAGGGCATCGGAAATTTCAAAGGAGTCGATCCCGGCGATCAATCCTGTTTCATACCAATAATGCAGAATTTCCATACGCAAGGCCCCCCGTAGGGAACCTATAATTTTTTTCTCCATCTCCAGAGGCCGGTCGCCAGTCATGTTGTCGGCGCGTCCGGCGATTTTCAAGGTAAATTGGCTGACTGGCCAGGAAAAATCGACATATTCCTTACGCGCTTCCGATATCGTGATTGGCAACGCCATCAGGAAATCCTTTCCTTTCTCCAAGCCATCCAGGATGGCCGATCGCGTGGTTATGACATATTCGAGACGAAGATTCTCCCGGCTAGCGATTTCCTCCAGCAAAGCCACCAAGTTTCCCGTCGGCTGACCCGTCTTGGGGTCTTGGGAATAGAGCGGAGGATGCTCATACCAGGCAACGCGGATGGTCCGCGGGGCATCCTCTTTCGTGAACAGGAACACCAGCCCCCCCAGCACCACCAGGAGGGCCAGGGCGAATAACCTAAAGAGGGTTTTATTGGACACGGAGTCATCCCAAGCGGTGCAACATCAGGCAATCTCCGGGGCATTCTATGCCCTCCGCTAGCATCCTGTCGTCAGCAGGGGCCGATGATGGCCGGCATGCGCCATCGGGGGCTGGTCTTCAAGGTTGACCCCTGATTAGGGTTTATCAGCCCCGGCCTCCTTGCCAGGAGTAGGGCCGGTAGAGTTAGAATGTCCCTAAGTTCAGCCAGCGTGAATATCCATGTCATCTAAATTGCTACTTTACGGCTTATGCCTTGCCCTGGTGCTGCCGGTCAGGGTGCTGGCCAACATCGATGCGCCAGCGGGGACCCCAGAAACCGACCCGGCGGACAAGCCCTTGACACAGGTCTCGGAGCCTGGGGTCGCCGAGACCAAGCCGGCACCCCCGCGGGCGGAAATCGACGCCCTGGTCGAGGCGGCGGCCAAGCGTCACGGCGTTGAGTTGGCCCTGGTCAAGGCCGTGGTCGCCGCCGAATCGGCCTACGATACCCGCGCCGTGTCACGCGCTGGCGCCCTGGGACTCATGCAGATCATGCCGGGTACCGGCGCGGATTATGGGGTGACCGAACCGGAGAAGCTCTTCGATCCCGCGACCAACCTGGACACGGGCACCCGCCACATCAAGCGCCTGCTCGGCAAATATAAGAATGACTACGGCCGGGTCATCATGGCCTATAACGCCGGCGAGGGCGTGGTTGACCGTACCGGCAGCATGGTGACCTATGCCGAGACCCTCTCCTACACCGAGGCGGTGGTTCGCCACTATCGGCGCAATGGTGGCACCAAACCCACGGACGAGGCCCTGGCCAAAGTCCGCCAACTCCGCAAGCTCAAGGGCACTCAGGCCAAGCAACTCCTCGCCCGCTATCTGGACCTAAACCTGCCCTCCCTAAGAGGCAGCTCACGCACCATTCGCGTGGTCGCGCCCGGACTGGACGAGAACGGCCCCAAGCGGCGGCCAATGATCGTTCTCGAGACGAAAAAGCCCGACTGAGTCCACCTTTCCCCTGGCTTTGGTCCACTAGAAAGTTAACGATCGCCACCGAGACCTTCTCAACCCTTATTTTACCCAGAACACCACTTCGCTGGAGATCAATGCGGAGTTGAGGGCGTTCGAAGTACATATAGCGCGTGTCTTAATGCGCCCATGGGCCAAGATTAGCGATCTCTAGCCGGAGGATGATGCCTGCTGATGCGATGATGAGTTCTGAGCCACTTTGCAGTGTGGCACAGATCCGCCACAACATCC
>JBASIS010000276.1:0-36533 GCA_049654905.1 Chromatiaceae bacterium
AGCATCCCTGCTGTCGACACCCCCGCCAGCCCCCACCCGGCCCTCCCGCGATAGGCCGGGGAGTAACCCGCGTTGGCCAGATTTGGCTGTAGGGTTAGGGTGAGTGCCCATGGGCGTGCTATCCAACTCAGGAAGGCGGTGGGATTGGGTCAGTGCCAGCAGTAAAAAAGGACCGCGAGAATGAGGTGTGCCCACTCTGGCGGTCCAACTGGCTTGCTGCCCAGAAACTGTCATGGACCCTTCAGGTAAGCCGAAGGGGTTTCTGCCCGTATAGCGGGTCCTGAGTTCTTGTAAATCGAAAAGGTGGCTTTGCCTGGCCACCCGGATAATCACTCACTGATTAGACCTCTGGCTGGATCAGCGCAAGGTCTCGGATTTCGCCAGGCGGCGGCGCACCTCGGAGGCCTTTTCGTTCCCCCTGACGATACCGATGAGTAGGCCCGCAGCCAGCAGTGCCAGCACAAAGCCCCCGATGGTCAAGGCGTCAAAGCTCATATTGGCCTCTCCGTAACAACACAATACATTGAAAGCGCTTTAACTCTGAGTACCTGCAAGGGTACGCCACGAGTGTAGGGCCCAATGATTTCCTCGGTATTTCGTTATATACTTATTTTGTCACAAACTGTAACGGCGGGCCGCGGCTCTGGCGGGCGCCGTTATCTGGCATTTCGTGCTCGAGTGATGGCGCCGGGCGGGTGATCCACTACCAGCCCTGGCGTCGGGACAAAGAGGGGAAAGTTTGCCCTGATGACCGATCACCCCACCCGTCTCCTGGTCGTGGATGACGATGAACCTATTCGAGCCCTCCTGACTCGCTATCTGACCCAGGAGGGTTTTGCCGTGGCCGGGGTGGAGGATGGTGCCGCCATGGATGAGTGGCTGGTCCGGAACCAGGCGGATCTGGTGATCCTCGACCTCATGCTGCCGGGGGAGGATGGCCTTTCGGTAGCGCGGCGCCTGCGGCGGGAATCGCGCGTGCCGATCGTCATGCTGTCGGCGCGCGGGGACGATATCGACCGCATCGTGGGCCTGGAGGTGGGCGCCGATGACTATCTGGCCAAGCCCTTCAACCCCCGCGAACTCCTGGCTCGGATTCGTGCTGTCCTCCGTCGCCAGCCAGCCCCTGTCCCGGCGGCGCCGGAAGATGCCAATGCCCAGGTCAAGGCCTTCGGTCCCTATCGGCTTGATGCCAAGCGCCGGGAGTTGACCCGTGACGGCGAGCACCTGGCCCTGACCAGCAGTGAATTCGATCTGCTCCAGGTCTTTCTGGCCCGGCCCAATCGCCTCCTCGATCGGGATAGCCTCCTGGATCTGCTGAAGGGGTATGAGCGTTCCCCCTTCGATCGCAGCATGGATGTCCAGGTAGCGCGCTTGAGATCCAAGATCGAGCCCGACACCAAGCACCCCATCTATATCCGCACCGTCTGGGGCAAGGGCTACGTCTTCACCCCCCAGGGCGAACCCTAGCAGCCCCACGCCATGCGTTTGTCCCTCTTCAGCCGGGCCCTGCTGACCCTGGTCGTCACCTTTGGGCTCTTCGCCATTCTGGCCTTCGCCGCCGTGGTCCAGTTCGCCCTGATACCGGTGGCCGATCGCTCGACCCAAGACCTGAGTGCCCTCATGCTCCTGGCGACCGATACCCTGGCCCACCTTGATGCGGGGCACCAGGCAACCTTTCGTGCCAGTATCGACCGTGACCATGGCCTGCGCCTGCTCGCACCGGGTCAGGTGCCCCAGGACTTGAGCGACTATTACTTTCCCTACATGGCGCGCCTGAAAAAGGCGCTGGGCGAGCGCCTCGGGACACCGGTGGCGGCGGGCAGCAATTTCGAGGATGGTGAACGCTGGTTGTGGGTGCGCCTGCCCGTCCGGGGCGCGTTCGTCTGGGTTGGCTTCCCCCGGGAGCGGGTGGGGAGTCGGCCCTTCGAGGGCCTGGCCCTGGTGGTGTTCGTCTCCCTCATCCTCCTCGTCCTCTCGGCGGCCGTGCTGGCGCGACGTGTCACCATTCCCCTGGAGCGATTGTCGAAGGCGGCGGAACAGGTCGCCCAGGGTTTCTCGCCCACGCCCCTGCCGGAAACCGGCCCCCGGGAGCTGGCCAACCTGGCGCGGCAGTTCAACGAGACGAGCCGTCAGGTGCGGGAACTCCTGGCAAATCGCACCCTGCTCCTGGCCGGCATTTCCCACGACTTGCGCACCCCGCTGACGCGCCTGCGCCTGGCCCTGGAGATGTTGCCCCGCGACCCGGCGCAACTGGACCTGCTGGAGCGCATGGAAGGGGACCTGGAAGAGATGAACGGCCTGATCGGCCAGGCGGCGGAACTGGGAAAAAGCCTGGGCCGGGGCGAGCCCCGCTGGGTTGATCTGGGCAAGTTGCTCGGCGACCTGTGCGAGGCTAATCCGCGCCTGAAATGGCAGCGCCTGCCGGCTTGTTGTCATGCGGTCGATCCTCTGGCCCTGCGGCGGATCGTCGGCAACCTGCTGGAAAATGCCCTGCGCTACAGCCAGGGTGAGGTCGAGGTGCGCCTGGCTTGTGCCCAACCGCCGGAAATCCAGGTTCTGGATCGCGGCCCGGGCATCCCCGAACAGGAGCGCGAGGCCGTCTTCCGGCCCTTCTATCGCCTGGAGCAATCCCGCAACCGCGCCACGGGTGGCAGTGGCCTGGGATTGGCGGTCAGTCGCCAACTGGCGCTGGCCAACGGCATCGATCTGCGCCTGGAGCCGCGGCCCGGTGGCGGCCTGATTGCCAGCCTGCGTCTGGCTGGGCAAGGGGGCTTGGGCAAGCCGTCCGCTCATCCCGCGCCGAATCCAGTTGACGCCATCGACGGCACTGCCTAAATTCCGCTTTCCGGCAAGTCCGCGCCAAGACGGGCAGGGGCGAGGGCCTGGCCGGCTTACGCGACCAAGACCGGCCCGGTTACGGCTGATTCGACCACCTAGCGGAGTATTCACAGATGCTGCAACCCGGCGATCCCGCCCCCCCCTTCTCGCTTCCGGACGCGGACATGGACCGCTTTCATTCAGAGAAGCTGAAGGGCAAGAAGAACCTGGTGCTTTACTTCTACCCCCGGGACGATACCCCAGGCTGCACCCTGGAGGCCCTGGAGTTCACGGACCTGCAGCCAGAATTCGAGGCCATGGAGGCGGAGGTCGTGGGTATCAGCATGGATAGCTGCGTCAGCCATGGTGCCTTCCGGGATAAGCATGGCATCAATGTGCGGCTGCTGGCGGATACCGAGGGGGAGGTCTGCCGGGCCTACGGCGTCTGGCAGGAACGCGAGCGTCAGGGCGAGAAACGCTGTGGGATCTTGCGTTCCACCTTCCTGATCGACAAGGCCGGAGTCATCCGCCAGACCCTCTATGACGTTAAGCCCAAGGGCCACGCCGCCCAGATGGTGGCGTATTTGAAGGAGCTGTAAGGCGCCAGGGATAAGCCAAGCCGGTGAAGCTCCGTGGCGCCATCCTGCTGTTCCTCCTGGTTTTCGGGCTGACTCCCCTGCTCACGGCGGCGGCCATCAACCTGCCGCTGGTTATTGACCGGGTGGCACTGTTTTACCAGAAGGCCTACCTGCAAAATCTGCGGGCGGACTTCCGGGATCTGGATCAGCACCTGGCCAGCCGGCACGAGATGATCCGTCTCCTGGCCAAGCTGCCGGAGCCGGGGCTCATCCTCGGGGAACAGGGCAACGAGGAGGAGATCGATCTGGCCAGGGCTCGCTATACGAGCTGGATCAATCAGATCCTGGGTGAGCAGCGGGATATCGTGCAGATCCTCTTTCTCGACGCCGAGGGTCAGGAACGCTTCTGGCTGGAGCGTGATGCCAAGACCCAGGAATGGCGGCCGACGGCCCGGCTCCCGGACCATCCCAGCGCGGAACTGGAGGCGGCGGGCCTGGGTATTCCGCCGGGCGAGGTGCTGGTCAGCCGTATCCGCATCGAGCCGGACGCCGGTGGTGACAATCCCCGGCAACTCATGCGCCTGAGCTTGTTAAGCGCCATCGCCAAGGACCCCCAGTCCCTGCCGGATGGGTTGGTGATCATGACCATCGACGTGGGCGGCCTGGCCCAATTCTATCGGGATACCTTCTGGGTCACCGACAAGGGCCGCTATCTGCGCCCCGGCCAACCCTGGCGCGACGAGGATCTGGCCTTCGCCGATTTTCCAGGCCTGGAGGAGATTTTCACCCAGCATATGCCCGGGCTCTGGCGCGGTGAGCGGGGCACCCAGGTCTTCTGGGTGCCCATGTTTGTCACCGAGGATGCCCGGCCCCTGTGGGTGGGCCGGCCGGTGGATCCCTCGCCCCTCGACAGCTTTCGCAACGCCTTGGTCCTGCGGGTTGGCCTCGTCATTCTGGCCCTGGTTTTGGCGGTACTTATCGTGGCTGGCTGGATTACCCGGCGCCTGGAGTTGATGGGTCGGGAACTGACCACGGGGGTGGATCGCGTGGTGCGCTCGGGCGAGGGGGTGCACTTCGCCTGGCATGGGCCACAGGAGGTGCGGGACTTTGGCGACCAGCTCACGGCCCTGGCCAAGACTCATGTCGAATATCTGCGGAGCGCCCGCGCCCATACCCTGGAACTGGAGCGTTCGAACCGCTACAAGTCGGAGTTCCTGGCCAACGTCAGCCACGAGCTGCGCACCCCGTTGAATTCCATCCTGCTCCTGTCCAAGATGCTGGCGGACGACAAGGCGGGGCTTGCCGCCCCCCAACAGCGCCAGGCACGGGTCATTAACGCCGCCGGGCGTGATCTACTCGCCCTGATCGATAATATTCTTGATATTTCGCGCATCGAGGCCGGCAAGGTTACCCTCAACCCGGAGTGGGTCGATCCGCGCCATATGACCGAGGAGGTGCTGGAGTTGGTTGCGCCCCAATTCGCCGACAAGGGGCTCACCCTGCGCCTGGACGTAAGAGCGGCGGCCCCGCCGCGGATTTACAGCGATCCCGCCAAGGTCCGGCAGATCCTCAAGAATTTTCTCGCCAACGCCGTCAAGTTTACCGAGAAAGGCGGGGCCACCGTCACCCTCGACCGGGCGAGCCAGGGTGATCTGCTCCTGAGCGTGACCGATACGGGCATCGGCATCCCGGCGGACAAGCATGCCCTCATCTTCGAGGCCTTTCAGCAGGCCGATGGCTCCACCCGGCGCCACTTCGGCGGCACCGGCCTGGGCCTGACCATCAGCCGCGAACTGGCCCAGCGTCTCGGGGGGAGCATTCGTGTCACGAGCCAGGAGGGGCGCGGCGCCAGCTTCACTCTGCGTCTGCCGGTCGAGTTGGATAGGGGGTCCCTGGAGGAGGCGCCTGCCGAAGGCGAAGCGGATTCGCCACCAAGCCTGCCGCCCCAGATCGAAGAGCCGCCAGAGGTCGTCCCCAAGGGCGCTGATTACGCGGGGCGCTGGGTGCTGCTGGTGGAAAGCGACGCCGCCAGCCTGGTGGCGGAGACGCGGATGCTGGAGTCCTTCTGCTGGCGCATCCAGATGGCGGCGGATGCCGAGGAGGCCCGGGAAACCCTGCGCGAGGAGGCCGGCTGTGCCCTGGTCCTGTTGGCTGAAATGGTGTCCGTGGCCAATACCTGTGATACGATTAAGGCTATTCGCCTGGATGCCCCGGCGGGAACCCTCCCCCTCGTTATCATCGGTCGATTCGGAGAGGCGCAAGCCCGCGACAGCTATCTTGAGGCCGGCGCCCAGGATTTTGTCGCCAAACCCGTGACGCGATCCAGGCTGGGGGCGGTCCTCGCGGTCAACCTGGGCGCCGGGGAACAGTTGAGCAAGCAAGAGACGGCATGAACCGCTATTCCGGCTTCAAACTCCTCATCGTTGATGATCATGCCCACAATCTTTTTACCTTGCGGACATTGATCGAGGCACACACGGATGTGACCATCCTCGAGGCCACCTCCGGACAGCAGGCCATCGACCTGACGCTGCACCACCCGGACATCGATCTCATCATCCTGGATGTACAGATGCCGGAGATGGACGGCTTTCAGATCGCCGCCCTGCTGAAGATGCGCAAGCGCACCCGCGATATCCCCATCATCTTCCTCACCGCCGCCTTTAAGTCCGAGGAGTTCCAGCAGCGCGGTTATGCCATCGGGGCCGTCGATTATCTGCTCAAGCCCATCGAGGACAACCAGTTCATCAATAAGATCAGCACCTACTTCCGGCTGATCGAGAAGGAGCGGGCCCTGAACCAGGTGCTGGAGCGCCAGGTCGCCGAGCGCACCGCCGAACTGGCTCAGGCCAAGCAGTACCTGGAGAATATCATTGCCTATATGGGCGAGGCACTCTTGATCCTGAACCCCCAGGGGGAGATCAAGTCCGCCAATCCCGCCGCCTGTCGGATGCTCGGTTACCGGGAATCGGACTTGCGAGGCATGTCCATTGGCGACGTCTTCGAGGAGGAGGGCGACGAAGTGGCCGGCGCCTTCATGGGTCTCTGGCTGGAGGCCTTGATCCGCGCGGGGGCCTTGAGCAAGATCGATGCCCGCTTCATCGCCAGCGACGGTCGCCGCGTGCCCATTCTCTTTTCCCGCACCGCTGTTCGTGACCCGGACGGTGGTATCGCCGATATCATCTGCATCGCCAAGGACATGACGGGCTATGTCCGTGTCGATCAGGATAGGGAAGACGCGGCTCAGACCGCTCAAGAACCCCTTTAGGAGCCGTCCATGACCGAGCCAGACCGCAACACCCTGCCGGAAGATGAAGAGACTTCCCTGACCGCTAACGCCCTCAAGGCCATGGCCCATCCCTTACGGTGGAAGATCATCTGTTCCCTGGGCGACCGGGAGCTATCCGTGGGCGAGATCGTCGAACGGACCGGCACCTCCCAGAGCAATATCTCCCAGCACTTGGAGCAGTTGCGCAACAAGAACATCGTCGTGGCCCGCAAGGAGGCCAACCGCATCTTTTACCGCATCCGCAACCCTCAGCTACTGGATCTGATCGGTATCATGCGCGACGTGCTCTGCCCGGCGAATCTGGACGACCGTTATCTACGCTAGTCTCGATTTCGGGTCGCGGGTGCGGCGCGCCTCTTCTCCACCTCTGTTGCGAGGGATGGTCTTGAGACGAAACCTCATGGGTGGGAACCCCTAAAAGCGATGGGTGGCATCAAGCCCCATGCCAATGTAGCGGTCGCCCGTAAACCAGATTTTCCAGGTTATTCCAGACCACGATGAGCATGATCACCAGCCAGAGGCTCCAGAGCAGCACCAGGGAAACAAACGCCAGGCCTTGATAGGGACATCGTAAATTCACGCACCGGGCAGCCGCTGCGGTCAGGGTGAGCAGGAAAGCGATCTCCAGCAACAGGACCGGGTAGAAGAGCAGCCATACCAGATCCCGCAGCCAGATGGGCCAACCGCCGATGTTGCGCCAGAACAGCGGCTGCTCCCTCAGCCACGAAAAAATACCAAGCAGGGAAAGCAAGGCCAGATTGATGAAGACAACGGCCAAGAGGGGGCCAGGATTCGCGGCAATCCGCCCTCGGGACGCGGTTTTTTTCAAGGACAGTCTGGGCCAGATGCAGCAAGAAATTATTGACACCTAAATCCTGCAAGCGCAGGCCCCGGAAAACAAGAAAGGGTATACTCATCAGTGAGTTAAACGCTGAAGGCATCAGCCTGAGGAGTCACCCTTTCTATGAGCAAACATAGCACAAAAGCCGGCCGGTCGGCGCAGTTCGCAGCCCCTAAGGTCCACTTGGATGAGGCAGGTCCGGCCCTCACCAGCCAGGGGGGCCTGGCCCCGGTGATCCAGTTTCTCAGCCACCTCGGTTTCCGCGCGCTGTTTCGTCAGCAGGTGAGTCATGAGCGGAGCGCGAATGCCGTTTATAGTCTGGTCGATGCCGCCGTGCTGGTGATGATCGGCCTGATCGGCGGTGCCCGTAGCCTCCGCCAGTGCGTCGCCCTGTGGAGCGATCAGGTGTTGCGACGCCTGGCGGGCTGGCCACGGGTGCCGGATGAAACCACCCTCGGGCGGCTGTTCAAGGCGGTCCGCGACCGCCAAGTCAGTGAACTGGAGACCCTGAATCATGTCCTGCGCCAGCGGGTGTGGGCGCGGGCCGCACGGACCGGGCGCTCGCGCATTGGCATCGTGACGCAGAAGTGGATCGACGTCGATTCCACCGTCAAGACCGTTTATGGTCGCCAGGAAGGGGTGGCCAAGGGTTACAATCCCCATAAGCGTGGTGCCTTGTCCTATCACCCGCTGCTGGCCTTCTGCACCGCGACCAAGGAAATCGTCCAGGCCTGGCTGCGCACCGGCAGCGCCTACACCAGCAACGGCATCGTCGCCTTCATGGAACAGTTGTGTGCCCAGTTTCCGGCGCATCAACGCCTGGTGCTGCGCGCCGACAGCGGCTTCTTCGATGGCGCGCTGCTCGAGTTCCTGGAGCAGCGCGGCCATGGTTACCTCATCAAGGTCAAACGGCGCAACCTGGAGCTCCTGCTGGCCCAGCAGCACGGGACGCCCATTCGCCGCCAGCCGGGCTGGGAGCAGTGCGAGTTCACCCATCAGGCCCACGGCTGGTCGTGCCCGCGCTTTTTCGTCGCGGTGCGCTGCCCGCGGGAGGACGCCGCCGACACGTTGCAAACCGAACTCCTGCCGGTGGCGCGTTATGACGCCTTCTGCTACGTCACCCGCGAACCGCTCAGCCCCTGGTCGGCCCATCGCACCTACGGTCAGCGTGCTACGTCCGAAACCTGGATCGAGGAAGCGAAGAACCAGATGGGCCTCGCCCACCTCAAGACCGACCACTTCCTGGCCAATGCCGCCCTGTTCCAGTGTGCCGTCCTGGCCTATAACACCCTGCGCTGGATGGCTCTCCTCAGCGGTAATACCGCACTCCACCGCTGGGAACCCCAGAGCATCCGCCTGCACCTGATCCGCGTCGCCGGCAAGCTGCTTACCGGTGCCAACCAATTGCGCCTGAAGCTGGTGCCACCGCCCCTGGCCAGGAAGGTGTGGTCGGACTGGTTGGCCCTGAGCGAACCCGGCTAAAACTCGCCGCGAAGGGGGCACGGCCCAAGCTCATCACGGGTGCCCAACGGCAACCTGCGGATAGACCGTGCCTGGCATCCGGCCCGGTGGCGAGGTGGAAACACGAGGGCGCCCCAAAAGACCCCGGCAGAGGGGGGTGTCGTGCCAGCCGCCGGGATTCGAGGGCATCACTTCTGTCTGACACCCTTGATAACCCCCCGCCCAGGGTAGCGCACCTGGCGCCGAGAACCTTACTTGCAGGATTTAGGTGACATACTTTGAATGGCGGGGCCATCCAGCCTGGACTTCGCCATAGTATCCGACATATTTGAGTTGGCCGTGGGGCTGGGTGAGAAAAGTTACCGAGAAGGATCGGGAAACCCCGTGTGAGCGCGTCCCGGTATCGCGGGGACCCTGACCGGGCGACCCCGGGGCGAGGGCCTCCGTCAGGGGTCGGCGAGGATCATCCCCAAGAATTGGTAGGTCTCGCCCGCGGCCCTTATGGCCTGCTCCAGGGCCGCTTCGTCCCCGCCCAGGCTGGCCTCCAGGTCACGACCCAGGCTGGACCAGCACTCGCCGGTCGCGGGGCCATAGCCGTGGAAGAAGCGATTGGCCCCGGCCGCTGGCCGCCGGTGGGCCTGGTCGAGAAGTCTGACGATCAGCCGCGACCCCAGGGTCGAGCCCTCCAGGACATAGAGGCAGCCGGCGGCCCGGGCCAGGCCCTCGCCCTGATAGGGGGTGAAGCCGGCGTCGAGTGTGAACGGCGTGGGCGCGAAGCAGGGATCGAGGTGTCGGAGGTCGGCCTCCAACCAGGCGGTCTTGGCAAGCCGGCTGGACCAGTCATAACCCTGGTCTTCCCAGACCGAGGCGCGCCGCAGCAGATGGTGCTCGCAGGCGACATTGGCCCGATGAAAGCGCCGGAGCAATTCATGATAGTCCGCGCGCGTGAGTTCCGAATCAACCAGGCGCCGCATCGCCGGCAAATCCTCCAGGGCGTCATGCATCGGCGCCGTGGACTGTTTCAGGCGGATCATGACGCCGGGGATGGCAGGGGTCTTCATAGGGGCTGTGGTCGGCTTCACGAAGAGGCAGGTCAATAGGGGCGTAAGAGGATATCAGGAAACCCCATCCATGAATCCCCAATCCGGCTGGGATTGGCTCTCCTGGAGTTCCGATCCACCCCTTCCGGGTTCCCTGGGTCAATGTAAACAGCTCATAAAACTCCGCATGACCAGGCGGCTATCTTCCGGTAGTATCCAGGCCAACAGCCAGGGGGAATTCGCCATGCCGACAGAACGCAAAGTACGCCGTTACACCGCATTTTTCCCTGGCTGGGCGACCGCTTTCGGGGCCCATGAGCAAGACGCGAGCGATCCCCGCGGGCTGGTCTGGCTGCATGGCGAACATCAGTTGGGACTCATCCTGTCGCCCGAGATCAAGCATTTCCTTTACCCCCTTTTTTTAGGCCATAACCACGCGGAGGCACCGGAGGTGGCGCTCGGGGCTGGCCTGCTGCGTATCGAAGGGGTGGAGCTTAACCTCGGCGAGGGGGACAGCCGCGCCTTCACGGCCCTGATGGAACTGGTGGCGAGCGAGGGGGACCTGCACCTGTCCCAGACCTACCACCTCATCTATCCCAGCGGTACCCGGATCCTGACCCTGAGCCCCAAGGCCCCTCTGCCGCTGGTCTATCGCGAGATCGCCCCCCTGCTGCTCCAGTTGATCTGATTCCCGGAATCGCCGCACGCCATCCGGCGATTCACCTTGCCGCCACGGATGCCCGCCATGGAACCCCCTTACCCCCTGGTCCTCGTTGACGCCTCTTCCTACCTCTTCCGCGCCTATCACGCCCTGCCCAAGCTGACCAACTCCAAGGGCGAGGCCACGGGCGCCCTGATCGGGGTGCTCAACATGCTGCGCAAGCTGCGGGAGGATTACCGGCCCGAGTTCCTGGCCGTGATCTTCGACGCCCCCGGCAAGACCTTTCGCGACGACCTCTTTCCCGCCTACAAGGGCCATCGTCCCGCCATGCCGGATGACCTGCGGGAACAGATCGAGCCCCTGTACGCCATCATTCAGGCCATGGGCCTGCCCCTGTTGCGGGTGCCGGAGGTGGAGGCGGACGACGTCATCGGTACCCTGGCGACCCGCGCTGCCGCCCAGGGGCTGGCGACTCTGATCTCGACCGGCGACAAGGACCTGGCGCAACTGGTCGGTGACCATGTCACCCTCATCAACACCATGAGCGACGAGCGCCTGGATCGCCAGGGCGTCATCGACAAGTTCGGCGTGCCGCCGGAGCGCATCGTCGATTATCTGACCCTGGTCGGCGACAGCGTGGACAACATCCCCGGCGTCCCCAACTGCGGCCCCAAGACCGCCGTTAAGTGGCTCCAGGAATTTGGCGACCTGGAGGGGGTCATGGCCCACGCCGCCCAGGTCAAGGGCAAGGTGGGTGACAGCTTGCGCCAGAGCCTGGACCGGCTCCCCCTGTCGCGCTCCCTGACCCAAATCAAGCTCGATCTGGACCTGGGTTTGGCCTGGGCGGACCTCAAGCCCACCGCCCAGGACCCGGAGGCCCTGAGGGCCTGGTATCGCCGCATCGAGTCGCGCCGGCTGCTGGAGAGCCTGGATGGTAAGGAGGGGGCTCGGGGCGCGCCAACGGAGGCGACGGCGGCCGGTCCGGCGGGGGCCGCCATCCAGGCCGACCCAGCCGCCGCCTATGAAATCCTCCTCGACCCGGCGCGCCTCGATGCCTGGCTAACCCGTCTGGCAGGGGCCAAGCTCTTCGCCATAGACACCGAGACTACCAGCCTGGACTATATTCAGGCCCGTATCGTCGGCCTCTCCTTCGCCGTGGAGGCGGGGGCGGCGGCCTATGTCCCGCTCGCCCACACCTATGTCGGCGCTCCGCTCCAACTCGACCGGGAGGCGGTGCTGGCGCGGCTCAAGCCCCTGCTGGAGGACCCGGCGCGGCCCAAGGTCGGCCAGAATCTTAAGTACGACATGAGCGTACTCGCCAATCATGGCATCGGGCTCCAGGGCATCGCCCACGACACCATGCTGGAGTCCTATGTCCTCGATAGCACCGCCAGCCGCCAGGATATGGATTCCCTGGCCCTCAAGTACCTGGGCCACAAGACCATCCATTTCGAGGACATCGCCGGCAAGGGGGCCAAGCAACTCGGTTTCGATCAGGTCCCCCTGGAAACCGCCGGCCCCTATGCCGCCGAGGATGCCGAGGTCACCCTGCGTCTCCACCAGGCCTTCTGGCCTCGGCTGGAGCAGCAACCGGGCCTCGCCCGTCTTTACCAGGAGATCGAGATGCCCCTGGTGCCGGTGCTCTCGCGCCTGGAGCGCCAGGGGGTGCGCATCGATCGGGAGCGCCTGGCCGCCCAGAGCCGTGACCTGACCGGGCGCATCGCCGCCCTGGAGGAGGCGGCCTATCGCGTCGCCGGCCGGCCCTTCAACCTGGGTTCGCCCAAGCAGATCGGCGATATCTTCTTCACCGAGCAGGGCCTGCCGGTGGTGGAGAAGACCCCCAAGGGAGCGCCCTCCACCTCCGAATCCGTGCTGCAGCAACTGGCTGACGCCGGCCACGAATTGCCACGAATCATTCTGGAGCATCGCGGCCTCGCCAAGCTCAAATCAACTTACACCGACAAGCTGCCCCAGATGGTCAGCCCGGTCACGGGGCGGGTGCATACCTCCTACCACCAGGCGGTGGCCGCCACCGGGCGCCTCTCGTCCTCGGACCCCAATTTGCAGAACATCCCCATCCGCAGCGAGGACGGGCGGCGCATCCGCCTGGCCTTCATCGCCGATCCGGGCTGCAAGCTGGTCGCCGCCGACTATTCCCAGATCGAGCTGCGCATCATGGCCCACCTCTCCGGGGATGAGCGCCTGCTGGCCGCCTTCGCCGCTGGTCTGGACATCCATGGCGCCACCGCCGCCGAGGTCTGGGGCCTGGCCCCGGACCAGGTCAGCGTCGATCAGCGCCGTGCCGCCAAGGCGATCAATTTTGGGCTCATCTATGGCATGTCGGCCTTCGGCCTGGCGCGGCAACTGGGGATAGAGCGCGGCGAGGCCCAGGCCTACGTGGACCGCTATTTCCAGCGCTATACCGGGGTGAAGGACTTTATGGACCGCACCCGTCTGCAGGCGCGTCGGGACAAGTATGTCGAGACCCTGTTCGGGCGGCGCCTCTACCTGCCGGACATCGACCACTCCAACCAGGGACGTCGCGCCGGTTCCGAGCGCACCGCCATCAATGCCCCCCTGCAGGGTACGGCCGCCGACATCATCAAGCGGGCCATGATCGCCGCCGATGCTTGGATTCAGACCGAGCATCCTCCCGTGCGCATGATCATGCAGGTCCACGACGAACTGGTCTTCGAGGTAGCAGAGGCGGTGGTACCGGCGGCCTCGGAGCACATCCGTACCGCCATGGAGTCCGCCGCCGACCTGGCCGTCCCCCTTTTGGTGCAGATCGGCGTCGGCGACAATTGGGAGGAGGCGCATTGAGGCAGTCAGGAGTCACCATGCATCACCAACCGCCCCCCCTCCGCGCCATGCTCGATGACCTGATCGCCCTGCCCACGGTGAGCAGCGTCAAGCCGGAACTGAACATGGGCAACCGGCATCTGGTCGATCGCCTGGGGGAATGGCTGCTGGGGGCGGGCTTCCAAGTGGAGGTCATGGAACTGCCCAATCAGCCGGGCAAGGCCAATCTGATCGCGACCCTCGGGACAGGGCCCGGGGGGCTGGTGCTGTCCGGGCACACCGACACGGTCCCCTATGACGCCGGGCGCTGGCGGCGCGACCCCTTCGAGATCACGGAGGAGGACGGTCGGCTCTACGGGCTGGGCACCAGCGACATGAAGTCCTTTCTGGCCCTGGCGCTGGAGGCGGCGCGGGGATTGACCGCTAAGAATATGCAGCGGCCCCTGACCATTCTGGCGACGGCGGACGAGGAGTCCTCCATGAGCGGGGCCCGGGCCCTGGTCCAGGCGGGCCGGCCCCTGGGGCGCTATGCCGTGATCGGCGAGCCGACCTCCCTCCGGCCGGTGCGGCTGCATAAGGGGGTGATGAACGAGGCGGTGCGTCTGATCGGTCAGCCAGGGCACGCCAGTGACCCGGCCCTGGGCAATTCGGCCCTGGAGGGGATGCACGAGGTCATGGGCGAGATCCTGGCCTGGCGTCGGGAGTTGCAGGAGCGGCATCGCCATCCCGCCTTCGCGGTGCCGGTACCAACCATCAACCTGGGCCATATCCACGGGGGTGACAACCCCAACCGCATCTGCGGTGATTGCGAGCTGTTGCTGGACCTGCGGGTCCTGCCGGGGCTGAATGTAGAGGAGTTACGCGCCCAACTTGCCGCGCTGGTTGCCCGGGTGGCGGAGCGACGCGGCCTGGGCTGGGAGGTGGCGCCCCTGTTCGAAGCCATACCGCCAGCGGAGACCCCCGCCGCCTCCGCCATCGTTCAGGCCAGCGAGGTCTTGACTGGCCATGTCGCCGAGGCCGTGGGCTTTGGGACCGAGGCGCCCTTTTTGAATCAGCTTGGCCTGGAGACGGTCATCCTGGGCCCTGGCAACCTGGCCCAGGCCCATCAGCCGGATGAATACCTGGAGACAGCGCGCATACCGCCAACCCTGGAGCTGCTGCGCGCCCTACTCCGGCGCTTTTGCCTCGCGGACTGATACCCGCTGCCAGGGCTTGGCAACCTCGCGCGGTTTTTCCCCTCGCCTGGCGGTGAACTTTTTCCGACCGCGTGGTTCTCATCGGATGAGCGTTTTTACAACCCCATTGCCTGCTTCCCCCTGGCGACGGGGTTCCCGGCCCCCACCGGGGACGCTCTTACCCCGCCCTTCACCCCCCTGACTGGCGGGGTTTCTTTTGTCCGCTTCTCCTCCTGACCGGTCCGACTCAAGCCGCAAAAGCCCTTGGGCCGGAGCGAGGGTTGGCGCTGGGCTACCAGCTAAAGAGGAGCCATTGAGGAACGGCGTTGTTCCAGACCCGGTCCTGCTGCACGTCCAGGGTCCCATCGCCATTGGAGTCGATCAAATAGTAGGCTGGGCCGATCTGGGGCTGGATGCGCACCATGTAGAGCCGCCCCTTGATGCGGTACTCACTAATAGTGCCGCGATCTGTCTCCAGGATGGTGACGTCCGGCTGCACCGACTCGCCGGCGTAGCCCGGGGGTGGCAGTTCCGGTGCTGCGAGCTGGGTTTCGGACTGGGCCCAGGCCGCCAGGGAGGCGGCGCCCAGGAGGGTCGCGGTCAGGATCCGTTGCATGGGGTTCGCCAAAGCCTTCGGGTGGTCATGAGTTCGCTTATGTTATTACGTCCCGCCCGGTAATTCCCTTCTTTGTTGCTCCCCGCCGGGCGGCCTCGGGCATAATGCACGCCCTGCGTCCGCCAGCCCCACGCCCGGATCGCGTTCCAGTCAGTGCCGTGGCCCTTGCGCGGTACGCCTTGCCCCGGTCATGTCGTCTCATGAAAGACCTCAATCCCCGACAGCTCGAAGCCGTGCGCTATGTGGGCGGCCCCCTGCTGGTGCTCGCCGGCGCCGGTTCGGGCAAAACCCGGGTCATTGCCCGCAAAATCGCCCACCTCGTCGGCGAATGCGGCTTGGCGCCGCGCCATATCGCCGCCGTCACCTTCACCAACAAGGCGGCCCGCGAGATGAAAGCGCGGGTCGCCAGCGCCCTCAAGGGCCGGGAGGGTCGGGGCCTCACCATCTCCACCTTCCACACCCTGGGTCTCGATATCCTGCGCCGCGACCACGCCCGCGCCGAGTTGCGACGGGGCTTCTCGCTGTTCGACCCCCAGGATGCGGAGGCCATCATCAAGGAACACCTGCGGGGCCGGCGTCAGGATGACGCCCTGACCCCCGCCGCCGTCCAGTCCCGTATTTCGGCCTGGAAGAATTCGCTCGTCGAGCCCGCTGAGGCCCTTGGCCACGCCGAGGATAACTTCGAGGCCGATCTCGCCCGCCTCTACGCCGACTACCAGCGCAGCCTTCACGCTTACAACGCCGTTGATTTCGACGACCTCATCCGCCTGCCGGCCCGTCTCTTCGCTACCCAGCCCGACCTGCTGGAGGCCTGGCAATCGCGCCTGCGCTACCTGCTGGTGGATGAGTATCAGGACACCAACGGGGCCCAATACGAACTGGTCCGGCGCCTGGTCGGCCCCCGGGGCGCCCTGACCGTGGTCGGTGACGACGACCAGTCGATTTACGCCTGGCGCGGTGCCCGGCCCGAAAACCTGGCCCGCCTCAAGGAGGACTTCCCGACCCTCAAGGTGGTCATGCTGGAGCAGAATTACCGCTCAAGCGGGCGCATTCTCGGCCTCGCCAATGCCCTCATCGCCCATAACACCCACCTCTTCGAGAAACGCCTCTGGTGTGATCACGGCGAAGGGGAGCGCCCCCGGGTCATCACCTGTCGCGACGAGGCCCACGAGGCCGAGCGCGTGGTCTCCGAGATCCTGCACCGGCGCTTTGCCGACAAGGCCAACTACGGTGACTTTGCCATCCTCTATCGCGGCAATCATCAGGCGCGGCTCTTTGAGCAGGCCCTGCGCGAACACGATATCCCCTACTTTCTCAGCGGCGGCACCTCCTTCTTCGCCCGGGCCGAGGTCAAGGATGTCATGGCCTACATGCGCCTCCTCGCCAACCCCGAGGATGACGCCGCCTTTCTGCGCATCGTCAACACCCCGCGCCGCGAGATCGGGCCCAATACCCTGGAGAAGCTGGCCGGCTATGCCCGGGAGCGGGGCGTGCCCCTGCTGCGCGCCTGCGGGGAGTTGGGGCTGGCCCAGCACCTGGAGCGACGACCCCGCGAGCGCCTGGAGCAATTCGCCGCCTGGCTCGACACCCATGCCCGCCACGCCGCCAGCGAGCCCGTGGCCGCCGTCCGCGCCCTGGTGGAGGGTATGAACTACGCCGCCTGGCTCAAGGAGAACGCCTCCAGCCTGCCGGTCGCCGAACGGCGCCTGGAAAATGTCCACGACCTGCTCAACTGGCTTGATGCCCTCGGCAAGGGCGAGAACGAGGGCAAGTCCCTCCAGGATCGGGTCGGCCACCTGTCCCTCATGGACGTGCTGCAACGTCAGGAGGAAGAGGAGGGGGGCGACCGGGTCGCCCTCATGACCCTCCACGCCGCCAAGGGGCTGGAGTTTCCGCATGTCATGCTGGTCGGCATGGAGGAGGAACTGTTGCCGCATCGCTCCAGCATCGAGGACGACAGCATTGAGGAGGAGCGACGTCTCGCTTATGTCGGCATTACCCGCGCTCGCGAGCATCTGACTTTTACCCTGGCCAAGCGCCGCAAGCGCTTCGGTGAAATGGTCCAGGTCCAACCCAGCCGTTTTCTGGAGGAATTACCCGAGAGCGGCCTGGATTGGGATACCCGCCGGGTGGACAACGCCGAGGAAAACCGCGCCCGCGGTACCGCCCATCTGGCCGGGCTGAAGGGTCTGCTGGGGACGACTTGAAGGGGCCGCTGGTCAAGCGTTGCCCGGGCAAGCGGGCTGTTCGGTAGTGTCCGTGCCAAGCCCGACGCCCGGGAATTTTGCCCCCCAGGATGTCAACGGGATGACAAAGCCTCGGCACCAGTTATATACTGCCCCGCCTTAGGCTGAGTGGCAGAGTGGTCATGCAGCGGCCTGCAAAGCCGTGCACCCCGGTTCGATTCCGGGCTCAGCCTCCACCTTCCTCTCTCGTTGCTTATTCGCCAGAGCCTCCCGGGCCGACGGCAGGGTCAGATCCCCCCAGGTTCCACCTCCCGCCCGCCCGGGTGGCGAAATCGGTAGACGCAAAGGACTTAAAATCCTTCGACGCGAGTCATGCGGGTTCGAGTCCCGCCCCGGGCACCATTTATAGTCAAGGCGTTACTTTCCTGATCCCATCCCATGCACCTTAACCTCTTCGGCGTAACTTGATTTCAAGTCCTGAACCAGGCCCTTGGCGAAAATTATAGTGTTACCGCTCCCGCGGCCCCGGTTTTCCGAGCTTTTTTGAATATCCAATTAAAGGGGGCCGGACCATGCGACCGAAGCATCCGAAGCATCCGAAGCATCAAGAGCGCCACCGTACGGACCGCATCGCCTGGCTGCGCGCCGCGGTTTTGGGGGCGAATGACGGCATTATCTCCACTGGCAGCCTGTTGGTCGGAGTTGCCGCGGCCGACGTTCCCCAAGCCAGTCTCCTCGCCACCGGCATCGCCGGGCTGGTGGCTGGCGCCATGTCGATGGCTACCGGGGAATATGTCTCTGTTCACTCCCAGGCGGACATTGAAGCCGCCACACTGGAACAGGAGCGTTTGGAACTCGCCGCCGATCCTATCGGCGAGCTTCAGGAGCTTACGGCTATCTATGCCGGGCGTGGGCTTGATCCGGTCCTCGCAAAGGAGGTGGCGGCACAACTCATGGCCCATGATGCCCTGGGTGCCCACGCCCGGGACGAACTCGGCATCTCCGATGCCTTCAGCGCCCAACCCCTCCAGGCGGCACTGGCCTCCGCGACGAGCTTTGCCGTCGGCGCCGCCCAACCGCTCCTCGTGGCCACCCTGGCCCCCAGGCCCTACCTCCTGCCCCTGCTAGCCGGTACCTCCCTGCTCTCTCTCGCCGTCCTCGGAGCCTGGGCGGCGCGGGCGGGTGGCGCCGGGATGGCGGCAGGCGCCCTGCGCGTCACCTTCTGGGGAGCCCTCGCCATGGCGGTCACGGCCGGGGTCGGCGCCCTGTGGGGGACACTGGCCTGAGCGACCTAACCCCCCTGCTCTCGGCGCCTTGTGTGTGCCTGAATCGACCCTCGCCCGAGGGCCTGACGGCCGCCTTGAGCGAACTCAGCCTGACCAGGACTCGTCCAATTCTCATCCTGGTCGGTGGTGCCGCGAGCCTGGATGCGACGACGGCTGGCGCACTGCTCCCGATTTTTGAGCGCCTGGCGCCGCGCCTGGACGAACTGGACGCTTTGGTCATCGATGGCGGCACCCCCTTCGGTGTCATGGCCCTGATGGGGCTGGCGCGCTGCCGTTCGGCCGCGGGTTTCCCGCTCCTCGGGGTCGCGCCCTTGGGGCTTATCGCGCTCGATCCCACCGCTAGGGTTCCTGATCCGCCGGGCGTGGCGGCGGACGCCAAGGTCCCCCTCGACGCCAATCACACTCATTTCCTCCTGGTACCGGGCGAGCGCTGGGGCGACGAATCGCCCTGGATCACGGACGTGGCCGAGCATCTCGCTGGCGGGCACGGCAGCCTCATGCTAGTGGCGGCGGGCGGCGGCATCACTCTACTGGACGTCATGCACCGCCTCCGCGCTGGCGGCCGCGTCCTGGTCCTGGCCGGCAGCGGCGGCACCGCGGATCGCCTGGCCAGTTGGCGTCGCACGGGTCGGCCGCTGCCGGAACTCGATCCGGAGGCGGCCGATGCCGCCCTCGTCGAGGTATTGGATCTGGCCGAGGCCGGGTCCCGGCTGCCTCTGATCCTGGCCCAGGCCCTCGCCCACTGAAGGGCTGCGGTGAGACCCTTGGCTTTCCTGCGACCCCCGGTCCTGGTCATGGGCTCCGCCCCTCTCGCGGACCAGGTGGTCGCCGGTCTGGGTCGGGATGGCTGCCTGGCCAGGCGTATTGATCGCGTGCAACTGGCGATGCTGAAGCCGGGACGAACGCCCCTGCTGATCCTGGCCGATCCGCCAGGGGCCCCCGACCTCATCGCCGAACTCATCGAGCGTTCCCGCAAGGGCCCCCAGGGCCGGCGCCGGCCGCCCCAGCGCCTGATACTGATGCACCCTCGGGAACCCGCCCCGGCCCTGCCGATTCTGGAACCCGCCGACCCCTGGCGGATCGACACCTTTGCAATTCGCGATCGCGCCGCGCGGGCCCTGCTCGCCCGATGGCCCCTGCACCTCGGCATGGATCCGCGTTTCGGCCAAGCCCCTCATCTCCTCATCATCGGCTTCGATGATCCCGCCGAAGCCCTCATGCTGCAGGCCCTGCGGTTGATCCACCTTGGCCAGGGTTCGCCGCGGATCACCCTGCTCTGCGATGATAACGAAGCCATCGCCGCTAAATTCCTGGCCGCTTACCCGCAGGCCCCCCTGATCGCCGACCTCCAGTTCGCACCCATCGCTGACCTGTCGCGGATACTCAATGACAGCCGGCGAGGGGGGGCTCCAGGGGACCCGGCCCGCCAGCGGCCGATCAACCCCGGCGCGGCCACCCCCGTCACCTTCGCGGCTGTTTGTGTCACCGACCCGGGTACGGGCGATGGCTCACCGGGCCTGGAACTGGCGCGCCGTCTCGTCCACGAACTGGCGGTCATCCAGGGCGTCTCCCCACCGATTCTGTTGGAAACCGGCGAGGCCGTGCCGGGTGGTCAGGTCGAGGACTGGGACGGGCAGATCATCCCGGTGGCCTATCTGCGGGAGGCCTGTCGCGCCCCCGTGCTCCTGGAGGGATCTGGCGACGAGATTGCCCGCACCATCCACGACCATTATCGCGATACGATCGCGGCTCAGGGTCGTGACCCGGATGGGGAGCCCGCCGGCCAGCCTTGGGAGACGCTGGCCAACTCCTACCGCCAGGCCAACCGCCATCAGGCCGACCATGTCTGGGCCAAGCTGGCGGTCAGCGACTGTCGCGCGGTCCCGGAGGATCTGGTCGAGTCTTTTGTGATGAGCCCGCTGCAAGTCGAGCAGCTCGCGCTCATCGAGCATCAGCGGTGGGCCGCGGATCGCCATCTCGATGGCTGGCGTTACGGGCCGGTGCGTGACAACCGGCTGAAGCATCATCCCCAACTCATCCCCTATGCCGACCTTTCCGAGGCCATGAAGGATCTGGACCGCTTTGGCGTGCGCGGTCTGCCGACCCTGGCCGCCCGCCTGGGGCTGGGGATTCAGCGTTTACTCATCCTTGGCGTCCATCAGCCTGGTCCCGCCTGTCCGGATGGGAGCGGTCTGCGGCGGCTGGTTGACGGGCTTTTGAGTCGATTAGTCGAGCGCTACCCTGATCGTGCGCTGGTGCTTGCCGCCACCCTGACCGACCCACGCGAACGCCAGGTGGTCGCTAGAGCCCTGGAGTCCGAGGCCGGCGTGGGGCTGTTTCTGCTCCTGCCGCGCCCCTTGAGCCTGATCCTCGCCGACCTGCCCGATCGGGAAGCCCGGCGCGATTTCCTGACCCTCGCCGCCCGCGCCGAGCGGCGGATCAATCTCGATGACGAGGCACAATTGGTGACCTGGTTTGCCCAGCGCGCCGAGATCAGCCTCATCCTGGGCGACCCAATCCCCCTGGGGGCCGCCCACAAGCAGGTCCGGCTGGACCCCGGCGGCAGGAGTCTCGCATGGACCTTCGAATATTGAATCCCGACACGTCCGTGGTACGCCCTCACCCAAGGGCTGATGCCCCCAGAAGATTCCAGCGACCATGGCGCACCGGGGGTTGCGGCAGGCACGACGGGGTCGGTCAGGGTGCCAGGGTTTAATGGCCATGGGACGCGATCAGGGACAAACCGGCCACTTCCGAGGCACCCGGGGTTGGATCGAGGGGATCGGTCTGGCGGCCGTGACGCTGGCGAGTTGTCTGGACCTCTACCTCAAAATTCTGCTGGGCCGGGCGCGCTTGGATCGGCCTGCCTTCGCCGCCTCGCTGCGGCAGGCCGGGCTGTCGATTCTGCCGGCCATCACGCTGGTGATGGCCTCCATCGGCCTGATCCTGGGGCATCAGGTCGATGTCATCCTGCGGGATTTCGACCTGCCGGTCCGGGTCATTCTGATGGTCACCCATGCGCTGGTGCTGGAGTTGTTACCGGTCCTGGTCGGGATTCTGGTGGCGGGCCGGGCCGGTGTCGCCCTGGCCGTGCGTCAGGCGACGCTGACCGCCACGGGGGAAATGGATGGTCTGCTGGTCAGCGGCGTCCATCCCATTCAGTTCACCGTCGGGCCGGTTCTCCTGGTGATGCTGCTGATGAGCTTCGCCTTCGTGGTCTGGGGGACGCTGGTGACCTTCGTCGCGGCGGGGGGGTGGTTGTGGGTCATGACCGGAGTCTCGCCAGCCCTCTTTATCGAGATCCTGGCCAAGGCCTTGAGCATCGGCGCCCTGGTCGAGGCCCTAGTCAAGCCCTTGCTGTTTGCGGTGCTGATCGCCCTGATCGCGACGGTGAATGGCACCGGGGCGGGCCGCTACCCGGACGGGATCGCCCGGTCCGCGACGCGGACCATGATCGGGGCGGTCACGGCGATCCTGGTCACGGATCTGCTTTATATCCTTTTCCTGCGGGTATGATCGCATGACGGCAGGGTATGCAAGGGTCGCTAGCGAAGGAGGAGTGTCGGGATGGCCGCGGCGCTGACGCTTGACGGGGTCTATCAGCATGTCGGGGGGCGCATGGCCTTGAACGACATCCATCTCGACCTGTCCGAGGGGTCCTGGCTGCTCATCTGCGGGCCGAACGGCGCGGGCAAGAGTCTCTTGACCCGTCTGATCCTCGGGCTGGACCGGCCATCGGCGGGAACCGTTCAGGTGCTGGGGCGGGATCTGGCGCGACTCGGCGGCGGCGCCATGAGGCAGTTGCGGCGCGAGATGGGCGCGGTCCTCCAGCGGGGTTCGCTCTTGACCGACCATGCCGTGCTGGAAAATCTGCTGTTACCTTTACGCGACGCGCCCATGAGTCGTTACGACATGGCCCGCGCCGCCCGACTGGTGATGACGCTGCTGGGTCTCGATGGCCTCGAAAACCACATGCCGCGCGCCCTGTCCCTGGGACAGCAGCGACGGGTCGAACTGGCGCGCGCCCTCATCCATCGTCCCCGACTCCTGATCTGGGATGGACTGTCCGACGGGCTGGACCCCATCGTGGCGCGCGAGACCCTGGCGGTCCTGCGGGGTTTGCGGGACAACCAGCGGCTGACGCTGATCGCGACCGATAACGTCCCGGATGTACTGGCCGGGACCGCCGACCGCATCGCCGTGCTGGATAGCGGGCGCATGCTGTTCGAGGGGGCGGTGACGGATCTGGAGGCCGCGCGAGCCAGCCAATTCGAGCTGCGGGCGGTCCTGGGGGGAACCTCATGAGGGAGAGAAGATGAGCAACGACACCAGCCCCGCCGCCCGCCGCCTCGACCGGCTCTATGCGCCGCCCGAGATCGGGGCCCCGGGCAAGCGCCGGGCCCTGGCGGAGCGCCGCGACCTGCTCCTGGCGGGTATCTTCGTCCTGGCCATGGCGGCCCTGGTCCTGGTCACCTTCGCCCTTGTCCTGCCAGGACTCTTTGGCCAGGCCTATCGGCTGGAGGCTTATTTCCTGGATGCGGAGGGACTCGACCCCGGGATGCAGGTGGTCCAGGAAGGCTATGTCATCGGCCTGGTGGAGCGGGTCTCGCCGGTTTTCCCTGGCACCGAGGCCCATGACCGCCAGTGTCCCGACCCGCCGGTCGGGGCGCCGCCCCGCTCGCCCAGCCTGCCCTGTTTTCGCATGACCCTGCGCATTCGCGACAATTGGCCCGTCCCGCGGGACAGCTCGGCGCAACTGGCCAGCCTGGGTCTTTTGACCGGGAGCGTCATCCGCATCCAGGCCGGCAGCTCGGCGGAGCTGCTCACCGGCGGGGCGGTGATCGCTGCCCGCGCGCCCGAGGCGGATCTGACCGACCAGCTCGCCACCCTCACGGAGACGGTGCGCCGGGTGGTCGAGGACAGCATCGCACCAACCCTCGCGAGTATTCGCGATCAGGTCAAGACCATCGAGCTGCTGATCGGGATTGGCGGGGATCAGGGCGAGGGGGTGGGCAAGAACCGCGAGCAGCTCGCCGGGGCCTTCGAGAATCTGCGGGTCCTGACGGAAAACCTGGTCGCGGCGGTGGACCCCAAGGCCATTGGCGCGATTCTCGGCTCGGTCGAGGCCATGTCCGCGAGCATGGCGCGGATCACCGCCGAGATGACCGACAGTACCCAGGATGTTCAGCGCGCGGTGAAGGACTACGGCGCGCTGGCCGTCGATATCCGCGGCCTGGTGAACGAGAACCGCCCGGCCTTGCAGCGCTCCCTCGACGACACCCAATTCCTGCTGCAATCCCTTTCGGCGGCGCTGACCCCCATTCTGACCAACATCGATGACGCCAGCCGCAATCTTGCCGCCTTCTCGAACGAGCTACGCAGCGATCCGACCCTCATCATCCGGCCGCGCGAAAAAGAGGAGCAGGCCCCATGGTTTCAATGAAGGTAAGCCTACGAATCCCTGTACCGCAGGGGTTGGGTTTTGTAGCTCAACGCATTGATTATCCAGCTCCCTCCCCCCTCGCGGGGGAGGGTTGGGGAGAGGGGGCTACTGGGTTACCCCCGCAGCCCTTGACCGCCTTTCGCGCCCTTGGCAACAACCGGGTCGCGTCTTACCTGTCCAGCCTCGCGGTGGTTCTCCTGCTGCTGGGCCTCGCGGGCTGCGGCTCGCCCGCGCCCATCACCCCGGACCGTTTCTTTTCGCTCGCCCCGCCGGTCCTGGAGGCCCCGAGCGGTACGCCACATCCGGCGAGCCTCCAGGTGAACGATCTCGCGGCACGGGGCTTTCTCGGGGGGCGGCAGATCATTTTCCGCACCGAGGCGGCTCCCCTCCAAACCCAAAGGTACGACCAACTGCTGTGGGAAGAGCCGGTTCCCCGGGCCCTGGCGCGCCACCTGGCCGATGCGATCACCGCGGCACGGCTCTTCGAATTCGTCCTCATCCCCGCCGACCGGAGTCATGCCGACTATATCCTCGGCGGCGAGGTGGAACTTTTCGAGCACCACCCCACGGCGGCGACGCCCCGGGTGGTTGGCGCCCTCACCCTGACCCTGGTGCGGACCGACGACCGTCGCTCCCTCCTGCAGCGGCGTTACGCCGGCGAGGTCGAGGTCCAAGGGGCGACCCCGGAAGCCATGGCCGAAGCCGCCAACCGCCTGGCCAACCTGCTGGCGGCGGAGGTGGTGCGGGACCTGCGGACCTGGCAACGCGGGGGCTCGAAGCAGGTACCCTGATCGCCGCGCCCCCTAGGGAGGCGGTGGCCGTGACGGGCGCAGGTTCTCGTCCATGAAGCGCTGGGCCGCCTGGATGAGGGCCAGGTGGGCCCGATCCGGACCCCAGGCCGCCGCCAGGTGGCGGTCCGGCGTCTGCGCTTCGCTCCAGATTTCCCAGACCAGGGTCGCGTCATTCCGGTACGCGGCGCCGATGCTGTTGCCATCCGGGCTGAAGCTGGCAAAGGAGACGCTGCCGAGTCCCGCGGAGAGGGTCAGGTAGGCCGTTAGGGGCTGAGCCAGGGGGGCGGTGGGGCGGGCCCAGAGACGCACCGTGCCATCGCGCGAGGCAGTGAGGATCCAACGGCCATCCGGGGCGAAGGTGGCGCTGGCGATCCGCGCCAGGTGTCCGCTGAGTTGGGCGAGGGGCGAACCATCCGCTCCCCAAAGCTGGGCGTTGCCGTCAATGGATGCGGTGACCAGCGCCTCGCCGTCCGGGGCGAAGCGCGCGCTGGTCATGGCGCCGCCCTGAGGCTCGAGATACCGGGGCTCGCCGCAGCGCCCCTCCGCCAGGGAGACCAGGGCGGCGCGGCCATCCTCGCTCGCCGTGACCAGTTGGCGCCCCCCGGGGGCGAACGACAGGTCATTCACGCTATTCCGATGCCAGGGCCCGGCGCAGACCTGGGTCCACTGACCGGCATCGTTGACCTGGAGTACCCGGATTTCCCCCGCCTCATCGCCGGTGGCCACCCATACCCGGCCGTCATCACCCCGCGTCACCGCGGCGGCCTTGACACCGCTGGTGCCCTGCTCCCAGGGCAGGGACTCCCCCAGGGGGGCGCAGGCGTGAGGATCCCAGAGCCGCACCGGCCGCAGGGGGTCACTGGAGGTGGTCAAGAGCCAGCCGCCCTGGGGCGCGAAGAGCGCCTGGTAAACGACCGGGCAGTCCGCGCCGCCATTCCGGTTGCAGGGTTGGTCGTCGGGGGTCATCGTCAGGATGCATTCATGCCCGTTAGCGAGATCCCAGACGCGGGCCGTGCCATCGGAGCCGGCACTGGCCAGGAGACGCACGGAGGGGGAGAAGACGACGCGACGCACCCGGTCGCGGTGGCCCTGGCCATCCGCCCCGAAGTTCCAGAGCCGCTGGGGTGGCCGGGCATCCCCGGGCCGGTGGTAGCGCCAAACCTCGACCCGTCCATCATGGGCGGCGGTCGCCAGCAGGGTCGCCGCGTCGGTCCCGCCCGCCACGGATTCCGCAATCTCCGCCATGGCCAGATGGGACACCTGATCCGTGCCGGGGAACTGGAGGGCGAAGGTCTCGGTGGGTTTGACGGACCAGAGTCGGGCCGAGCCGTCCTGGCGGGAATAGCTGAGGATGCGGCTTTGGTCCCGGCTGAAGCGCGCCTCGGTGACATCCCCCTCGTGACTCATGACGGCCAGGCCCTGCCCGGTCCAGAGCCCCCAGAGACGGATGCTGTCGTCCAGCGAGGCCGTCAGGACCAGTGGTTCATGGATGCCGGGGTCGCTCGCCGAGGTGATCTGCACCTGCTCGACGCCGAGCTCATGATGACCAAAGATCTGGGCCTGACGCGTCTCCAGGTCCCAGCGGACGACCTGTCCATCCTCGTCCACGGCGACCAGGGCTTTACCCCCGGGGGCAAAGGCGGTTTTGCGGACGGCGGAGCGATGGATGCGGATTTTCTGGCCGTCGCGGACGATGGCCCCCAACTCCGCCAACTCCCGGCCTTTCAGGTCGTAAATCCGGATCCGGTCATCCGCCCAGGCCACGGCGACGCGTTTTCCGGCCGGGTCGAACTCGGCATGGTAAGCGGGGTGTCCGAGGGGGCCGCTGGCGGGCAGCACCGCCCGCTCGTCCCCCGTCAGGGTTTCGATCACCTTCGCGGTCCCATCGAAGGAGGCCGTCACCAGCAAGCTGCCGTCGGGGGAGAAGGCCAGACTGCGCACCCCGCGCTCATGGACCAACCGATCCCACAGCGGCTCGCCCGGTTGCTCCAGATCCAGGACGCAGAGGGAGCGCGACCGCTGCTCGCCATGTAACAGGGCCAGATAGCGCCGGCTCGCAGAGACGGCGATGGGGCCTAGGGCACGCCCGCCACAGGTCCAGGCCGGCGCCTGTCCCGGAGTTGCGGGGAGACGCCACACGCCGGTCTTGCCGATGCCGAGGAGCAAGGGGGGCTCGCCCGCCCCGATGACCTGAACCGCGTGGATTTCCAGTTCGGGACCGAAGAGGGGCTGGTCGAAATGATAGCGCTGCCCACGCAGGGTCCAGAGTTCCGCCCCGCCCCCCGAGGCGGGGGTCACCAGATACCGGCCATCGTCGCTAAAGGCGGCCCCCAGGGGTTTGGCCAGCGTCGGGCTGGTGGCCGTGACCAGGGTGATCAGCCGGTTTTTGATAAAGGTCCGGCTCAGGGTGTCGGTGGCCTCCTCGGGCAGATAGGGGCCCGCCTCCAGGGCCAGGCGAACGGCCTCGGCGGTATTGCCCCGATCAATGGCGACCGCGGCGGTCTTGAGCTGGCTGCGATGGAAGTTGAGAGAGGCGTCGTTCGAAGCGTTCCAGGCCCAGAAGGCGGTCGAGGACGCCAGGACCAGGAGGCTGACGAGGGTCAGTCCCAGGATGCGTGCCAGGCGGTTCCGGCGCCGCTGCAGTACCAGATGCTGGCGTGACTGCTCCAGGTACTGGCGCTCCAGCGGTTCCAATTCGTCCGCGTGGGCGGTGGCGAAGCCCAGGGCGGAGGCGTAACCGGTTTCGCCCAGCAGGTATTCGCGATTACTGTCGGTGCGACGCCAGAGCCGTGCCTGGCGGGAGAGCTGGTAACGCAGGATAAGATTGCGCCGATGCTCGGGCTCCGCGAGCCATTCCCGCATCGGTTGCCAGCGCTCGATCAGTACCGGGTGAATGAAGCTGGCAATCGGCCGATAGTCCCGCCAGTGCTCGACCGGGTCGTTATCAGTGGGGGCCTCGGGTTCGTCCGTCGCGAGGGTTGGGGCCTTGTCGCTCAGATCCAGGTCGGAACGGGACCCGCGTTTGGCGCCGAGCCGCACGCGCCACTCTTCCTGGGTCTGGGTCCAGAGTCGCCGCAGATCATCGGCGAGGCGATGGGGCGCCGGTGAGTACCCCGATGGCCCCGCCAGATCCTCCCGAGCGTCCGCGACCACCAGGCGGGCCGCGATCATGCGCTCGACCAGCCGGGCAACCACCGGCAGGTCGGTCAGGGTGCGCAGGTCGCCAGCCCGGATGCCGGGCGCCGCCGTTCCCCCGCCCTCCAGGGAGATCAGGGCCCGATACAGGGTCGGTATGGCGGCGCGCAGTGGCGGTTCCAGGTCTTCCCAAAAGGCATTGGCGCGGGCGATCAGGGAACCGGGGAGTCCCCCCAGGCGGCGAAAGTTGTCGAGGGTCAGCACCGGATGGCGGACGGCCCCGCCCTCCTCCGCGGGGGCGGAGGCCTGCCGGTAGAGGTCATCCAGGGTCTGCTGCAGCACCGGCGGCCAATGCTCCAGCAGACTCGCCTCCGCCTCCAGGGCATCGACCAGGCCCCGCCCCAGGCCGTGGGTCAGGTCCTCGTACTCGATATTGGCGATGCGCGCGGGGATCTCGATCACCTGCCGAATCCGTGCCGCGGCGGGCGGCCGCAGCCGGAACCAGTTCGCCTCGTCCAGGTCCGCGGCCAGCTCGGGCAGCTCCTGGAATTGGCCGAGATAATCGCTGCGCAGGGAGGCGATGACCCAGATGCCGTCCTGGGCGGCGAGCAGGCGCAGGGCCGTCGCGAAGGAGCGGCTTCCCACCGCCGCGCGGGTGGGATCGCTGAACAAGGGGTCGAGGGGATCGACGACGACCGCCAGTTGCGCGCGGCCACCCGCTCCCGCCGCCGGGTTCGCCAGTTCCTCGCTGAGCTGGGCGAGGGCGGCGGCCACCTGATCGGCGGCCACCTCCGGCTCGGTGGCCAGCAGGCGCGCCAGACGCGGGGTATCGAGTCCGAATCCCTGCAGGGCGGGGCCAAACATCGCCGGGGCGGTCAGGGCCAGGGCCAGGGACAGTAGCGGATCACCCGGGTCGGGATCGACAAGGCACCAGCGGCAAAACGAAATCCCCGGAAAAAGGAAGGGCCGCGCCAGACGCGGCAGCAGTCCGGCCCGGATCAGGGAACTCTTGCCGACCCCGCTGGGACCGCTCACGAGCAACAGGCCCTTACCCGGACCCGAGAGGGCTTCCAGGCGCGTCACCAACTCCCGGGTCTCGGCTTCGCGTCCGGTAAAGACCGGGTTGTCGGTAAACTCGAAAGGTCGGTTGACGCGGAAGGGACTGCCACGCCAATCGCCCTGGGGGGAAGTCAGCCGGCGCTCGGCGCTGATCCGCCGGTTGAGCAGCTTGCGCAGTTGGGTTTCGACCAGATCGCGAAACATCCGATCATTGCTGAATTGCCGGAAGGCGCGGCTGAAGCTGCCATCGGCGTTGAAAAAATGGGCGCGGAAGAATTCCTCGAGCCGATGCCGATCCGCCAGGGCCTCCCGGGTCGCCTCAGCATTGTTGACATCCACCAGGCAGGGGGCATTTTTGCGATAGACCAGGACCTCCGGGCTACCCGTGCGCGCCGAGGCCTCCACCGCATCCACGAACTCCCACTCGGTCCCGGTCATGCCGCCGTAGGGATCATCCGCCAGGGGGGTTCCCAGCCGCGTCCAGAGCATGACCAGCACGATCTCGCATTCCGACGGACGCACCAGCCCCGCCTGAAAACTCTGGGCCGCGGTAAGGGCCTCCTGTTCCCAGAGAATCGGCTGGACCTTGAAGTAAGGCAGATATTCCTGCGCCAGCGCCTCGATGATGTCCTTGATCAGGGCGCGTTCGTGCTCCAGGTCGGAGGGCGAGGAGACGAAGATGCGGATCTGGGGCTCAGCCATTCCGGTGACCAGGGCCGCCGCTGGTGGCGCAAAAAAACATCCCGCGGGTGGTTTCAGTTAGCGGCATAGCCTTCGAGCCAATGGGCGTAGGAGGGGGGCAGTACCCAGGAGGGGCGGTCGATCCCTAGCTTGAGGGCGGCCTGATAGGGCCAGTGGGGATTGGCCAGATGGGCGCGGCCGACCATGACCAGGTCCAGTTGCCCCTGGCGCACCGTCCGCTCGGCCAGTTCCGGCGTATCGATCCCCCAGGCCGAGGCGACCGGCAACTGGGCCTCCCGGCGTACCCGCTCGGCAATCGGCGCCAGGAAGGCGGGTGCCCAGGGAATCGTGGCGCTTGGGGTGGAGAAGCCAATACTGACGCTCAGCAGGTCCAGCCCTTCGCGTTTGAAGGATTTGGCGAGTTCGATGGACTCGGCTAGGGTTTCCTCGTCGCGGCCGTCAAATTCGATGACCCCGAAGCGCGCCGTCAGGGGCAGATGTTCGGGCCACACCCGGCGCACCGCGGCCAGGGTCTCCACCAGAAAGCGGCTACGGTTCTCCAGGCTGCCGCCATAGGTATCCTGGCGCTGGTTGGCATGGGGCGAGAAAAAGCTCTGCCCCAGATAGCCGTGGGCGAAGTGCAGTTCCAGCCATTCAAAGCCGACGTCCCGGGCACGCCGAGCGGCGGCGACGAAGTCCTGCCGCACCCGGGCGATGTCATCGAGGGTCATGGCCCGCGGCAGCTTGGGCAGATTGGTGCCGAAGGGGATGGCCGAGGGGGCCAGGGTCGGCCAGCCGCGCGGATCATCCGCGGCCATGTGGTCGTCACCCTCCCAGGGGCGGTTGGCGCTGGCCTTGCGGCCAGCGTGTGCGATCTGAATGCCCGGCACGGCCCCGGCGGCCTTGATGGCGGCAACCGCGGGGGCGAAGGCCTGGGCGAGTTCCTCGTTCCAGATGCCGGCACAGCCGGGGGTAATGCGGCCTTCCGGTGCCACCGCCGTGGCCTCGGCGATGACCAGGCCGGCACCGCCCCGGGCGAGACCGGCCAAATGCACCTGGTGCCACTCGTTGATCAGACCTTCAACCGCCACGTATTGACACATGGGTGGGACGGCGATGCGGTTGCGCAGCGTCACATCCTTGAGTTTGAAGGGTTGGAATAGTAAGGACATCTGGTCAGCTCCGGGGATAACTGCTCTGAAAATTGGATGTTTTTCAGTATAGCAAAAGGCTCATGCGGCAATTCGGATGGCTAGTTGTTAATCAGGTGGCTGAGGAGGCGGTGGGGCCCGTTTGCACGCCGTAAGCCCTTGATCCGAAATCTCGACTAGCCGATGACCCTCTCGTGCATGGGTGGGTCCGCCGCTACTTCGAGGCAATCGCCGTTGCCCAGAAACAGATCGGTTTGCGAACCCAGGCGCGCGCTGCCCCTGACCACCGGAAAGCCAGCGGCCAGCATCTTCTTCACGGCGAGGGCCCCGGTGCAATGGTTGCAGCCGAAGTGCTGGATGCCATAGGTCGTCAGGGCTTGGATGAGGCGGTCCTTGTCCTCGTTCCAATCATCAAAGGGCGCGATGTGCAGCCCCCCGTACACCGCATGCAGGCGCTCTCCCCCGGCAAAGGTTCGCCGGGCGTAATCCAGCAGATTGAGGACCCCGCCATGTCCGCAACCGGTGACCATCACCAGACCCCGATCCTGCACCTCGAAATAGAGCACGTTTTCGCCCTGGACCTGCAGCAGGGTCTCCATCGGAAACTGCACCAGGGCGCAACCCGGAAACAGGCTCAGCGGTTGCTGGGGCTGCACCTGGATGAGGGGTCCGGTATGTCCATACCGTTGGATCAGGGCCAGCCCCTCTGGTTGAAACCCCTCCGGGATATAGATGGGCAGCGACGGACAATGCCGCAGGGTGACGCCGATCCCCCAGAAATGATCGAAATGTTCGTGACTGATGACGAGGCAATCAATGGCACCCTCCGCCAGGAGCCGGTCAACCCCCTCCTCGGCGAAGCGGCGCTCCATCCAGGCCGGGTTCCAGCCGGTATCGAACAGTATCCGATAGCCTTTGCCGTCCAGCGTTTCCGCCTCGATCAGGGCCGAGGAGCCGGCGGCGTTGGCGAGGTGCTGGTCGCCAAAGGGGGGCCAGGGCAGCCGGTATTGATTGGTGCTCATGCCGCCGGCGGCGGCGATATCCTCCAGCATGGTCGGCGTGTCGAGCCAGCCAATCTCGGAAATGCATCTGATCCGCAGATGTTTGAGTAAGCCCAGGGCAAGTTGTTGGACCGGTGGCGCGGCGGCGAGGGTCGGCTGGGGGTCTTGCATCGGTTCTCCTATCAATAGACATCGGGCGTGTCAAAGGGGCAAGGCGCTAGCGGAGCTACAGAGCCCCGGCTTGCTTCAGGTGATCGTAAATGCCGGAGGCCATCCGTCGATAGCCCTCGGCATTCGGGTGAATCTGGTCCGCGCGGAGTTCTGGCTGGCTCAGGATCTCCGAAAACACCTGGTCGATAACCGGCACCGCCTCTTCCTTCGCCAACTCCTGGTAGAGGGGCGCATCCCCTTTGCCGATGACGAGGTTGAGCAGGGACACCTCCGGCACGGCCACCAGCACGGCTTGGGCCCCACTCTGCCTGACCGTGCGCAGCAGGTGGCGCAGGTCCTCCTTCACGGCTTGCCGAGGCCGGCGTCGCAGGAAGTCATTGCCCCCCATTTCGATAATGACCAGAGCGGGTTGATGTTGATCGAGCAGGGCTTGGATGCGGCTCTTGCCCGCTTCCGCCGTATCCCCCGGGACACCAGCATTGATCACCTCCCAGCCGGTCCCGAGGGCCAGGGCGGTTGGCCAATCCTCCCCGGGGGCGGCTCCTGTCCCGAAGGTCACGCTGTCGCCGAAGGCGAGGACAGTCGTGCCGGGGGGAAGGGCGGTAAGCTGGGGTTCCTGGCTGCAGGCCGAGAGCAAGGCGGTGGCCAGCAGGGCGAGGATGAGAAGTCCGTGCCGCATGAAGAGGGCGCTCCGAAGATCGGGGGGATGGGATGCGGGGATTTTAGGCGATCGCTGACAGCCAGGTTGTGCCCCATGAATTAGCCAAGCCAGACGCTTGAGTTGCGGATAATCCCTCAGTCGAACGCGAACCGGAATCCAGCCTGGTGTCGCGTCCTTACCGTCGGCGTCGGCCGGTTGATCCTCCGGCGTGAGGATGCCAAAATCCAGACCCATGGCCACCCGGGCGTTCAGATAGGCACCTATCGTGACCGCGGGCTGGCCTTTTCGATCCGATGCAAGGTGACCCGAGACATACCGCCCGCGTCGCGAACCTTGCCAACAACCCCGAGGTCGTCATGCGTCTTTCCCACCGTCTGGTTCTGGCCCTGCTGATCGTCTTCGTGGACACCGCAGCCTTCCTAATCCCGCTTACGGCGGTGCTGCTCGCGTACATTCTGCTTGCGCGTCCCCCATGGTTTCGGGACTGGGTGGATCGGCTTTATCGCGGGGTTTCACGGTAGATGACCACGCAAAGGGAGTCATTCACCCTTTCGACCCGTCTCCCCGGCCAGACGCAAGACGTCTGCGACCAGCGCATCCGCGAGCCGATAGCCCTGTCGCGACAGCGCCGCTAACACCGACCCCACAGACTCCAGCAGGCCCTGCTGCTTGGCGGCCAGCAGCACGCCGGCCAGTCCGACGACAGGGATGCCGCGACGTCGGGCAATCTGTCGTCCGCGGCGCTCATCGATCAGTAAGAAGCGACATGGCGTTTCTTGCGCCAACAGAATGGCTGCTGACTCCTTGGCGTCGATTCCGATCCGCATGAAGAGGGGTTCTTCGCGGGTCCGTAGGGAATGGGGTGCTGGGATTTTAGGCTAGCGCAGCCGGCTGTGTTGTGCCTCTGGGTGCCAGCGCCTTGCCGCTGCCGTCCAGACCCGTTCCGGGAGAGCCTTATTGGTGTACCATCCGGCCGGGGAAGGTGATGCCATCAAGGGCCTTGGTGACGTCAATCAACCAGAACACAACAACAACCACACGGGAAGGCTCTCTGCCTGATTCAGCCTTGCGCGCTGCTTGTCAGACAGGGATGAACCAGGGGGTAGGCGTGCTCGGCACCGTTCGTGATAGCTGCAAGATCCACCCGATGGTCCATGACTATCGGATGACGGAAGCGATCGAAAACCTCTCGGATCTCATCACTGACCAAGGCAACGGCAGCGACTTCTTTGCCCGCAACCACATCACCCAAGGCATGGATGCCTTGTTCCGCGAGGGTTTGCTGCGTCTTGCGGGTCTATCCAATCAAGCCGCCTTCGAATTGGCCCAGGCCATGGGCGGCGGCAAGACGCACCTGATGGTAGCTCTTGGCCTATTGGCCAAGCACCCCGATCTCCGTCCCATCGTACTGCCCGCCGATCTCGCGGGGCGCCTGAATTTTGGTCCCGCTCGCATCGCCGCTTTCAACGGTCGTAACGACCCCGAACACTTCATTTGGGGCGAAATCGCCACCCAGTTAGGCCGGGCTGACCTGATTCGCCCCTACTGGATCGATGGGCCGCGCGGGGTGGATGAGAAGAAATGGCTGGAGATCATCGGCGACGCGCCGACCCTGATCCTCCTTGATGAGCTTCCGCCCTATTTGCTCAATGCCGACACCCGCGCCGTCGGCCGGGGTTCCCTGGCCGATCTAGTGACCTACAGCCTAGCCAACTTGCTCAGTGCGGCCATCAAGCAACCCAAGTGCTGCGTGGTCATCGCTAACCTCTCGGGCAGCTACGAGGCCCAGAGCCGTGACCTGGCGCGGATCATGTCCAACCTCCAGCAGGAAACCCGCCGCCAGGCCCAGATCATCACCCCGGTCCAGCTTGCCGGTAACGAAATCCATGCCATCCTCAAGAAACGCCTCTTCACGCATCTCCCCGATCAGCGCCTGATCGATGCGGTGGCCGAAGCCTTTGCCGAGCAGGTCAAGGCGGCCGAGGATGGCGGTTACATCACCGCCCGGGCGATGGAAGAGGTCGCCGAGGAAGTCCGGGAGACCTATCCCTTCCATCCCTCCTTCAAGAACCTGGTGGCCCTCTTCAAGGAGAACGAGGGCTTTCGCCAGACCCGGGGCCTGATGCAGTTCACCGCCCGGCTGTTGCGCAGTGTCTGGAACCGCGATGCCAACGACGTCTTCCTCATCGGCACCCAGCATCTGGACCTCAATGCCCCCGAGGTGCGCGACGAGATCCAGCGCGTCAACCCCGCCCTCCTCCCAGCGGTCGTCAATGACATCGCCGATCAGGGCAATGCCCGCGCCGAGGAGATCGACGCGGATCTCGGCAGCGATGCCGCCGCCCAGGTCGCCAAGCTGGTCCTTTCCGCCTCCCTCTCCCGCGCCGTGGGCGCCCATACCGGGCTCACCCAGGCCGAGATCATCGAGTACCTGGCCGCCCCCAACCGCAAGGCCGACGAATTCCTGGCCGGCCTGGACCGGCTCCGTGACCGCGCCTGGTACCTGCATCGCGAGGGCGAGGCCTTCTACTTCAAGGAGACCGAAAACCTGGGTCGCCGCATCGAGCGCGACGCCAAGCAGATTTCCCCACCCAAGCTGGAACAGGCCCTCATCAACCGCCTGACCGGCCTCTTCCAGACCCAGAGCAAGTCCCGCGCCGCCTATCAGGAGGTGCAGATCATGCCACGCCTCGACGAGGTGCGGCTCACGGGTGGCCGGATTCTGCTGGTGGTCCAGCCTGACGGGCGCACCCCGCCGGAGGCGATCCGCAACTTCTTTGAGTTTCAGCAGGAAAAGAACAACGTCCTCATCCTCTCCGGCCACGACAGTCACCTGGCCAACGAGGTCGAACTCCGGCTGCGCGAGCTTTATGCCATCGAGAAGATCCACGCCAACCTCAAGGCCGGTGATACCCTGTTCGAGGAGGCGCGCGACAAGTACGAGGAACTGGTCGAGCGCTTCACCAAGGCCGTCTCCGGCGCCTACAACCGGCTCTTTTTCCCCGGTGGTGATGGCGAGCTGGTCATGGCCACCCTCGACAACGGCCTCGGCTTTGGCCAGGGCGACCATTCCGCCGAGGCCCAGATCGAACGCCTGCTGGCCAGCGGTCGCTGCGATAACAAGCTGGCCCTGGACATGCTGGACGAGTTGCCGGCCTATTGGGCCATGGCCGAGACCTTCCTCTGGCCCGCCAAGGATCGCCGCGTCCCCTGGCGCGATCTGGTCATGCGTGCCAGGACCGATCCCACCTGGCCCTGGCTGCCCGGGGCTCGCGGCCTGGAACTGCTGCGCGACGAAGCCCTCAAGCAGGGACGCTGGCGCCAGACCCCCGAGGGCCACCTCGAAAAAGGCCCTTTCCCGCCCGAGAAGACTTCGGTCAACGTCACCCTGCTCACCAGCCACCGGGATACCGGCGAGACCAGCCTGTCCCTGACGCCGCGCCATGCCGGCGATAGCCCCCGCGTCTATGTCGCCACCACTCCCAAGGTGTCGGATCGGGACGAACGGGTGGAGGACCTGGAGGACTACCGCACCACCGCCGCCACCCTCTATTTCATCGCCCTGGATAGTACCGGCAAGTATCAGGTGGGCGAGCCCACCCGCTGGACCGCCGAACTGACCGTGCGCCATGAGATCCACAAGGTCGCCGACAGCCGCAGGATCGAGCTGCGTTGCACGCCCCCCGCC
>JBASIS010000277.1:0-12780 GCA_049654905.1 Chromatiaceae bacterium
AGCTTGGGCGCCGGCCGATGCAGCGTCGTCGGGGGATCGAGCAGGACCGTATAGCCCTTGACCAGGCGGCCCTTGGGCCAAATGACCTCGACCAGAAAGTCCAGGTAGGGCTCGCGAATGGGCTTGGTACTGGTGACCCGCACCTGGACCTTGCCCTCCGGGGAGACCTCGGGGACGAAGATCAGACCGGTCAGAAAATCGGACCGGGGGGAGCCGGCCTTGGTGAATTCGGCCTCGGAGGCCAGGATTACCTTGACCCCATCCAGTTCCTCCGGGGCGATGCCGTTGAGCTCGATCCGCGCCAGGAAGGGTTCGTTGAGAGCCGAGTCGCCGCGGATGCCGCCCAACCCCAGGGCCCCGGCGAGGGCCGGCAGAAGGGCCAGGGAGAGAGCGGAGATCCGTTTCAGGTTGCGGGACATGGACTTGCGTCAGTCACAAACCGGGAACCGAGGGGGTTGCGCCACCCCGCCGGCCCCTGTTGTCGTACCGCCCGCGACCAAACCGACCTCAGCCTCGCCCTAGGAGGCGCAACATGCGGCGCAGCGGCTCGGCGGCGCCCCAGAGCAACTGGTCGCCGACGGTGAAGGCGTTCAGATAATCGTCGCCCAGGTTCATCTTGCGCAGCCGGCCGACGGGCACCGTCAGGGTGCCGGTGACGGCAGCGGGAGACAGACCAGCGACGGTCGCCGGGCGCTCGTTGGGGATGACCTGCACCCAGTCGTTGGCACCGGCGATCATCTCCACCAATTCGTCAAGCGGAGCCTTTTGCTTCAGCTTAATGACCAGGCCCTGGCTATGGCAGCGCATAGCGCCAATGCGAACACAGGTGCCGTCGATGGGGATAGGGTTGTCCTGGCGGCCGAGGATCTTGTTGGTCTCCACCAGGCCCTTCCACTCCTCGCGGCTCTGACCGTTCTCCAGCGGGGTGTCGATCCAGGGGATGAGACTGCCCGCTAGGGGGGCCCCAAAGTTTGCCGTCGGGAAGTCGCCCCCCCGCATGGTCTCGGTGACGACGCGGTCGATCTCCAGGATGGCCGAGGCCGGGTCCGCCAGCCGATCGGCGCAGCCGGCGTGAAGTGCGCCCATCTGGGACAATAGCTCGCGCATGTTCTTGGCGCCCGCCCCGGAGGCGGCCTGGTAGGTCATGGAGGTGACCCACTCCACTAGGTCATGGCGGAAGAGGCCCCCGATGGCCATCAGCATCAGACTCACCGTGCAGTTGCCGCCGATGAAGTCGCGCTTGCCCACCGCCAGCGCCGCCTCGATGACGTCCAGGTTCACCGGGTCGAGGATGATGGTGCTGTCCGGCTCCATGCGCAGGCTAGAGGCGGCGTCGATCCAGTAGCCCCGCCAGCCGGCGGCGCGCAACTTGGGATAGACCGCCTTGGTATAGTCGCCGCCCTGACAGGTGACGATGGCGTCCATGGAGGCCAGGGCCTGCAAGTCGTTGGCGTCGAGCAGGGGCACGGCCCCCTTACCCACGTCGGGACCGGGCTGTCCCACCTGGGAGGTGGTGAAGAAAACGGGCTCCGGGATGGCCGCGAAGTCATTTTCCTCCAGCATCCGGCCCATGAGGACCGAACCCACCATGCCCCGCCAGCCAATAAAACCAACTCGATTCATGACTAATTACTCCCCACCCAGGGCCGCCACGACGGCGTCGCCCATTTCAGACGTACTGACCCGCCGCATGCCCGTGGACATGATGTCCGCGGTCCGCAACCCCTGATCGAGGACCCGCGTCACCGCCCGATCGATCCGCCTGGCCCCGGCTTCGTCGCCCAGGGAGTAACGCAGCATCATGGCCAGGGACAGGATGGTAGCCAGCGGATTGGCCACGCCCTGACCGGCGATGTCCGGGGCCGAGCCGTGGATGGGCTCGTACATCCCCTTGCCGTGCTCGTCCAGGGAGGCCGAAGGCAACATGCCGATGGAGCCCGTGAGCATGGAGGCCTCGTCGGAGAGGATGTCGCCGAAGATATTGCCGGTGACGATGACGTCGAACTGCTTGGGGTTGCGGACCAGTTGCATGGCGCAGTTATCGACGTACATGTGGCTGAGGGCCACGTCCGGGTACTCGGCGCCGACCTCGGTCGCCACCTCGCGCCAGAGTTCGGTGCATTCCAGGACGTTGGCCTTGTCCACGGAGCAGAGGCGCTTGCCGCGCTGGCGGGCGATGTCGAAGGCGACGCGACAGATGCGACGGATCTCCGACTCGCTGTAGATCATGGTGTTGACGCCGACGCGTTCACCATCCTCGCGGACATGGGTGCCCCGCGGCTGGCCGAAATAGATGTCGCCCGTCAGTTCGCGCACGATGACGATGTCCAGCCCGGAGACAACCTCGGGACGTAGGGACGAGGCCGCCGCCAATTGGGGGTAAAGAATGGCCGGACGCAGGTTGGCGAAGAGGCCGAGACCCCCGCGCAGGCCCAGCAGGCCCTTTTCCGGCCGGATGGCGATGGGCAGGGGCTCCCACTTGGGACCGCCCACGGCGCCGAGCAGAACCGCATTGGCCTCCCGGGCCAGCTCCAGGGTCGCCTCCGGCAGGGGTCCGCCGGTGGCGTCGATAGCCGCGCCGCCCACCAGGGCCTCGTCCATGTCGATGTCCAGGCCGTAATTGTCGCGCAGACAGGCCAGGACCTTGACCGCCTCGGCGACGATCTCGGGACCAATGCCGTCGCCCGGCAGGATCAGAATCTTCTTGCTCACGTGTCTCGTTGCCTTATGAAATAATGGAGTTAGCGCCCGGGGGCGGCGGGGATGGCCGGGGCGGGGGGCGCCTAGGCGAACAACCAGGGTGCCTCGCGCCCGCGCCGTTCCTCGTAGGCCCGGATCTCATCCACATGATTGAGCGTCAGGCCGATGTCGTCCAGGCCCTTATGCAGGCATTCCTTGTGGAAGGGGTCCATGTCAAAGGGGAAGGCCCGGCCTCCCGCTGGCGTCAGCGTCTGGCCCAGCAGGTCCACCTCGATCTCCAGGGCCTGGGGGCCCGTGGCCAGGGCGAAGAGCCAGTCGATCCGGGCCGCGTCGAGGACGATGGGCAGGATGCCGTTCTTGAAGCAGTTATTGAAAAAGATGTCGGCGTAACTGGGGGCCAGGATGACGCGGAAGCCATAATCCATCAAGGCCCAGGGGGCATGCTCGCGGGAGGAGCCGCAACCGAAATTCTCCCGGGTCAGCAGGATGCTGGCCCCGGCATAGCGCGGGTCGTTGAGGACAAAGTCCTTGTTCAGCGGCCGGTGGGTGCAATCCTCCCCAGGCTCGCCCTGATCCAGGTAGCGCCACTCGTCAAACAGATTGGGGCCGAAGCCAGTCCGTTCGATGCTCTTAAGAAACTGCTTGGGGATGATGGCGTCCGTATCGACATTGGCACGGTCGAGGGGGCAGACCTTGCCCGTAAAATCGGCGAATTTTTCCATTGACGGGATCCTCTTAAAGCGTCCGCGCGTCGACGAAGTGGCCGGTTACGGCGGCGGCGGCGGCCATGGCAGGGCTCACCAGGTGGGTGCGCCCCCCCTGCCCCTGCCGGCCCTCGAAATTGCGGTTGGAGGTGGAGGCACAGCGTTCGCCCGGCTCCAGGCGGTCGGCGTTCATGGCCAGACACATGGAGCAACCCGGATCGCGCCACTCGAAGCCGGCGGCGCGGAAGATCGCATCCAGGCCCTCGGCCTCGGCCTGCTCCTTCACCGGGCCCGAGCCCGGCACCACCATGGCCAGCTTGATGCTGGCGGCCACCTGACGACCCTTGACCACCTCGGCGGCGGCGCGCAGGTCCTCGATGCGGGAATTGGTGCAGGAACCGATGAAGACCTTGTCCGGCCGAATCTCGGTGATAGGCGTCCCCGCCTCCAGGCCCATGTACTCCAGGGCGCGGCGCATGCCCGCGGCCTTGGTCGGATCGGGCTCGGCGGCGGGATTGGGCACCCGGTCATCGATGGCCACCACCATTTCCGGCGAGGTACCCCAGGTCACCTGGGGCTTGAGGGCCGCTGCGTCCAGGCGAACCACCCGGTCGAATCGGGCGCCCGGGTCGCTGACCAGGGTGCGCCAGTGGGCGGCCGCCTGTTCAAAGAGGCCGCCCTGGGGGGCAAAGGGCCGGCCGCGGACGTACTCGACCGTCTTCTCGTCCACCGCCACCAGGCCGGCGCGGGCTCCCGCCTCGATAGTCATGTTGCAGACCGTCATGCGGCCCTCCATGGACAGGGCGCGGATGGCTTCGCCTCCAAACTCAATGACATAACCGGTGCCGCCCGCAGTGCCGATCGCGCCAATGATGGCCAGGACGATGTCCTTGGCGGTGACGCCTCGCCCAAGTTGGCCATCGACGCTGACCAACATGGTCTTGGCCTTGCGCTGCAGCAGGCACTGGGTCGCCAGGACATGCTCCACCTCGGAGGTGCCGATGCCGAAGGCCAGGGCCCCAAAGGCGCCATGGGTCGAGGTGTGGGAATCGCCGCAAACGATGGTCATGCCCGGCTGGGTGAAGCCCTGCTCCGGCCCCATGACGTGGACGATGCCCTGGCGGGGATCACCCATGCCGAACTCGGTGATACCGAACTCGATGCAATTGCGGCCCAGGGTCTCCACCTGGAGGCGCGAGACGGGATCGACGATGCCCTTGTCGCGATCCGTGGTGGGGACGTTGTGATCGGGCACCGCCAGATTGGCCGCAACCCGCCAGGGCTGGCGCCCGGTCAGGCGCAGCCCGGCGAAGGCCTGGGGCGAGGTGACCTCATGGACCAACTGGCGGTCGATGTAGAGGAGCGCCGTGCCATCCTCGTCGTAGCGGACGAGGTGCTCGTCCCACAATTTGTCATAAAGGGTCTGGGCAGCCATGAGAGGCCTCCGCGCATAACGAATCGAATCGCAAAAGAATAATGGGGCCTGGGATGGGGCGCAAACCCAGCATGCCCCGTCCGCCGGTCCCGGTCAGACGTAGCGCACTTCCAGGATCTCGAACTCGCGCAGCCCCCCCGGGGCGTCCACGGTGGCCGTGTCGCCCTCGCGCTTGCCAATCAGGGCCCTGGCGATGGGGGAACTGATGGAAATCATGCCGAGGGCCAGGTCGGCTTCGTCATCGCCGACAATCTGGAAGCTATGCTCGGTCTCGTCCTTATCCAGCTCCAGCACAATCGCCGTGGCGCCGAAGACGACGCGGCCATCCGTCGCGAGCTGCGTGACATCAATGATATGGGCGTGGGACAGCTTGCCCTCGATATCCTTGATGCGGCCCTCGATGAAGCTCTGCTGCTCGCGGGCGGCATGGTATTCGGCGTTCTCCTTGAGATCGCCGTGGGCCCGGGCCTCCGAGATGGCCTCGATGACGCGCGGACGCTCGCTGCGCTTGAGCCGCTCCAGTTCGGCGCGCAGCTTCTCGGCGCCCCTGGCGGTGAGAGGGACTTTGCTCATGGTGGTGTCCTCATCAAAAAAACCGGGCCGCCCGCGGCGGCCTCTCGTTCGGTTCCGCCGCCAGCCCAGGCCGGCGGTGGAATCTCAGTAAAGTTCCTGCAAGCGATTCACCGCCAGGGCGGCCCCGTGCCGGAGGGCCAGACAGGTGGCCTCGGCGCCGGCGATGGTGGTGGTGTAGCTCACCTTATGCTGGAGGGCGGCCCGGCGAATGGCGGCGGAATCGATAATGGCCTTGGCCCCCTCCGTCGTATTGACGATGAAGCTGATCTCGTTATTTTTGATGATATCAACGATGTGCGGCCGGCCCTCGAAAACCTTATTGACCCGCACGCAGGGGATACCCGCCGCCCGCACCACCGCCGCCGTGCCATGGGTACCGTATAGCTGGAAGCCCAGCTCGACCAGATCCCGGGCGACGGGCACCAGGCGGCGCTTGTCGGCCTCGCGTACGCTCAACAGGGCCTTGCCCTTGGCCGGCAGCTTGGTCCCGGCACCCAACTGGGCCTTGCCAAAGGCCTCGCCGAAGGTCTCGCCCACGCCCATAACCTCCCCCGTCGATTTCATCTCCGGGCCGAGGACCGTATCCACGCCCGGGAACTTGATGAAGGGGAACACCGCCTCCTTGACGAAATAGTGCTTGGGCTTCAGCTCCTTGGCATGGCCCTGCTGAATCAGGGTGCGGCCCACCATGCAGCGGGCCGCGACCTTGGCCAGGGGGACGCCGATGGCCTTGGAGACGAAGGGCACGGTGCGCGAGGCGCGGGGATTGACCTCCAGGATATAGACCTCGTCGTCCTTGATAGCGAACTGGGCGTTCATCAGGCCCACCACCTTGAGGGCATGACCCAGTTGGGTCATCTGCTGGCGCATCTGGTCCTGAATCGCCGGGGACAGGGTGTAGGGCGGCAGGGAGCAGGCGGAGTCACCCGAATGGACGCCAGCCTGTTCGATGTGCTCCATGATGCCGCCAATGAGGACGGTCTCACCATCGCAGATGGCATCCACATCCACCTCGATGGCGTCGTCCAGGAAGCGATCCAGCAGCACGGGGGACTCGTGGGAAACCCTGACCGCGTCACGCATGTAGCGCTTGAGATCGGCGGCGTCATAGACGATCTCCATGGCCCGGCCACCCAGGACATAGGAGGGGCGTACTACCAGGGGATAACCGATGCTGGCCGCCTGGGCGATGGCGTCATGCTCGCTGCGGGCGGTGGTATTGGGCGGCTGCCGCAGGCCCAGTTCCTGAACCATGCCCTGGAAGCGTTCCCGATCCTCCGCCAGGTCGATGGAGTCCGGACTGGTGCCGATGATGGGCACCCCCGCGGCCTCCAGGGCCCGCGCCAGTTTCAGGGGAGTCTGGCCACCGAACTGCACGATGACGCCGAAGGGTTGCTCCTTATCGACGATCTCCAGCACGTCTTCCAGGGTCAGGGGCTCGAAATAGAGGCGGTCGGAGGTGTCGTAGTCGGTGGAGACGGTCTCTGGATTGCAGTTGACCATGATGGTCTCATAGCCATCCTCGCGCAGGGCCAGAGCGGCATGGACGCAGCAATAGTCGAACTCGATGCCCTGACCGATGCGGTTGGGCCCGCCGCCCAGGACCATGATCTTCTGGCGGTCCGTGGGGTTGGCCTCGCATTCCTCCTCGTAGGTGGAGTAGAGGTAGGCGGTACTGGAAGCAAACTCGGCGGCACAGGTATCCACCCGCTTAAAGACGGGGCGGATACCCAGGGCATGGCGCCGTTCGCGGATGGCCTGCTCGCCGCAGGCCGCCAACAGGCCCAGGCGGCGATCGGCGAAGCCCTTGCGCTTGAGGAAGCGCAGGCGCTCATAGGTCAGACCCGGGTAACCCTCGACACAGATCTCGGCCTCCAGGGTCACCAGTTCCTGGATCTGGGCAAGGAACCAGGGATCAATGGCGGTAATGTCAAAGAGTTCCTGGATCGTGAAACCGGCGCGGAAGCCGTCGGCCAGGTAGAAGATGCGTTCGGCGCCGGGCTGGCGCAACTCCTGGCGGATGCGGGTCAAGGCGCCGGGCTCCGTCAAATCCACCAGCTCGTCAAGGCCGTACTTGTCCGTCTCCAATCCGCGCAGGGCCTTTTGCAGGGATTCCTGAAAGGTGCGGCCAATGGCCATAACCTCGCCCACCGACTTCATCTGGGTGGTCAGGCGGGGATCGGCCAGGGGAAACTTCTCGAAGGTGAAGCGCGGGATCTTGGTCACTACATAGTCGATGCTCGGCTCGAAGGAAGCCGGGGTGACGCCGCCGGTGATGTCGTTTTTCAGTTCATCGAGGGTGTAGCCCACCGCCAGCTTGGCCGCCACCTTGGCAATGGGGAAGCCGGTGGCCTTGGAGGCCAGGGCCGAGGACCGGGAGACGCGCGGGTTCATCTCGATGATGATCATGCGTCCGTTCTCGGGGTTGATGGCGAACTGGACGTTGGAGCCACCGGTATCGACGCCAATCTCCCGGAGCACGGCGATGGAGGCATCGCGCATGATCTGGTATTCCTTGTCCGTCAGGGTCTGGGCTGGCGCCACCGTGATGGAATCGCCCGTATGCACCCCCATGGGGTCCAGGTTTTCGATGGAGCAGACGATGATGCAGTTGTCGGCGCGGTCGCGCACCACCTCCATCTCGAATTCCTTCCAGCCCAGGGCGGATTCCTCGATCAGCAGCTCGCTGGTGGGGGACATATCCAGGCCGCGCAGACAGATGGTCTCGAATTCCTCCCGGTTATAGGCGATACCACCGCCACTGCCACCCATGGTGAAAGAGGGCCGGATGATGGCGGGGTAGCCGATCTGGGCCTGGACCTGGATGGCCTCCTCCAGGCTGTGGGCAATGGCCGAGCGCGGCATGTCCAGGCCGATGCGGCGCATGGCCTGGCGGAAGAGATCGCGGTCCTCGGCCATGTCGATGGCCTCGCGGGAGGCGCCGATCAGCTCGATGCCGTAACGCTCCAGCACCCCGTGGCGCACCAGGTCCAGGGCGGTGTTGAGGGCCGTCTGGCCCCCCATGGTCGGCAGCAGGGCATCCGGGCGCTCGCGCTCGATGATGCGCTCCAGGGTCTTCCAGGTGATGGGCTCGATGTAGGTGGCATCGGCCATCTCCGGGTCGGTCATGATGGTGGCCGGATTGGAATTGACCAGGATGACCCGGTAGCCCTCCTCGCGCAGGGCCTTACAGGCCTGGGCCCCCGAGTAGTCGAACTCGCAGGCCTGACCGATGACGATGGGGCCGGCCCCGATGATGAGAATGCTCTGGATATCTGTACGCTTGGGCATATTCTTTCAGGCTAGTAATCGCATCCTGGCCAGGGTAGGGCCAGATTTGGCCAATGTGCTTGGGATCTGGTCCGACCCAGGGCCAGGGTGTCATCCCTCGCCCGCCAGGACCTGGCTAGGGCCGGTGGGCCCGGATCAGGTCGATGAAGTGATCAAAAACGGGCGACACGTCATGGGGTCCCGGACTGGCCTCCGGATGCCCCTGGAAACCAAAGGCCGGTCGCTCGCGGTGATGGATACCTTGCAGGGAGCCATCGAAGAGGGAGCGATGGGTCGGCTCCAGGATTGGGGGCAGGCTCGCCTCGTCCACCGCAAAGCCATGATTCTGGCTGCTGATCATGACCCGCCGGGTGGCCAGGTCCTGAACCGGGTGGTTAGCGCCATGATGACCAAACTTCATCTTCAGGGTGCGCGCCCCGCAGGCCAGACCCAGTAATTGATGGCCCAGACAGATCCCAAAGATTGGAATACCGGTCTCCAGCAAGTCGCCGATGGCCTGGATGGCGTAATCGCAGGGCTCGGGATCGCCCGGGCCGTTAGAGAGAAAGACGCCATCGGGCTGGAGGGCCAATACCTCCGCCGCCGGCGTCCTCGCCGGGACCACCGTCACCCGGCAGCCGCGATCCACCAGCATGCGCAGGATGTTGCGCTTAATGCCGTAATCGTAGGCCACGACCCAATAGGGGCAGTGGTCCGGATCCCGGCTCGCGATCTCTGCCTCCCCCTCCAGGCGCCAGACACCCCGGCCCCATTCATAGGCCCGGGCCGTCGTCACCTCTTGGGCCAGGTCCAGGCCCTTGAGGCCGGTAAAAGCCCGGGCCGCCGCCAAGGCCACCGTCTCGTCAATCGCCTCGCCCGCCTGCAGACAGCCATTCTGGGCACCTTTCTCCCGCAGGATGCGGGTCAACCGGCGGGTATCAATATCGGCGATGCCCGGCACGCCCTGACGCAGGAGGTAGTCATCCAGGCGCCCACGCTGGCGCCAATTGCTGGCCAGTGGCGGCAGGTCGCGGATAACGAGCCCGGCGGCCTGCAGGGCGGGGGATTCCTCGTCCTCGGGATTGACGCCGGTGTTGCCGATGTGAGGGTAGGTTAGGGTCACCAGTTGGCGGCGGTATGAGGGATCGGTGAGGATCTCCTGATAGCCGGTCATGGCCGTATTGAAGACCACCTCGCCGACGCTCTGGGTCTCGGCGCCGATGGACAGGCCGCGAAAGACAGAGCCGTCTTCCAGAACGAGAACCGCGGGCTTTCTCAAGGTCATCTCCGAGTTCAGCCAGCCCGCGTCCCGGCCGGAGGGCCGCGGGGACATGAGGCGCCCAAGGGCGCTGAAATCACAAGGACGCGCGATGCGGGAAAGCGGCCAGGATCGTGCGGCGTTGCACGAAGACGTGAGGACGAGAGCGGCAGGAACAGCTAGGGCCAGGCACCTCGAACGGAGGAAATTCTAAGTGATTCCCCTAGCCCTGTCCATCCGCCGCCAGGGGGCTGGGCACACCCACCCACTGATATTACCTGGCTTGGGCCACACCCTGGTTCCGCTAGTACATAGTTAGATGGAAGGGTTCTCGGCCCGGACCTTCCCGGGCGAGGAAAGCAAAGGGGCCCTCTCGGCCCCCCTCTGCCAAAGGCCGAGTCGGATCCCCTCAGACGCGACGCGGCCAGAGTCGTACCGTCGCTACCCCGAACAGAAGCAGCACCAGTCCCACTATCGCCGGCCCCGACATCAGGGGTACCGGGGTCGGGGTCGGACCACAGCCAGGGAACTTAAAGCTGGCGATCTGAGTAGTCCAGCCGACCCTGCTGGTTTCCTCTAGATATTCATTGGTGTACCAGAAGGTGCAGTCATCCACGGGATCCACCTGCATGGCGGTATAGTCGCCCCAGCGAGCGCTAGAGCCGGTCTGGGAGCCGGCGCCGACTTGGATCAGACCCTCCGCGAACGGCATAGTCCCCGGGGGGTCGGTCGCCAGCCGGCCGACATAATGGATCGACGGAAACAGGGTGGTGCTCGAACTGCTATAGCCCAACGCCATGTTGCCCTGACGATCCATGGCAATGGAACCCATCCACCGGAACTGGCCTGGTACGTCGCTGGCCGAGGTGCCTTCCTGATAGACGACCGGCGCCGGAGCACCGGGAGACCGGATCTCGTACCAGCCCACACCGATCTGGGAGGTCAATCCCAAGTTGGCGTCCATCGCGACACTGTGGTTCACCACCAGCGACTCATGGGTACCAAAGTTGCGGTAGGCCAGACGGTACATGGCGTGCCCGCCAAGGGACTCCAGAAGTACAGCAGTGCCAGGCTGAGGAACACAGCGACCTCGGAAGACGTCTAGGCAGGCAGGGGTATAGGGATCGACCGGGATATAGACCGGCCCCGTAAAAGAGGTGTTCGCGGGTGTGTCCCAATCCACGGCGAACCGGTACATTGTTAACTTGTCGTATTCGCTCCAATGCTCCCCGACCAGGTAATTGGGTGAGCCGACCGGTGGCGGATTGTGGCCGTCCAAGTCGGACGGCAAGAGCGACCACTCCTGTTCACGGAAAAAGCACTGCTGGCTGGCCGAGGCACCATTAAGCATCGCCCGGCGCTCCAGCGCGCAGGTCGTCACCCCCTTGAAGCCTGCGTCACCAAAAATGTTGTAGGTAACGTAGTAGCCATCCGGCCAGACCCCGATCTTGGGGTAGTCGGGGAAGTCGGTACCGTAGGAAAAGGCATAGCGGTGGTAAGACCCCAGGGGGTCACCCGAGGTGGAGATGGCGACGCACTCGAAGTTATCGCCTACATCAGGGACCGCGAACTGCGAGATCAGCCAGCGATCGGCCAGAGCGTCGTAAAGGACGATGGGATCACCATCGTTTCGCGTCTCGCAGACGCCGCCAAAACCAGCCCAGAGAGTATTGTTTGCTACTGGCCCATAGAGCAGAGCGCCCGTCTTGCTGTAGACCGCGAATGTGACATTCACGATCTGTACATAGTGGTCAGGACCCACATCGCCGTTAGTGTCCGGCGGGTAGTAACCAAATACGTTATCCAACCCGGGAAGTTCTGGAGCGGGACCGGCATTGGCATCGTACCCGCTGCTGATTCCAGGGGCGGGCGGGCCGGAATCGCCTTTGCCCGCTGCAGCGACTGCTTCAGGGCTTGGACACGGGAGTTCGGAACCGGGTGCTTGACTGGCAACTCCCCACCCAGGGCAGTCGCGACGGCCGGAATATCGCGCAACGCCGGGGAGGTGTCGTGTGCCACCGCGGCAGCGACCTTTGGCAAGCCTACCCCGCTATAGGCTTGTAGGGCAGTGCCATCACCCGAACCCGCGACAACGAAAGGGCTTAGTAGGCCCATTGCCATGGTAAGGAGACCTATCGTCGCGATGCGCCGCGGCGACAGGCCCTGGTTTTTGACTAACATTCTCACTGTCTGTTGCCCCCTAATGAATAGCCCATTCAACAAATCGAGCACCTCGCGCCCGAAGAGGAACTTATGTTAAAGCTTACGGCGAATCCAGTTTTCCAGTGCAGGGGCGTCCATCGCCCCCGAGGTGCGCGCCACCTCCCGGCCGCCGCGAAAGACCACCAGGGTCGGGATGCTCCGGATGCCATGGCGCCCCGCCAGGGCCTGAGCCTCCTCCGTGTTCACCTTGATCAGCCGCGCCTGGGGCTCGATGCGCCGGGCCACGGCCTCGAAGGCCGGCGCCATGGCGCGACAGGGCGCGCACCAGGGGGCCCAGAAATCCACCACCAGCGGCAGATCGCTCCGCCCCAGGTGCTTGGCGAAGCGCTCCTCGTCCAGGGCCAGGGGGGCGCCGGCAAAGAGGGGCGCACGGCACTTACCGCACTTGGCTTCCTCGCCCAGACGCCCCGGGGGTACCCGGTTAACCGCATCGCACTGGGGACAAACAAGGTGAACAGCTTGGGTCATGGGGCTGGGCTCCTGGGGGCTGAGAGACTGTCTAGGAACTAATTTATCCCATAAATTTAACTGACTGCTAATTTATAGGGCGTTTGATTATTGCAAATTTGCCGCAGCAGTAATCGGCCAGAGGCGCAATAAACCTGTGCCTCGCTCGA